>JBAVDD010000375.1:0-12971 GCA_049587035.1 Acidobacteriaceae bacterium | reverse complement strand
CGCGCCGTGCAAATAGCAGCGGTGTACCCTCGAAATCGTCCACCCAAGCGGTGTTGCCGCCGCCTTGATTGCCCAGATGCGGCGCCAGCAGGACATGCAGACGATAGTCGGACAAGACGCCTTGCTGCGCGATGAACCGGACCTGTTGCAGCACGGTGTCGCGATGCGGATCGGTCAGGGTTTGCTTCTCGATGCGGTAGCGACCGTCCCGGCTGATGTTGATCAATCCGAACGCCGGCACGCCCTCGGCGAGCCAGCGAACACCGGAATCAGCGTCACGCTTCTCCTCGGAAAAAAACGCCGCGCCGTCCGTGATGATGAGCCCCATGTCGCGCACGCAGGCCTGGTCGATGCGCGGGTAATAGATCTCGTTGAAGATGCCGTGGCTGAGCGTGAACCAGACGTGACTGTCGGTGCTGAGCGCCGTGCCCACGCCTACCTTGGCGCTCGATGTCCATCGCGCTGCGGTGCCGGGAGCCCCTGGGGCGAGACGGGCTGACTGGTTAGGTATGCTCATGGTCACGGCTCAGCTGGAGTGATTGAGGAAATTCGCATTCCGCGAAGGAAGAGGTCTCACGGCGCGCTAACCTCGGCGCACTCCCCCACATTGGGAAGCAATGAGCACGCCCGCGCAACAGAAGCGCCTACACGCAGGGGCCAGCGACTACACGAGCGGAACGATGTCGTAGGTTCTCTTGCGGCGGTGCAGCTCGAGTTCACTCGAATCCGGTGGCGGCGGTGACCGGATGATCGGCTCTGCGCCACGCTCGTGCGTTCAGTACGTTATGCCAGAGCAAAGCGAGCCCGAGCAGATCACGCTGATGAAGCGTCTCGTCGAGCTTTCGCAAGGGCGCTCGCAGATGTCGTCCGAGCGCACGTTCATGAACGCGGAGCGAACCCTGTCGGTCTGGATCCGCACGGCGCTCGGTCTGATGATCTTCGGCATCGCGGTCGACCGCTTCGGGCTGATCCTGCGAAAGCTGCCGCAGGGGCCGGCCTACGGCCACATCACCTCGAGCGGACTCTCGACCTGGGGAGGCGGAGCACTGATCGCGCTCGGCGTGCTGATGGCCGTGAGCACCGGGTGCCGCTTCGTTCTCTATGCGATCGCCTATCGCCGCGTCTGGCGGCAACCCCTGCGCCATGGACCGTATCTCGGCCCTATCTTCGCCGCGCTGGTAGCGCTCTTCGGTATCGGCCTGCTCGTCGTCGTGAGTATGTTCAAAGCATGAGACGCGAACGCGCATCTCTCCAAGGCGCCGCAACTGCTCCGCGCCACTGGTGCGCCAACACGCGTACTCCGCCTTCGACGTTCTTTCTGTTCGTACTGGGCGGCATGAGCGGGATCCTGCTCGCCGATCCCGGCATCGATTACCAGGTACGCGACAGAGTGTTTCCGGCGGCACATTTCCACAATGTAGCGGTGCCTGGGCTCCTCTTCGGGCTGATCGCGGGCTACCATTTCTGGTTCCCCGAAGGCGTTCGGTTTTCGTCTGAACGAGCGCTGGGGGATGATCTCCGCCGTATGCTGGATTCTCGGCTTCATGCTGGCATTCTTCCCACTTTACGCGCTGGGGCTGATGGGGCTGCCCCGCCGCACCGTCTCATACAGCTAGCCTTCTTATGTACCGCTCGAGATCGTGGCCCCCCTGGGTGTTCGCATTGCCTCAGGAAAAATGTTACCGAATCAAGTCGTTGCCTCACCTGAGATGTTACCGGCGCGCCGACGTGTAAGCATGCTGTCCTTGCCACTGGGGAGGCGGTATGCACACCAAAATGACACATACGGCACGTGCCGAGCTCGCAAATGCTATTCGCCGGCGCTATCAGGCCGCGACAGGCAAGGAGAAGCACAAGATCCTGGGTGAGTTCAGCGTGACCACGGGCTATCACGAGAAGTCGGCGATCCGCGTGTTGAACGCGGATCCCACCACCAAGCAACCGCAGACGCGCAATCGGCCCTCGCTCTATGACGAGGCTGCCCGCGCGGCGTTAATCGTTCTGTGGGAAGCCTCGGATCGAGTCTGTGGCAAACGACTGAAAGCCTTGCTGCCGATCTTGCTGCCAGCCTTGGAGCGACACGGCCATCTGAAGCCGGACGCGACGATCCGTTCCAAGATCCTCGCAATGAGCGCGGCGACGATCGACCGATTGCTGCGGGCGCCACGCACCGCGACGCGCTCAAAGAAGGCTCGCCGCGTGCTACCCGAGCCGCGCCGACGGGTGCCGTTGCGAACCTTTGCCGACTGGAATGAGCCGCTTCCCGGCAGCATGGAAATGGACACGGTCGCGCATTGCGGGGAAGCAAATCGCGGCAGCTACATTAACAGCCTGGTCCTGACCGATGTTGCGAGCGGGTGGACGGAAGCTGCGCCCCTGGTGGTGCGCGAAAGCACTCTCGTGGTTGATACGCTCGAGCGCGTCCGCCTGACTTTGCCCTTTGCCCTTCGGGCTCTGGATGTCGACAACGGCACCGAATTTATTGATCGGCTACTGCCTGAGCCATGGAATCGAGCTCACCCGGTCCCGCCCCTATCGCAAGAACGACCAAGCTTGGATCGAGCAGAAGAACGGAGCCGTCGTTCGCAAGCTTCTGGGCTATCGACGCTTTGAGGGGATCGCAGCTGCGAAGGCCATCACGCGCCTGTATGGCGCCTCGCGGCTGTTCGTGAACTTCTTCCAGCCCTCGTTCAAACTGGCCGCGAAGCACCGGGAGGGCGCTCAGGTCTGCAGGCGCTACCATCCGCCCCAAACGCCCTGCGAGCGGCTGTTGCAGGCGGAGAGTATCCCAGAGGGTGCAAAGGCTAAGCTGCGCGAGGTCGCAGGCACCCTCGATCCCTTGAAGCTGCTGGAGGAGATGCGGGCCGTGCAGGCACACCTCACAGCGCTTGCTGATGGCGAGGTACCTCCCAGCTCTACGCCCGAACCGCCCGACCTTGCCGCGTTCGTGGCCAGCCTCTCGAGCGCATGGCGGGCAGGCGAGGTCCGTCCGACCTTCTCAGCGGCAGCCAAGCCTCGCTACCTGCGCAGCCTGCAAAGTGTCTCTCGAACGGATGTGGCAGTTGCTCGCCCACCGGCCAATGAGACGAACTCGCCACCGGTCGCTCCGCCCGCTCAGGCTCCTGTGCCGCCTGCCAGCGTTCCCGAGCGACCGCGACTGATCTATGCCGGTGCCGGTAAAGGCAGCTTCCGTGCTCTAAAGGCGGCATGGCCGATAATGTGTCGCCGTCTGGAAGGCGGTCCGAACATCAACGCCTCGCAGCTCTTCGAGGAGCTGTGCGTACAGTTCCCTGGCCGTTTTAATCAATGCCAACGCAAAACGCTGGGCAAACGCGTGAAGGTCTGGCGTCAGGATGCCCGCGCTCGCGGTATGGTCATCGATCACATCAAATGGCGAAACCTCAGCCACAAGCCTCGTGGCATCCGTCCAGATCCTTTCAAGGCTCATTGGGCGGAGATGCTCGAATGCCTCGAGGCGCGTCCGGATCAAACAGCCCTGGAGCTTCTCGTTGAGTTCCGGGCGCGCTACCCAGAACGATATACGCTTCGGCAACAGTCTACGATGCAGCGGCGACTCCGGTTGTGGCGCCGCGAAGCTGTGAAGCGGCTAATCTCTAACGGCAATGAGATGACCCAGGACGTAGCCGCCTACCAATGGTGACCGGTCAGTCGTTCTCTACAGGTCAGCCTTCTGCCACCGGGTGGCAGACTGCATGTCGTTCGAACGGGAAAGCAGGATCCGAGGAGGCGAGAACGGCGCGGTAACATCGCTCGTGAGGCATCCGGTAACAAAATTACGTGAGGCAATACGGACAGACCACCAATGCACTGCCGACGAGGTTCGCCAGCTCCTGCGCGAGATCGAGTCTGGCGTCCTCGAGCCGCAGAGTCCGACTGAGGCCGGTTCAGGCGGCGGTGAACGTTCGCCAAGATAATGGTCGGCTCGGCGGTTCATCGGTGCCGAACTCAATTGCTCGGCGAGCTGGGCAGCCAAGCTGGTTCGTCCGCTGAGATCTACCGCCGAATCTCCGACCATCTGCCATACCAGCTGCCATACAGAGCTAGATTCAGTTGGCAAGAAGAGCGCAAGTAGCTGATTTTTCTTGGTGGGCGGTACTGGGATCGAACCAGTGGCCCCTGCCGTGTGAAAGCAATAATACGAGATATCGGCGTCTATCCGTGTCAAGTAAGTACATGAAAAATATGAAATTCAGGGTATAGGCGTCTAAGCTGGTCTAAGGGTAGACTTCCATACAAAGTTCCATACAGACGGGCGGCCATATGGCGCACGACATTAATCGGGCCGAGACGCGGGCGCAACTCCCGCCGCGGATACACGAGCCATATTGGCGAACGATCGACAGGGGGCAGGCCATCGGCTTTCGCAAAATCGCCGCTGATAAGGCCTATTGGGTCGCGCGGCGGCGACCCGACGAGAGCAGTAAGAAGTACGAGTACGCATCACTCGGTGAAGACAGCAAGACGTTCGGGTATACGCAGGCGAAAGCTGCTGCCGAGCAGTGGTTCAAGCAGCGCAGCCAGGGGGTGAAGACCGACGAGGTCGCGACGGTCGCGGACGCCTGCCGGGCTTACGTGAAGAACCGCCGTACCTCAAAGTCGGATGACTGCGCCCACGATGCTGAGAAGCGCTTCGAGCGCACCGTGTACGGATCGGCCTTCGGTGACCAGAAGCTCGCCAAGGTGAACGCCGAGAAGGTACGGGAGTGGCGCGATGGCCTGAAGCTCTCGCCGGGCGCCACGAACCGCACGCTGACAGCCCTCAAGGCCGCGTTGAATCTGACTGTGAGACGAAAGGACGTTACCGCTGAGCTGAGCGGAGAGCTGCGCCTTGTGGAGCCTAAGCCCTATGAGAGGGGCAAGAGCAAGCGCCGCGAACTCTATCTCAGCCTAGCGCAGCGTCGTGCACTGCTAAAGG
The DNA here is from genome assembly GCA_049587035.1 of Acidobacteriaceae bacterium. Taxonomy (GTDB): domain Bacteria; phylum Acidobacteriota; class Terriglobia; order Terriglobales; family Acidobacteriaceae; genus Granulicella. Next base: position 8,035 of record JBAVDD010000375.1, on the reverse strand, counting down.
CTGCCAGTGAGGTCGGGCAGGCAGTGCGCGATCTACTCGAAGCTGCCGCCCTGACCGGCGCTCGTGCTGGTGAGCTGGTCCGCGCGACCGTTTCGCAATTCAATTCGCGCGAGGGCTCAATGGCGTTCATTACGGGCAAGCAGCGTAAGAACGGCGGCCGGCGAGACGTTCCCCTGTCCCCGGCGGCTGTGCGACTGTTAAAGCAGCTCGCAGAGGGAAAGGCCCCTGATGCGCGGCTGTTCCTGCGCGACGATGGCCGGCCATGGGCGCACAGCGATTGGGACGAGCCGATACGCGAGGCTGCAACACGCGCAAAGTTGCCGGCCGAACCCTACACGGGCGTCTGCGCATATACGCTGCGGCACTGCTGGATTACTGACACGCTGCGGGCCGGGATGAGCGTGCTTGAAGTAGCACGGCTCGCCGGCACATCGGTGCAGATGCTCAACGATCATTACGGGCACCTCGTGGCGCACGCCGCTCGCGCGAAGCTCGCCAAGGTGCGGCTGACATAAGCCCGCGCCCAGAAGACTGAGCGTCATAGCGCGATGCTCAGCTCGGTCGTCTGGCGGTGGCTTTGGTCTCGATAAATGCCTCGCAGTACGGGTGCCTCGCGCGCCGTGAGATGCCTCAACAGGCGCGAACGAAACAAACGCTACTACGAAGTAGCTGCCGGTTTGAGTTCGATAGCCGAGATTTCCGGCGCAACAAAAGATCCCATGGAGGTGTACTTTTATAACTACATCTCCGCAGCGATGTACTTGGCCAACGTCTCCTCCATCTGTCGTTGCCTAGCGCGCTTCCGCAAATGTACCGAAATGCCAAAAGCGAATTTACCCCTTCTCGCGGCAACACCATCGCCCCACCAAAGCGCTTCATCGCCAATGTGAAGAGTCAGAGGTGCTGTTGCAATTATGTGAGCCTGCGCGGCGTCTCGGAATGACTGCAAAAAGTGCGCTGGGCCAGCAGTATCTGGAGGCCATGCAATGACGACTAGAATTGCAAAGCTCGCTCCCCCGAGAGGGAGGTTTGGATTGTGCGCATTGCGATCGGTAGAGACCCTCCATATGCAACTCGACGAGTACGCGCCCTTAAAGATCCCACCATTTAGCCGACCGCTGTCGTGCCGATGACCTGGATCCACTTTCATCTGCAGGACGTCCGTTAAGCGCTTGGCGGTCAGGAATGCGCACGCGTTTGTTTGCGGGGTCCGTGCAATTGTCGCAGCACTCGCAACAACGGGCATCGTTGCTGCGGTACCCACCACTAGTGCCAGCGTAAGTAACGGGAGGTTCGCTTGAAACTTCGCGCTGATGGTCATGGCGGTGTTTCTGCGTCGGACCTTAGGACGTAAATGCAGTTACCGAACCGTGGATGTTCTGTTTTGCCTTACTGTGTAACCACAAGCTGAGTTGCCAGTGTGGCTGCTGAATCGTCCCCTACCCAGATATCGAAAACTCCACCTTCCTCCGTCCAAACCTTCGTCTGTGGGCTCCAGAAGCTGAGGTCGTCTTTGCCAAGTGGGAATTCCAGCGTCCGCGTTTCGCCAGGTTCCAGCGTTATCCGACGAAAACCGGCGAGTTGTCGCTTCGGTCGAGAGCCCGTACCCGCGCGCGCATGTATGTATAGTTGCCCGACGGCATCACCGGGACGCGCCCCCGTGTTCGTAACATCGACTAGGATGTCCGCGCCATCGCCTATTTTGATCTGGCGGTTGGTTAGCCGGAGATTGGAAAACTTGAAAGTGGTATAACTCAAACCATATCCGAAGTGGTATAGTGGTGAGCTGGATAAATCCCAATATAGCGAAGTGAACCCCGGATCGCTGTCTGGATGCTGAGTTAGGTTGTGATTGTAATAGAGTGGCTCCTGCCCGGCAGATCGCGGCCATGTCACAGGTAGCTTGCCTCCAGGGTTTACATTTCCAAATAGAATATCTGCAACCGCATTTCCGCCTTCTGTGCCAGGTAGCCATGCCTCCAGTATCGCGGACACATGTTCATACGCCCATCGAATATCAAGGGGCCGACCGTTGATCAGAACAACTACAATCGGCTTACCTGCCGTTGCTGCCGCTTCAAGCATTTGTTCTTGAATTCCTGGCAGACTCAGGCTGGCTCGCGATGATTCTTCGCCGCTCATCGATGCCAGTTCGCCGAGTACAGCTATAACTACATCCGCATTTGACGCGGCAGCTCTGGTCTTCTTTAGCCAATCTCTAACTTCAGACATCGTAGGCTGCCTGACTGGTGTCTGGCCAGTGAATATTTCCCACTTCGACGGGAACATTCGTGGGAGTCCGGGACCGGCTACATACGTAATTTGTGCATCAGAACCAATCTGCGCTTTCAGTGCTGAAAGAATCGTGACCGGGGGATGCTTCGCAACTCGGAGATATTGCCAATCTGGGCGAAGGCCACCTTGTGTGTCGACACCTGAGTTCGCCAGATATCCTATAACAGCTACCCGTCGTATTTTGCCCTTCGTAAGGGGAAGTGTGTTCTGCTCGTTCTTCAGAAGAACCATGGATCGCGCAGCTACGCTGCGCGTCAAGGCAATTCCGTTGACGTGGTTTGACGCATCTGCAGCTTTGGGCGAATCAACATAAGGGTGGTCGAACAGCCCGATCTGGTATTTGATGGCAAGAATGGGCAGAACTGCCGCGTCCAGTTCAGGCTCGGTCACCTTTCCCTCGGCAATCAGCTTCGGTAAGTTGTTGATGAAGGTCTGACCTCCCAAGTCCATGCCAGCGCCGGCGGCAATCGCCTTGAATGCAGCATCGGCAGGACTGGAAGCGTACCCGTGAGTCTGAAGGTTGGCAATTGCCTTATCGTCTGAAGTGATGAATCCCCTAAATCTCCATTCCTTGCGCAAGACGTCAGTCAACAGCCAGCGGTTCCCGCTCGCCGGGACGTCGTCGAGGTCCATGTAAGCGCTCATCAGGCACCCCACCCCAGCAGCTACGGCAGCATGAAAGGGCTTCAGATACACGTTCCGGAGAAGTACTTCAGGGACATATGATGAGTCGTAGTCACGGCCCCCGTCCGCTGCCCCGTAACCGGCGAAGTGCTTCACGCAAGCAACCACACTGTTTGGGCCGAGCGATTGTCCTTGAAATCCGAGAACTTGCGCTTTCGCCATTAGCGAACCGAGATAAGGATCCTCGCCCGCACCTTCGCGGATGCGCCCCCAGCGTGCATCCCGGGCTATATCCACCATCGGAGTCATTGTCCAGCGGATACCCGCGGCGCGCGCTTCGCTGGCTGCGAATGCCTGAGCGGATTCTTCCATGGATGGATCCCAGGAGGACGCCATCGCCAGGGGGATCGGAAACATCGTGTCGTAGCCGTGGATGGCGTCCAAACCAAAGAGGATTGGAATATGCAAGCGGCTATGTTCCACAGCAAGGTGCTGAAGTCGGTCGATCTCCGTTGGGTCAGCGAGATGCAAGATCCCTCCTACTTTGCCTTGAATAATCGCTTCATCGTCGGGACGCGTTCTCTCCGAGGAGTAGCGAATGGATACAAGGTTCAATTGCCCGACCTTTTCTTCAACCGTCATTCTTTCGAGCAAAGCATGAGCGCGTCGTATGGCTTCCTGGCTAGCCGGCTTGGACTCCGCAAGCAGCCGCTGCGCTGACGCAAATAAGCTTACAACCAGGAAACAGAGCATTAGTGCCGTCGGGCGGTTGCGCGCTCTGCCTATCATTATCATGAGTGATCCCTCTGATCTCTCGAATTGGGAGGCCTTAACAAATAAACGGCAGACCGAGGTTGTTCGCGACCATCACACGACGCTGGGAACCGTCGGGAGTCATTTTCAGCCGGAAGTGCGGCTTTCAGCTTCAGCTCTGCGGATAACTGACCATAGATTGTGCGAGGTAGGTCGATATTGACTGGCCCAGCCGTCAATATGGCGACTAAGAGCCAGCAAACGCAGAGTTATAATATCGTCGCGGGCTGGCTAGTCACGTATTACGAGACATTTCCAAACAGCGCATCCCGATCTCTCCGTAACGCGCCAGGTCTTGATGTGACCTGTTTTCTGTCCAGGGCCCGCGCCTTCAGGCGGAGATCTCTTCACAAAGTGTGGAGGAGGAGTACGTTCTGTGAAAAGAGATTAAAACGACCCCGGTTCAATTCCATTTTTCGATCGAGTCTGGCAAATGGAGGCCAAGAGAAGGCCCTCAGTAAGGGCGCGGTGGACTGATGAAGAAACAAGATGGGGCTATATGCAAATTTATCGCGCTTCTGCCGCATCCTTTCTGGCACATCAGTACGGTCGTGGAAAAGGAGTTTCTAGCGGCGGAAGGGCGGTCGGTCTAGCGGGAACACCAGCAGAAATTGTCATCGCGCTCTTGTGGGGACGCAGCGTCGTCTGTGAGACGGCAGTTGCACGCAGCAACTCATTGGTGCATTTGCCAACGAGGTCGTCGTCGATTTGGAAGGATTACCCATACGCGCACAAGTTGAAGTCGAGCGACACTGAAAATCCGCAGGAGCAAGCGCGCGATGCAGCAGCAACCCGCAAGCCGTCGCTGGTGGTACCTGATGCCGATCGTCTTCATTACCTACAGTCTGGCGTACTTGGACCGCGCCAATTATGGCTTTGCCGCGGAAGCCGGAATGGCGGCCGATCTGCACATCACCAAGGAGCTCAACGCACTGATCGGCTCAGCGTTCTTCCTTGGATACTTCGCGTTTCAGATCCCCGGCGCCATATACGCGCAGCGAAAAAGTGTGCGCTCGCTGGTATTCTGGAGCCTTATCCTCTGGGGCGGCGGCGCCACGCTGACCGGGGTCATCCGCGACGCGCACTGGCTGCTGGCTATTCGCTTCCTGCTCGGCGTGGTCGAGGCTGCGATGCTGCCGGCTATGCTCATCCTGCTGACCAACTGGTTCACGTGCGGCGAGCGCTCGCGGGCCAATACCTTTCTGATTCTTGGCAACCCCGTGACCATCCTTTGGATGTCGGTGCTCTCCGGATATCTGGTGCAGGGTCTGACCTGGCGCTGGATGTTCATCATCGAGGGCGCGCCGGCGGTCATCTGGGCCGCTTTCTGGTGGCGATTGGTGCGCGACAAACTGCGCGACGCGAGTTGGCTGACGGCAGCCGAGAAGGACGCGGTGGAAACTGCTCTGGCGAACGAGGAGATTGGCATCACACCGGTTAAGAATTATGCGGAGGCATTCAAGTCAACTCCGGTTTTGCTCCTGTGCGTACAGTATTTCTGCTGGAGTATTGGCGTGTACGGGTTAGTACTGTGGCTGCCATCGATCCTCAACGTAGGCTCGAGCTTGGGGTTGGTGGAAACCGGTTGGCTGTCCGCGGTCCCTTATCTCCTGGCCATCGTAGCGATGCTCGCGGCTTCTTATTTTTCCGATAAGCTCCTCCGCCGCAGAGTCTTCGTCTGGCCATCGCTGCTCGTCGGGGCCCTGGCATTCTACGGCTCGTACGTGCTCGGCTCATCCAGCTTCTGGCTGTCGTTCGGCCTGCTGGTCATTGCCGCAGGCGCCATGTACGCGCCTTACGGGCCGTTCTTTGCCATGATCAGCGAGATGCTACCGAAGAACGTGGCGGGGGGAGCGATGGCGCTCATCAACAGCATCGGCGCTCTCGGCTCCTTTGTCGGCGCCTACCTGGTGGGTTATCTGAACGCCGCCACTGGCAATCCTGGTGCTTCCTACGTGCTGATGGCGACTGCACTGCTCATCGCCACGATGACGACCCTGCTCGTGCGATCCACTCGCGTGCCGTCTGGTTTGGCGGCGGGGCACTCGCGAGACAGCCGCGCGGTTTGGAACCGCCGGGGATAACTGTGAGCAGACTCGTCATATACAAGAATGCCGAGCCGCTGCTCTGACCGTCCGAGCATTCCGAGCACTTGAACAGGACCTCGACCGTGAGACTCAGCAACGCGAACCGGTCATCGAGCGCGCTTGCGGTGGCGCTCGGAGCATTTGCTCTGGCGCAAACGGTGAGCCCGGCTATCGCGGCAGATCTGATTGTTTCTGCTAACGACGCCAAATCCGTGCGCTCGAGAGGCGAAATCACCTATCCCGAGGGGGTCGGTCCGGACACGTTGACCCTGATCGATGCCTCCAGCTCCCCGCCCGTGATCAAGGCAACGGTGGCGGTTCGTCACAGTCTGGTCGGGCCGCCGCAAGCGGTGGCGATCACCCCGAACGGGCGGCTCGCCGTTGTCTCGGCGCCGAGCCGCTACGACCGCGCGGATCACAAGCTCCTATTTGAGACCTACCTGCAGGTGATCGATCTAGCAGCGAGCCCACCGCACATTATCGACAAAATCGACGTCGGCGCCTTTCCGCAGGGCCTAGCCATCAACCGCGAGGGCACACTGCTCCTCGCGGCTACCGTCAAGGGCACCGTTGCGGTGCTCGGCATCGATGGCGACCGCGTGATGCTCAAGCAACTACTCAAGATAGGCGATAAGCGCCTTGCCGGCGTAAGCTTCACTCACGATGGCAGGGCCGCGCTCGTCGCCTTGCGCGACGAGCAGGGATTGGTGGTGCTCAACGTGAGCGACGGACGGGTCAGTGACACGGGCGATCGTGTCACGACCGGGGTCGCCCCCTATGCGCTCGATGTCTCCAGCGATGGCAAATGGGCCGTGGTCAGCAACGTCGGCCTCGGAGGACTGTCGCACCCCGGGCGCCTGTACGCGGATGTGGATAGCTTTACCTTGATCGACGTGTCGCACCGTCCGTTTCACGCCATCGAGCATGTCACGGTACCCTCGGTACCCGAAGGCATCGCCATTTCCCCGAATGGCCGGTGGATTGCGGTGCAGGCGATGGATGGCTCCAATCTGAGACCCGACAATCCAGGGCGGAAACCGCGCGGGCGGGTCCTGCTATTCGAAGTCCGCAACGGCCAAGCGCTCCAGAAATCCGATCTAGCTGGCGGCGAGGCCGCGCAGGGTATCGTCTTCACCGCCGACAGCCACCGGGTGCTGATACAGTTCAATGTCGAGAAGCAGATCGCGATCTACGCCATCCACGACGGAGCACTCGAGGACACGGGCGAGCGCATGCCGATCGCCGGCGGGCCGGCATCGCTGCGTTCCGTGCCACGCTGAGCAATGAGAGCTAACCGTGCAAGGCCGCTGTCGCATGCCCCGATCGCGGTGCAGTTGTGGGGTGCCTCGGAGCCGCTCCATCAGGCGTCTTCGTGGTTCACGGTTTCCTTGGCATCGGCGTACCAAGTCTCACGAGTACCTCCCCATCGCAACTCTCGAGTGCTACGCGTGCGATCTTGCCGTCTGCAGTCCAGCGCATCTCGGCGGGAGATCTCGCCTATCGGTGACCTGGCCGCGCGTGTCTTCGAGGAGGACTGCAGAGAGCTCAGCCACGCGGTTACTCTTCGCAGGCCGAGCCGGCTTGCTCCGATGGCTGGGCCAGTGGACGGTGCGGGGTATCCGGGCCCCAAGGGCCCCTCAAAACCGGCAGCCATTTCTTAGCTCGGCCCGGCTCGCTAGCGGGATATCGCAATTCGCTGATACGGGACAGCGGGACAGCGCTACCTCCCGCAGCCAATCAGCCCTGCCTATTCAGGGATTGGGGTGGCCACCACGGATACGCGGCTATTAATCAGTCTAATAATTGATTATAAGGGCACCCTATTAACCATTTTTAGGACTATATTATTTGTATAGGCCAAGCCCATGATCACATTGAGGCAGATTAAAGCACTCCATTGGATCGCGTTGCTCGGAACGTTCGAACGGGCAGCCGAGCGGTTAAACGCGTCCCAGTCAGCCATATCCAAACGGATGCAGGAGCTCGAACTCTCTGTAGGCCGGCCTATCTTCGACCGCAATCGGCGAGGTGCTCGCCTGACTGAAGAGGGCGAGCACGTACTCGAGCTGGGTCGGCAAATGCTGGAGCTCGAGGACCGCATTGTTGCCTTGGGGCGAGATGGAACCTTTCCAGCGCGCCGGTTGAGGCTGGGCGTTACTGAACTGACTGCCTACACGTGGCTGCCCCAACTGATTGGGGCACTGAAGGAGCAACAT
>JBAVDD010000374.1:0-3751 GCA_049587035.1 Acidobacteriaceae bacterium | reverse complement strand
GCCGTCTTGTAGCGGGTCGGCGTCCGGCCCTGCTTTACGAGCTGATGAAACGTAGGCACTTTACTACTCCTTGGAACTACCTGAAAGCAGCTCTACCCGAAGGTAGCGACTACCCGAAACTCTATTCGGGCTCGGTGCAGGGCAGCTCCTCTCGCGCTGCTTCCCGGTCTGCGTAAACTCCAGACGCAAGGAAGGCGAAGCATGTTGTTTTCTCCTAAATAGAAGAAGGAACACGCTTCGGCGAAGTTCTGAATCCTGCACGCGGCCGTACGGCTGACTGCGTGTACTAACAACAGCTCAAACGAAATAACAGTCGACGGTGGCCGAGGTGCATGGAGCCGGCTTTCACAAGCCGCTCAACGACTCAACTCCGTTTCGCTGTTCCGGCCCACATAGCCCATCCCCATGGGGTCCCGCTCATGGTGCAGCGGGGAGGAGGGTGTCGCAGGCGCGATTAGATAGGCATTACGCCAACCCGCAGACTTACTGACTGCCCATCAATTATCCGGGCAAATCCTGCGGTGAATCTCTTGTATCCAGTGGAACGCGGGCCAAAACCCGCCGAGCCTCTTCGTGACGGCACGTTCCGGATACTCGCGGAACCTTCTAACTGTATCAATTCGCCCCGCCAGCGTCAAGGAATCCCCAGCCCAAATCTGCCGACACCCCAGTTCCCGTTCCTGCGGTATACCTTAGTCCCATGCCGCACCAGTCCCCGCCGATGCAGCCAGATCCCCCCACTTTCTCGGACCCTTTCACCAATCCTATCTGGAATGCTCTGTGCTCCAGCCACCGGCGCCTGGCCCTCACCCAAGGCTTGGCTCGGAAATACCCCGCGGATATTGCCCCCTTCGCCTGCGTCGCCCAAAACACGCCCTCGGCCTTTTATGACCTCCGCATCCTTATGGAGCCGGGTGAAACCACCTATGTGCTTGGCAACCCTCCTCCATCCATGGAGGGCCTGCAATACCGCGGGGTCACACCATGCCTTCAGATGGGCTTTCCTGAACGCGCTCCGCTTCCCGCCCTCCACGCAACCCTCCCGATATATTCCCTTACCTGCGCGGATGCACCCGCAATGGTCGCACTGACCGACGTCGCCTTTCCTGGCTTCTTCCGCTGGCGAACCTGCTTGATGGGCAGCTATTTTGGCATCTGGCATCCCACGGAGCCCGGCAAGCTTATTGCCATGGCCGGCGAACGCCTCGTCCTCGACCCTCACCGGGAGATCAGCGGCGTATGCACCCACCCCGACTATCGAGGCCAGGGCTTGGCCGCCTCTCTCACAACGCACCTCCTGCATCATCACCGCAAGACTCACGCCCGCTCTGTCCTCCACGTAGTCTCCACCAATCAATCCGCCATCCGCATCTACCAGCGCCTGGGCTTTGAGACTCTGCGAGAAGTGCAGTTGCACCGCATCAAGCGCGCAGACTAAACCTCACGCATTCTGTTGCTTTTACAGAGACCGAACCACGCAGGGCGGATAGCTTTGCCAAAGACCCGTCCTCCGGTGATAGGCTGGCGTGCATGAACATCTACATACGCCGTGCCCGCTTGCCGCTGCTCGCAGCCGCATGTTCCCTCTTGCTGTGCCCAGCACCCTTCGCGCAAACTGCCTCCAAGCCGGCCCTTGCGCCTGCGGCCGACACCGCCAATCCTAATCGAGCGTTTACCCGCTTCACCCAGCCTGGTGGTGTCGCAATCTCCCCGGATGGGGCGACTGTTGCCTGGACGCTCCGCGGCCGCGACGCGTCCACCGTCCGCCTGACCCAGGTAGCGGATCCCTCGTCCACACAGCTGGTTCAGATCGAAGGCGCCTCGCACTGCGCAGACAGTACGCCCATCTGGTCTCACGATGGGCAAACGCTCGCGTTCCTCTCCACCTGCACCGGCGACAAGGCCAAGCCGGATCAGGAACAAATCTTTCTCTGGTCGAAATCGACGGGCAAAGTCTCTCAGCTAACTCATCTCACCGGTGAGTTGCAGCAGCCAGCCTGGTCGCCTGACGGGCGATCGATTGCCTTCCTCTTCGTTGAAAACGCCACCCGCCATGCAGGCGCTCTGGATGCTATGCCTCCCTGGAACGGTGTCATCGGCGAAGACGGCGTTGAGGTACAGCGCGTTTACGGGGTTGATACATCCAACGGCGCCGGCCACTTTCTGACGCCAGCTAACCTGCACGTCTTCGAGTTCGATTACGCTCCGAGCTCGACCGAAATCGCTTACATCGCCGCCAACCCTCCGGGCGAAAATAATTGGTGGATCGCCAAGCTGTACTCCGAGCCTGTCTCCGGCGGCGAACCCTTCGTCGTCCTCGATCCCAACACTGTTCCTGGCTCGCTGCATGGCCTGCAAATAGCCGTCCCGCGCTACTCCCCTGATGGCAAGCAGATTGCACTGATTGGCGGCCTGATGTCCGATCAGGGTTCCACCGGTGGCGATGTCTACGTCATCGATGCCAAGGGCGGTGAGCCGACTGACGTCACGCCGGGTATTGACGGCACTCCTACCATTGAAGGCTGGACCGGCGACAAGACCATTGGCTTCACGGAAGACCGCAGCGGCCATATGCTTCTGGTCGATTACTCAGTGCCCGCGCACAAGCAACTGGGTGCAATCGATCTCGGCGAAGTTAGCGTCTCGGGCGGTCCAATCAAGAATGCCATCAGCAGCTCGCACGATGGATTGCTAGCCTTCGTACGGTCCGGCTACAACCTGCCGCCCGAGATTGTTCTCGCCAACGGCAGCACGGGCAAGCTAACCGAACTCACGCACCTGAACGCTAACGAACCCAAGTCCGCCATGCGTTTTGAGTCCATCGAATGGAAGAACGAGGGATTCAACGTGCAGGGCTGGCTCACCTTCCCTAAGGACTACGACCCCGCCAAGAAGTACCCGCTCATTGTTGAAGTCCACGGCGGGCCCTCCGCTTCGGCAGGTCCGCGGCCCAGCACCATGTGGTCGGAGCAGGGCTACTTCGTCCTGGCACCCAACCCGCGAGGCTCCTTCGGCCAGGGGGAGAAGTTCGCCCAGGCCAATCGCAAGGACTTCGGCTACGGTGATCTACGTGACATCCTCAAGGGCATGGACACCATCGAAGCCAAATACCCCATCGACAAGGCTCGCGAGGGTCTCACCGGCTGGAGCTATGGCGGATTCATGACCATGTTTGCCGTGACCCAGACACACCGGTTCCGCGCGGCTGTTGCTGGTGCCGGACTTTCGGACTGGCTGAGCTATTACGGTGAGAACTCGATTGATCAGTGGATGATTCCCTTCTTCGGCGCCAGCGTCTACGACGACCCGGCCGTGTACGCTAAATCCTCCGCCATCACGTACATCAAGAACGTCACAACACCAACCTTGGTCATCGTCGGAGACCGCGACGGAGAGTGTCCTGCCCCGCAGTCGTTCGAGTTCTGGCATGCGCTGCGCGACCTCGGCGTGAAGACCCAACTCGTCGTCTATCCAGATGAAGGTCACGGCTTCCGCAACCCCGCACACATCCGCGATCGGGCGGCCCGGGAGATTCGGTGGTTTGCCGAGAATATGCCTGCAAGCAAGTAAGCTAAACCACTCACCCAAGCGGCCAGCCCACGTACTCCACGGGCTGGCCGCTTCGCTTTTCTCGACTTTCCTTCTCCCGGCCTTACGATTCCTGTACTCCCTATTTGCTCGCCGACCGTCCAACCCCTAAACTGGAGACTCGAACGTTTTTGCAGTTGGCGGTATTACCGTTCAGCTTTCG
>JBAVDD010000373.1:0-10001 GCA_049587035.1 Acidobacteriaceae bacterium | reverse complement strand
GACGGTGGGGTATGGAGGGACGTTTATTGCTAAGTCATTGATTAGGTTGGCGTTATTGCCGGTTGGGTACTCGGATGGGTTGCGACGGGCGGCGTCTTCGGGGGTGGGGAATGGTTGGGTGATGATTGGGGGGCGGCGGGCTGCGATGGTAGGGCGGGTGTCGATGAATTTGACTACCGTGGATGTTACTGATATCGCAGGGGTTGCTGTGGGCGATGAAGTTGTTCTGTTGGGGGATGGGGTTACGGCGGATGATCATGCGCGGTGGAGTGGGACGATTTCTTACGAGATCTTGTGTGGGATTCGGGCGCGGTTTGTGTGAGTTTAAGTGCAGCCTGAACCCGGTTATGGGTGCACGGGGGTGATTTGAGCTGGGTTTTGGGACGCGCGGATTAGGGCGTCCGGCGGAAATGTGTCAAGGGTGCTTGACATGGGGTGGTGGTGGGGTGATTTTGGGTGAAACGGGATCATCTGAACCCTGGGAAGCATTCTGCGGACGCATGTCTCAAAATCGAGACATTGGGCACCCGGCTAGAAGTCAGAGATGGTGTTCAGGAGACGGTATCGGTCGATAGTGACTTCTGCGCGGATGCGGGTCGCGGCCTCGGGGTAGCGGACGCGTGCGAATGCGACCCATGCATCGCGGTATGCTTCCCAGGTCCGTTGCACGCTGGCGAGGTGGTTTGCCGTGACGACACCATCCTCGATCGCCTCTTTTGTTTGGCCTTGGGTCTGGACGAGTTGCTTCTTATATTCGCGATTCAGGATGGCATCGGCGTCTGCGATCTGATGGTTGGAGAGCAAGGGCCATTTCCTGCGCTCGTAGTGAACCACATCCGTATGGAAGAGATTGTTGAGGATGTCCTGAGAGCCGATGGTTCGTATAGCGCGGATGGTGCCTCCTTGATACACCTCGAGAGCATGAGCGTCGACGTATGCGCTTTCAGCGGCAAGTAGTTTTTTGAAAGCTGCCTTTTGTTCCGGAGTCATGGTGGAGCTCAGCGATTTGTAGTAACGACTTCTGCGGTCATCTTCGATTTCGGAGGCGTAACCGCTGCAAAAGTCCATGCTGAAGGTGGTCGCGGCATAGTCACAGAACTCGAAGGGACCGTGGGCGGGGAGTGAACCATGGAGCCTGGTGATTTCTGGTAGTGCAAGCTGTGCCATACCCTCTTCGGACTCGCAGGCGAAACGCATGGCCAGCGGGATATTGCGCTTGACACCGGCGCCATTGAAATAGATGTCAGCAAGAATGAGTGAGCCGCCAACGACCCATGCGGTGGGTTCCTGCTGATTTTGGCTTAGGTTAGCTTTTTGCGCCAGGCGCTCCTGCCATGCACATGCACGAGCCTCCGCGTAATTTACGGAGCGACCGATGCCGCGATAGGAGCGATACGAAGCACACGATGGAGACGTTTTGGGAATAGAGGCCTTCTCTGCCTCCGCGGGGAGTGGGACGGATGCATATGCGGAACAGTTTGCGGAAGGTTGGGAGGAGCTGGTCTGAGCGGCAACTGGGATCGCGATGGTGCCGTATACGATCAGGATGGCTGCGGTGAGAGCCGACGCTCGCGTGGAGAGATGGTTAGGGCGCGGCATTTGTGCGAAGTATATATGCCAGCGCGGACGGTATGGGCCGCCACTCATGCCCCAAGTGCGAGGGTATGAGTGGGGTGCCCGCCCACGGAGTTATGGTAGCGCGGGGTTCGTTCACCCCACCCATGACGATGAAACCGTCATGAATGGGCCACCCGGATGTTGGGGTTGGTTGGGCGCGGATGTTGGGGTAGCGCTGGAGCGCGGATGTTGGGGTTGGTTGGGGTATCTGGATGTTGGGTGGCCACTGGTTTGTTACTGTTGTTCGCGGCGGTTATAGGTCCATTCGGATTCGATCTCTACTCGGCCTTGTTCACCTGTCAGGTAGTGACGGAAGCTGCTCCAGGGCCAGTCTTCGGGTTTTTCTGCCAGGCCTTGCTCTACCGGGTTTCGGTGGATGTACCTCAGCTTTTCTACGTGCTTCCTGTGCGTCAGGATGTTGAAGTCGTAGTAGCGGGTTTGCCAGAACTGGTCTCGTTCACCCTTCAGGAGCTTGGAGGTTTCTCCTTTTAGAACGCTGAGGGTGGTTGCCAGGGGATGAAGCCTGGGCTCGCTCAGGAGCAGGTGGACGTGATTCGGCATGATGCAGTAACCGAAGAGAAAGAACTGGTGGCGTTGACGGATTCGTTCGAGGGTTTCTTCGAAGAGGATACAGGCGCGGTCGTTGTTTAGATACGGGAGAAGCTGATAGCAAGTGAAGTTGATGGCGTGGTCGTGGCCTGCGGTCTGGTATCGCTTTAGACGGCTTGGCATGGAGTTATGGTAACGCGGGGATCGTTCACCCCACCCATGCGCGAAGAGCGCGCATGAATGGGCCACCCGGATGCTGGGCGGGGATCGTTCACCCCACCCATGCGCAAAGAGCGCGCATGAATGGGCCACCCGGAAGTTGGGGTTGGTTGGGTCACCCGGATGTTGGGGTTGGTTGGGCCACCCGCCGTGTGGTGGTGATGGTGGGTGGGGGTTAGTGGCTTACGGGGGTGTCGTGGGTGGTGTCTATGAAGTGGTGGAAGGTGGCTTGATCGAGTTCGCTGGGGCCGGGGGTGAAGTTGGGATCGAGGTGGTGGGGGTAGCCCATGAAGTTGCCGCGGAGGTATTGGCGGGTCATGAGCTTCTGCATGAGGGTGATCTCTTCGGTGAGTTGCGCGGGGGTGAGATCCGCGGCGTGCGGGGTGGAGAAGGTGAAGCGGACGGCGTCGTTGAGGGCCAGCCACTCCAGTTCGTTCTGGTTGGAGATGTCGTGGAGAGCGGTGTAGATGTTCTGGTTGGCGAGGACCTCGGCAGGTGGCATGAGGGTGAGGACGCCGCTGCTTTGCGCGGTTTGCCAGGCGGAGGTTTCGAACTGGTTGCGGGCGATGGCCCAGTGCAGGTGGTTGGTGGCGAGGGAGGCGTTTGGGGAGGGGTGTTGGAGGGAGATGAGGATGGCCATGTCGGCCTGCTGGGAGGCGGAGGACTGGCGGAAGAGCTTTACGTAGTTTTGGAGGCGGGCGTAGTTTTCGAGGCGCTCGTGGTGGAGGGCCTCGCGGGTCTCGGTGATTTGGTGGTGGTGGTGGATGAGCTCGATGGTTTGCTCGAGACCAACGGCGATGATGAGGCCGACGACGATGGTGGCGATGTGTATGAAGAAGTCTTTCCAGGTGTGGGGGGTGTGTTCGGGCGGTTGGATGTCGATCATTGCGGTTTGCTCCGTTGAGTGGCGCGCTTGATGTCGTCGAGCATATCAGCGCGTGATTGGGCGCCACGGAGAACGCCCATCGAAGCGCCCTGCCACCTGGCGAGCCAGAGCCTCTCCTGTTCCCACTGCGCGAGATGATCGTCGAGGATGGCAGCGGCGTCGTCGCGCTGGGCGAGAGTGAGGTGAATGGTCGCTCCGGTGTCCAGTGGGGACCCAGTGCGAACGGCGAAGCTCCTCATGCGCTGGAAATCGTTGCTGGCGGGCTGAACCACGGCGTCCCAATGCTCGCCTTCGCCATCGACGCGATCGAAGACCTCGGCAAGGTTTTCGGGGAGGAGCTCGATCTTGCCGCTGGCCCTGGCCACGGACCAGACCGACCGGGATGGAGCCTGCAGGTTATTTTGCGTGGGCGCTACAGGCATGGTAACGGTGATGTATCCGCCCTGGGGCTGGGCATTGCGCAGGGCGACGAGCGAGGCGTCCTGCCACACGATCTGGTGGCGAACGACGTCGAGATCGGTATCGAAGACTTTGAGGTTGTCGGCACACTCGCGATGGAAGTTCTCGATGAGGGCTTCGCGCTCCTGCCGGTGGTGGAGGGCCTCAACGGCTTGCTCAAGACCGATGGCAATGAGGATGCCGAGGACCACGATGCCGAGGTGGATGAAGAAGTCGCGGCGGGTAAAGACGGTGTGTTCGGGCGGGTGGATGTCGATCATGTTGGCTCCGAAGAAGGTGAAGTTCGTTATGCTACCCGCGCCCAATCCTATGCGGGACCAGGTGCGGACGATCCATAGAACATGCGAAGCGTGTTACGGGGCAGCGGGCTATGGTTGCAAGCGGCGGGATAATGGAAAGCCATGCGAGCGTCGTCCCGGCAAGGCCGCCCTTTCCTGCTGCAGATAGGAAACCATATCTTCGCGATCGCGCACGCCGTGGGCGACGGCGTTCTCGGCCCCGGCCCAGAATGCGTTCCATAGAGCGTCTTCGTTCAAGGCAGCAATTTTTTTGGCGATGTCCTTGGTTAAAGCAGGGATGTCTCCAACTGGAAGCTTGATGGTCGCACCCTGGTGGAGAGATATGCCGAGATCCGCCTCGTCGGCTTTCAGATCGACCGAGGCCGCGTTCACGCGGTCTTGTGCTGTCCTCTCGTTTACGGCTTCGTTATCCAGGCGGTCGTAAATGGCAGCTTGATTCTCGGGGAGCAGAGCTACCTTTCCGTTGGTCTTTGCGACCGACCAGGTGGCGCGCGATGGATAAATCTGGGGAAGGAACTCTTGGTGAGCTGGAAGGTTTACGACGACGACGCCGTTCTGCGGTCGGGCCGTCTGCAGCGCCGTCACGACGGCGGAGTCCCATGTTGCCTCGTCCAGGTCGCTATCGATGTTGATATGCAGCGTATTGAGGTCGCGCTCCGCCTCCGTGCGCATCTCCGCCACCAGCGTCCGTCGCTCGTTCGCGTGGTGAATCGCCTCGACGGACTGCTCGAGGCCGATGGCGATGATGAGGCCGACGACGATGGTGGCGATGTGGATGAAGAAGTCGCGCCAGGTGTGGGGGGTGTGTTCGGGCGGTTGGATGTCGATCATGGGTTGAAAGCTCCGGGGAATCGTGTGGACCGTGATGATGCAGGAACGACGAGGCAATGTGCAGTCATTTTGGTCGGGCGGCCTGAGCTCGGCTGACGAAGGGAGAAAACTCATCGATGGAGCGGACGCCGTGAAGCATTGCCTCGGAAGCGCCTTGCCAGGTAGCGTCTGCGATCGATAGCTGGCGATAGCCTTCCAGATGAATTGCGACGGTGCGCATCAGCTCGTCCCGGTCCTGCGGAGTTACTCGCACAGTTGTGCCGGGAGCGAGGCTAAGACCGAGCCGGCTGAGGACGGCGTTTTCAGCGACCGCTCCCGATTCGCGAACCTGTACTGCTTCCTCGGCCCTTTGGGCATAGGCACTGACTCTTCCGAAGGTTTCTACTTCCTCGCGGGGCAGCACGGCTACGGCGCCTGAAGCCATTGCGGCGGGCCAAACGCTGTCCATTGGTCGCTGGGCGAACGCTGGATTGACCCTTGGAGGGATGACAACGTCAACAAACCCTGCCGCAGGTTGTGCCTCTCTCCCCGCCTTCAGGATGTCGCGATACCAGACCATATAGACAGCAAAGTTCTTCTCGTTGGCCTGGACTGTGTCCACGTTTCGCTGCGCCTCTGTGCGGAGGTCTTCCTCCAGTTGATGCCGCTGGTGATGGTGATGGATGAGCTCGGCGGTTTGCTCGAGGCCGATGGCGATGAGCAGGCCGATGCAGATGGTGGCGATGTGGATGAAGAAGTCGCGCCAGGTGTGGGGGGTGTGTTCGGGCGGTTGGATGTCGATCATGTTGGCTCCGTGAAACAGGGGTCGGGGCTATTCGGTTGCGGCGGGTGCGTTCGGAATTTTCAGTGCCTGGTCCTTCCGCAAATCACCGTAGAAGGAGGCCATGGCGCCCGGATGCGAGCGTTGAAGAGCGGCATTCTGGTAGCGGTACATGTCGTCGAGCGAATGGACGCCTGCGACAATGGCCTCCTCGCCACCTTCCACCAGGCTGAGCGAACCGGCAATACCTTGCATGACGCCCTGCACCTGTTTCAACTGGAAGAGAAGGTCGTCGCGATGGACGATGGTGATTCGCTGAACAGCCGGATTCGCGTGGTCGTAGTGGGCGCGGGCGCACTCGCTGATGAGGGTCCTGAGCGCCAGATGCAGATCGGTGTCGGCGGCGATCTCGCCTTCAGTGTTGTAGTCGAGGCGGGCGTAGAGCTTGGCGTCGATGGGAGGGAGGAGCGCGGCGAGGCCGGCGGATTGGGCGGCCGGCCATGTGGCTCGCGACGGGGAGATGTAGACGACGGAGCCACCGGGAGGAGGGACGCCGTGCACGTCCACAGAATCGCCGGATGGTTTCCCGGCGAGGAGCGCCTGCTCGAGAGACTGGACGTAGCCGTCCTGCACCTTGAGCCTGGCGATGGATTCTCGTATCAGGGGGATATTGTTTTGGGCTTCGACGCGCATTTGTCCGGAGAGCTCGGCGACCTGATGGCGGTGGTGGAGGTATTCGACGGACTGCTCAAGGCCGATGGCGATGAGAATGCCGAGGACGACGATGCCGAGGTGGATGAAGAAGTCGCGGCGGGTAATGACGGTGTGTTCGGGTGGGTGGATGTCGATCATTCGAGCTCCGTGAAGACTGGCGACGTGAAACCGGCGGGATGGTGGGGTGGATGGATGTCAATCATGATTTCCGGTCTGGGTTTCGATCAGGGTTTCCGATCGCTGGTGTTGTTTCAGTCTTGCGGGTGGTTGCCCAGGTTGCGCTTGATGTCATAGCAGTAGGTGAGCAGGGCGTCATCGTCAGCGAGGGCGGTCTGGATGGCGTGTTCGAGGGAATCGATCTGTGCGGGTGAGAGCGCGTTGAAGTTGGCGGGCTCGGCGAGGGTCGCGAATTCGGCGTCGATCTCTTGCGTGGAGAGATTCTCATGGGCCGCGGCGAGACGTTTGAGAAAGTTATTTAAGGCTACATTTTTCTCGAAGGTGGTATTCAGCGGATCGCTGGACGAGCGGAGCACGGCGGCGGCGCTGTAGAGATCTTCGTTGCTGCGGTCAACGCGCGCCATGAAGGCCTCCTGATTTGTATAGCGGTAGTCGACGCCAATCAGCTTCCCGGTGAGGTAGTTGATGGTGCCGGACTGATGGATCGTTCGCCATTCGTCCTCGGGATAGAGATAGCGGACGTGGCGCACGATGAACGGTCCGGATGGCAGTGGCTGGTGTGTGCGTAGCGATTGCAAAACGGCGAGGTCATGCTGCAGATTGTGTTGGTGGCGTTTTGTAGCGAAGATGTTTAACTCGTTCGAGATTTCATCCGTGTCGCGCTCCGCGAGAAGCGAGCGGCGGGCTTCGGCGGCGAGATGGCGGTGGTGGAAGTATTCGACGGACTGTTCGAGGCCGATGGCGATGAGGATGCCGAGGACGACGATGCCGAGGTGGATGAAGAAGTCGCGGCGGGTAATGACGGTGTGTTCGGGTGGGTGGATGTCGATCATGTTGGCTCTCTGAATGGCTTGCGATTCTGAGTGGAGTAACCGAGGTTGGTGGTGGATGAGCCCGGCAGGGATGAGTTATTGCTTTGCCGGACGGACCTGCTGTGCGGGGTGGTCTTCGAGGGCGGGGTGGTCTTCGAGGGAGAGACGGTCTTCGAGAGTGAGGCGCTCCTGGCGAAAGTACGGGACGAATGCATCGCGGTTCTGCACTCTGTCGGCTACGGCGCGCGCGGCGCCGATCCAGAAGGCGCATTGCTGTGCATCGTTCTGGGCTCCAGCTACGATTTCGGCGATGTCCTGAGTGAGGATGGGAACGTCAGAGGAGGGAAGCTTTACGGTCAGGCCGGGCTGCAGGTGTATGCCCAGGCGAATCTCTTCGCTCTGCAGCTTGGTTTGCGCAATGTTCACTCGATCGTCCGCGGCGATCTCATTGGTGGCCTCGCTATCGAGGCGATCGTAGACTTCAGCCTGGGTTTCTGAGAGCAAGGCTACCTTGCCATTGGTTTTGGCGACGGCCCAGACGGCGCGTGAGGGATAGATCTGCGGATAGAACCCGGCGTGCGGCGGCAGTACCACGGTGACGAAACCGCTCTTTGGCGGGGCGGCGCGAATGGCCTCCATGACGACGATTTGCCAACGCGCTTTGTCGAGATCGCGGTCGATGTCCGTGCGGAGAGGGTCGATATTGCTCTCAGCCTCTGCGTGCATCTCCTCGATCAGCGTGCGGCGTTCGTGGGCGTTATGGATGGCTTCGACGGTTTGTTCGAGGCCGATGGCGATGACCAGGCCGACGACGATGGTGGCGATGTGGATGAAGAAGTCGCGCCAGGTGTGCGGGGTGTGTTCGGGAGGGTAGACGTCGATCATGGAGTTATGTTCTCAAGTCGATCATGGGGTTATGTTTTCAAGTCGTAGTTGGCGAATTACTCAACTTGCTTGCCGGATTGCGCGGGAAAACTGAGGTATCTCTTGATTGCATCCTGGTCCCAGTGGATAAGGTTCTGATAGCTTACAAGCTCGCCTTCGGTCCTGGCTGTGACTTGAAGAAGTTGATCGCGTTCGGTGGGAGTGAGTTCGCCGAGAGTGTGGGCTCGATGGACGATGGCGGCGGCGATGTTGTTGTCCTCAAGCCAGGACATGGCGAACTTCTCTGCAAGATCGCCATCGCCGTAGATGAAGTCGGCGGAGGCGCGTTCGCTGGGCGTCATATAGTCGACGGCGCTGCTGGCCTTGGCATCCTGCCAGGCGTTGGAGCGCGGATAGCCTATGTCCCACTTGTAGATGAGCGCTGATGTGGGGACGTTGGCGGTCGTTGTCGGGGAGCGTAGAAGCGCTGCATTGTGCTGCATTGTCTGCTGGGTTGCCGTGAGAATAGCGGTGGTCTCTGTCAGGAGGTTCTGGTTGTATTCGAGCTCGGCGTGGATGGCTGCGCGGGCTTCGTGGAGCTGATGATGATGATGGATGAGTTCGACGGTTTGCTCGAGGCCGACGGCGATGCAGAGGCCTACGACGATGGTGGCGATGTGGATGAAGAAGTCGCGCCAGGTGTGCGGGGTGTGTTCGGGTGGGTAGACGTCCAACATGATTAGGGCTTCTCCGTTGGTGGGGCGGGGGAGGGTTGGCTTATGTATTTGATCTCGGAGGCCTGGATCTTCAGGAGGTCGCGCTCGCCGCTGGAGACGGCTACTTCGGCGCCCTGGATGACGCGGGCCCAGCGTTGGAGCTGTTGTATCGAAGCTGCTCCAGCGCCCTGGAGGGTGTAGGCGGTCTTGAGGTCCTGTAGCGAGGTGCCGTCGAAGGGCAGCGTTCCGGGTGGCTTTGCGAAGGTTTGCGCGAGCTGGAAATGGAAGTAGTCCGCGTAAGCTTTGTGAGCGTTTTGATCGAGGACGCGGTATTGCGTCAGGAGCGAGTCGACTTCGGAGTAGGAGACGATCTCGGAGCGCGAGAGAAGGGCGAGCTGGTTGCTGGCGGCTGCGGCGCGGAAGATCGGGTCGTCGGGGATGTTTGCTGTGGATGGCGGGAAGGGTCGCGCGAGGCCGACGGGATGATGGAGGCGGGCTGCGTCCGAGAGCTGTTGCCCCATGGCGGTGGCCCAGGCGAGATCGGCGGTTGACTCCTTTTCACTGTCGCGGCAGTCTTTGAGGATCTGCTGGCTCTCGTGGGCGAGGGCCTGGCGGAGTTCGGCGCGCTGGTGGGCCTGGTGGAGGGCCTCGACGGACTGCTCTAGCGCGATGGCGATGAGGATGCCGAGGACCACGATGCCGAGGTGGATGAAGAAGTCGCGGCGGGTAATGGGTGTGTGTTGCGGAGGGTGAATGTCGATCATGGTTGAGGGCTCCGATCAGTGGACGGGGGGAGATCGAGGGAGGGCGGCTTGTGGTCGGGGAAGGCGCGGCGGCTGAGATCGTCACGGTCCGTGGCGCCGTTGAGGACGCCCCGGGCGACGCGATCGAAGAAGTGAATGCGCACGGTCATCCGATCGATGGCCTTGATATAGGTGGCCAGGAGGGTCTCGTATTGGGTGAGGTCGGCTGGAGACATTCTGTCCAGGGGCGGAGGGGGCGCGGGGTAGCCCATATCGAAAGCACCGCGTGAGTCGACGAAGCGCTCTTCGAACGCTTCGAGCGAATAGGCGGCGCGCTGATAGTCGTCGAGGGCAT
>JBAVDD010000372.1:0-11142 GCA_049587035.1 Acidobacteriaceae bacterium | reverse complement strand
GCACCACACTCCTCTGCCAGCGCCAATGCAACACGTTGGTTGATTGCCTGTGCGTCGACAATGTCTTGTTCGCGCAGAAAAGGCAGTTTGTGATCAGCGTCGGTGTAGGTTCCCATTCCACCGGTATTAGGACCCTTATCTCCATCAAAGGCACGCTTGTGGTCCTGCACTGCAGGCATATGCCGGAGCGTGAATCCATCGCAAAAGCTCATCAGCGAAAATTCTTCGCCCTCTATTTTCTCCTCGACGACAAACGGATGCCCATGCTCCAAAAGCTCGCCGCAAAACGCAAGACTGTCTTCCATGGACAGCAGGTGGTCACCGCACACCTTGACTCCCTTGCCTCCGGCGAGACCGTCGTCCTTGATGACATGTCTATTTGTGTATCGCTCCAGCACCGTCTGAAGTCCGTTCAAGGAGGTGAAACGCTGGAAGAAGGGGTTGCCGGGAATCTCGTACTTCGCCAGCAGCTCACGCGTAAAGCCTTTGCTAGATTCGATGCGCGCGAGGCTCTGCGTCGGCCCGACAACGGGAATTCCGAACGCCCATAGTGCGTCCGCCACGCCAGCCGCAAGCGGCGCTTCAGGACCGATGACCGCCATCGTTGCGTAGTGCTTGCGAGCGAACGACGAAACTGCTTCGGGGTCCGCGATACTTCCCAAACCATATTCCAAGCAGAGGGAGACAATTCCCGGATTTCGCGCGCCACTAAAGCAAAGCAGCTTGGGACACTGCGGTGAGCGCGCCAGCGCCACAGCAATGGCGTGTTCCCGTGCTCCAGAACCAACGATCAGAATAGTGTCGCTCATTGCTCCAGGCTCGCGAGCACGGTTGGCTCTAACGGTCGTAAGTCAGGCGCAAACGTCATCCCGGTGATTTTTTCGAATAGCTGGATGTATCTCGATGCAAGCTCAGCAATCAACTCATCCGGAGGAATAGGGAGTACAGCATCCTTATAGGGATCGCAGCGATCTCGGAACCACAGCCGAAAGAACTCCTTGTCGATCATGTTTGGCTCCTGGCCCGCTGCCAGGCGCTCTGCATAGCTGTCTGCCAGCCAATAACGGCTGGAATCCGGCGTGTGGATCTCATCAACAAGTAAGACCTCGCCATTCTCCGCAACGCCGAACTCGTACTTTGTATCGGCCAAGATCAGGCCGCGCTCGGCTGCAAGACTTTGACCGAAGGCGAATAGTTCAAGCGCCTTCGTCGAGGTAAACTCCCACTGCTCCGCCGTCATCCAGCGTTCGGAGACAATCTCAGCTGCAGTGATTGGACGATCGTGGGCTTTCTCCTTCGTTGTAGGAGTGACAATATTTTTCGGCAGTGGCTCGTTTTTCTTCACCCCCTCCGCCAACGCATGGCCACAGTAGTTGCGCACCCCCTTTTGGTACTGCGTCCAGATAGAGGTGTCCGTCGACCCGGTCATATAACCGCGCACCACAAACTCAATCGGCAGAACAGTGCACTTGCGAGCAACAAGGACGTTTGCATGCGGGCTTGAAAGCACATGATTGCCAATGACGCCGCATGTCTGTTCAAACCAGTAGAGTGAAGTCCGATTGAGCACCTGACCTTTGTAAGGAATGGCGCCAAGCAGACGATCGAAACCGCTCTGGCGATCGGTGGTCACCAACAGTAGGCGTCCGTCTCCCGTTTCGTATGTATCACGCACCTTGCCCGGATACTTTGCCGCGAGCGGAAAATCTGTCTCTGTCAGGCAGTGCGGTATTGCGTCGAGCAGTTCCTGTCGTTCCATTTCAATCGGCCTCTCCAAAGCGCACCCCGGATGCATTGGCTTCCACCCTACCCAACTCCCACACGCGAAACGCAGGGAATGACTCCAATGCTCTTGCCAAATCAGCGTGAATACCTGGAGGGCCAACAAGGACCAGCCCAACGCCCATGTTAAAGGTGCGATGCATCTCATGATCGTCGATGCCACCCAGGCGCTGCATCAGGGAGAAGATTGGTTGCGGCCTCCACGTGCTGCGATCGATGACCACTCCCAAGCCGTCGGGCAGAACGCGGGGAACATTTTCCACCAGGCCGCCACCCGTGATATGCGCCATCCCCTTTACTGGAATGCCCGCGTCAAGAATGCCCTTTACCGGAGCCACATAGTTTGCATGGGGAGCGAGGAGTGCATCTGCGATCGACTTGCCTTCCAACTCTTCCGGGACGGCGTCGATAGCATAGCCGCCGATCTCGAAGATAAGCTTTCGCGCAAGCGAGAAACCATTGGTATGCAAGCCGCTCGAGTTCACAGCGTACAGCACATCTCCTGCAACAATGGTCGCTCCGGTCAACAGCTTTTCGCGATCGACAACTCCGGTTACAAATCCCACGACATCAAGGTCGCCCTCTGCATAGACAGCAGGCATCTCCGCAGTCTCGCCACCCACCAGCGCAATGCCCGCCTCGGCGCATGCCGCGCTCATGCCGCGCACCAGCGCCTCAACGACTTCAGGCTCAATCTTATGAAAACCTAGGTAATCAAGAAACGTCAGCGGCGTTGCGCCCATGACCACGATGTCGCCCGCCACAGCCGCAACTAAATCATGCCCTAATTCTTCATACCGGCCAGCCATTACCGTGACCTTGCTCTTCGTACCGACGCCATCGGTACTCTGCACCATCACAGGGTCGCCGAGCCCCTTCAGTGCATCGCTCAGTGAGAACAACGTTCCAAAAGACCCGAGTCCCGTTAACACAGACGCATTATGGGTCCTCGAGACATGCGACTTGATCCTGCGCACAGCCTCGTTGCCCGCCTCGATATCAACGCCTGCCGATTTGTAATCTACCTTCGAACTCAATCCAGCCACCTCATCACTTCGTACATTCCCTACTCAGCCAACCCACTTCCGCGCGTTATCGAACATTCTCTGCCACGGGCTGGCCTTCAGATCTCTTGTCCATGTGTGTTGCAGGCCAAGGAAGACTCGTTCCGGGTGCGGCATGATGATCAGAGCTCGCCCATCCACGCTCGAGAGACCTGCAACTCCCTGTACTGAGCCGCTCGGGTTCAAGGGGTATTGTTCAGCGACCTTCCCGTACGTATCGACGTAGCGCAAACCAATCAAGGCGTCTGGCGCGACAGCATGCACATGCCCTTCGCCATGGGCCACCACAATCGGCACGCGCGCGCCGGCCATACCATCAAAGAAGATCGACGGAGATTGCTCGATCTCCACCATGCAGAGGCGCGCTTCGAATCTTGCAGAAACATTGCGCTCAAAGATTGGCCAGCCTACAGCTCCAGGGATAATTCCGGAGAGCTGCGCCATCATCTGGCATCCGTTACAAACTCCCAAGGAGAAGCTGTCGGGGCGCTCGAAGAAGTTTCCGAACATCTCCTTCATCTGTTCATTGAAGAGGATTGTCTTCGCCCAGCCACTACCTGCTCCAAGCACATCGCCATAGGAGAATCCGCCACATGCAGCGAGGCCCTGGAAGTCGTTAAGGTGTGCACGACCCGCCAGAAGGTCGCTCATATGCACATCGACGGAGGTGAACCCTGCGCGATCGAACGCAGCCGCCATCTCCACCTGGCCGTTCACTCCCTGCTCGCGCAGAATGGCAACCCGCGGATGTGTCCTATGTACAAATGGCGCGCTCACACGCTCCGCTAGATCGAACGGCACACTCACAGAAAGGCCAGGACGCTCGGCATCATCGAGGAGCGAGAACTCCTGTTGCGCACTCTCCGGGTTGTCTCGCAGGGACTGGATATGGAAGCTGGTCTCGGCCCATATCTTCTGCAGTTCCGTGCGAGTGTTGCGATATACGATATCGGCGCCCCCGCGGAAAATAATTTCGTTTCCGGGAGCAGTCTGGCCCACCACCGCCGCCCTGAGGCCAGCAGCTTCCAAGCGGCGGAGCACTTCGTCAACATCTTTCGCGCTCACCTGGATCACAGCGCCCAGCTCTTCGCTGAACAACTCGGCGAGGCCTGTCCACGGCAGCGTGATCTCAAGGCCCATGCTGCCAGCAAACGCCATCTCCAACAGTGTTACAAAGAGACCGCCATCGCTGCGATCATGATATGCAAGCAGCTTTCTTTCATGATTGAGTTGTTGCACAGCAGCAAAGAAGGCCTTCAAAATGTCTGTCGAGGGCGCATCCGGCGTCTCGTTGCCCACTTGCCCATAAACCTGCGCAAGACACGACCCACCCAATCGATTCCGCCCTTCGCCAAGATCGATGAGGACTAAAGAGGCATCTCCCGCGCGCAATTGCGGCGTAAGCGTCCTGCGCACGTCGCCGACGGGTGCGAAACCAGTGACAATCAGCGACAGTGGTGACACCACTGTTGTGGTCTCTCCCCTATCACTCCACCTGGTCTTCATTGACATGGAATCCTTGCCAACGGGAATGGTCATACCGAGTGCAGGGCAAAACTCCATCCCCACAGCATGCACCGCCTCGAAGAGTTTCTGATCTTCCTGGCCTTCACCCGCGGCTGCCATCCAATTCGCAGATAACTTGATGTCGCTTAGCCGTTCGATCACAGCTCCGGCCATGTTGGTGATTACTTCCCCTACCGCCATGCGAGCCGATGCCGCCGCATCAATCACCGCCAACGGAGTGCGCTCACCAATAGCCATGGCCTCGCCCCAGTGAGAGTCGAAAGCGCCGAGCGTCACAGCGCAGTCTGCCACGGGCACCTGCCACGGTCCCACCATCTGGTCCTGGACGACCATCCCCGTGATGCTGCGATCACCAATGGTAATCAGGAATGACTTGGACGCAATCGCCGGCAGACGCAGCAACCGTTCCACCGCGTCCGCCACAGTAACGCCCGCCAAATCGAGTGGCGCAGTGTTGATCTGCGTTCGCGTGATTCTGCGCTCCATCTTTGGAGGCTTACCGAAGAGCACCTGCAAAGGAAGATCAATCGGCTCCCCTTCGGCGCCATTATCAGCAACGGTGAGATGCGGCTCCTGGTCAGCCGTCCCTACAACCGCATAGGGACAACGTTCGCGCTCACATATTGCTTCAAAGACGTCGAGATGCTCGGGAGCAATGGCCAGCACATATCGCTCCTGCGCCTCATTGCACCACGTCTCAAGTGGACTCAATCCAGCCTCGCCGCGAGGCACCGCTTCCAGATCGAAGCTGCCGCCGCAACCGCCATCCTTGATGAGCTCCGGAAACGCGTTGGATAAGCCACCCGCACCGACGTCATGAATGAACGCGATCGGATTATTCTCTCCACACTGCCAGCAGCGATCGATGACCTCCTGCGCGCGGCGCTCCATCTCGGCGTTGTCCCGCTGCACGCTGGCAAAGTCGAGATCCGTGTTGCCACTGCCCGCGCTGCTGGAAGCTGCCCCGCCTCCGAGGCCAATCAACATCGCCGGTCCACCCAGAACCACGAGCGCATAGCCAGGCTTCATCTCGCCCTTTTCAACGTGTTCGGCTCGTATGTTGCCCAGGCCACCTGCGAGCATAATCGGCTTGTGATAGCCGAAGACCGTGCCTGCGCTCTGCTGCTCGTAGGTACGGAAGTATCCACACAAAGCCGGCCGACCAAACTCGTCGTTATAGGCCGCCGCTCCAAGCGGCCCTTCGATCATGATGTCGAGCGGCGAAGCGATATGAGATGGTCTGGACGGAGCGCGCTCCCAGGGCTGCGGCGCCTGCGGCAGATGAAGGTTCGACACGGTGAATCCGCACAACCCTGCTTTAGGCTTAGCGCCGCGTCCCGTGGCACCTTCGTCGCGAATCTCCCCGCCAGACCCAGTCGCAGCCCCCGGCCACGGCGAGATCGCCGTCGGATGATTGTGCGTCTCTACCTTCAACAGGATATGAACATCTTCCTCGTGATAGCGATAAGCGGCATCGTCCGGATCTGGAAAAAATCTGCCACCGTAACCGCCGCGAATTACTGCGGCGTTGTCGCGATAGGCCGATAGCACGTTGTCTCCTGACACCTCATTCGTATTCCGGATCATCTGGAAGAGAGAGAGCGGCTGTTTCTCCCCATCGATTGTCCAGCTGGCGTTAAAGATTTTGTGGCGGCAGTGCTCGCTGTTGGCCTGCGCGAACATATACAGCTCTACATCAGTAGGATTACGACCCAACCGCTTGAACTCGGCCACAAGATAATCGATCTCGTCCTTCGCAAGCGAAAGACCGAGCGTTCGATCCGCCTCCGCAATAGCTTCCGGGCCGCGGCCCAGCACGTCGATGTGTCCAAGCTGCTTCTGTTCACGCGCCGCAAAGAGTGCATGCAACTCCTCAGCGCTCTCGAAGAAGACACTCTCGGTCATCCGGTCATGCAAGGCCGCAGCGAGCGTGTGCAGATTACCCGCAGCAGACCCCTCAGCAAATAGGATGTGCACCACGCGGGCTCGTTCGATTCTCTCGATCGCGCCAAAGCCGGTGTTGTGCAGAATGTCCGTCGCTTTGCTGGACCACGGCGACTGCGTTCCAACGCGCGGCCCGATCCATACGCTCTGACCCGCAGCCAACGCTTCTCCACCACCCAACAACTCTGCGAGCCGCGAGTGGTTGATCGCAGCCTCCTGCTCGGGATAAATCAAGAGTAAGTACAGATAAGCGGATTCTACGGCAACCACATTGGCGGCCTCCGCAGGGAACTGCACGCGCAGCCGCTGCACCATGCGTGTGGCCTCAAAGGCCGTCAGCGCCGGTGGCCCGGGAAGTATCCGCATCGTCGTCCCGCTAGAGATGGGCGGAGAGATTTCTTGTGATGTGGCTTGCGACATCTTCAGTATGTTTGGCAGCGTCGTTTCGCTTCTGTTCCAGCGTGTTGAGATACTCTTCGGTGATGTCTCCGGTGACGTACACTCCATCGAAGACGGACGTATCAAAGTGCGTAAGGCCAGGTGCGGCCTCGTTGATGGCCTCCTTCAAATCCTTCAAATCCTGGAAGATCAACTCATCCGCACCAATATCCTTTGCGAGCTGAACGACATCGCGCCCGCTGGCAATCAACTCCGATCGCGCCGGCATATCAATCCCGTACACATTCGGAAAGCGCACCGGGGGCGCTGCTGAGCAGACATAAACCTTCTTCGCGCCTTGCTCGCGCACCATGGCAATAATCTCGCGGATGGTGGTGCCGCGCACGATGGAATCGTCCACCAGCAGTACGTTCTTTCCTTGAAAGGCCTGCGGAATCGGGTTCAGCTTACGCCGTATGGATTGTCTACGCTGCGCCTGTCCCGGCATGATGAACGTCCGGCCGACGTAGCGGTTTCTCACCAGCGCGTCCCGATAAGGGATGTTCAAGCGCGTCGCGATCTCCTGCGCAGCGATGCGGCTGGTCGAGGGAATCGGAATGACGACATCAATGGGAAGATGGGACCACTCACGTTGGATCTTCTGAGCCAGCTTGGTGCCCATATTGATGCGGCACTGATACACGGAAGCGCCATCGAGCACAGAATCTGGCCGCGCCAGATACACGTACTCGAACAGACAGGGAGCCTTCTCATGGGCCAGCAGGCTCTGATGATGGTAGACCGTGCCTTCCATATCGATGAAGATCACCTCGCCCGGGGCAAGATCGCGGTCCAGGTCAAACCCGCTAACCTGCAGCGCCACACTTTCGGACGCGATCATGTACTCCGCATCCTTGCCTTCGCCCCTCGCACCAAACACCAGCGGCCGTATGCCATGAAGGTCACGAAAAGCAATCATACCAACGCCTGCGACCATGGCGACCACGGCATAGCCTCCCTTGCATCGTCGATGCACCTCTTCGACGGCGGCAAACACGTCGAACTCATTGGGATGCACTGCTCCACGCCGCGACAGCGCATGCGCAAATACATTCAGCATCACCTCAGAGTCCGAACTCGTATTCAGGTGACGCATGTCCGTAAGAAACAAGCTCTCCACAATCTCAGAGACGTTGGTGAGGTTGCCGTTGTGCGCAAAGATGATTCCGTAGGGGGAGTTGACATAGAACGGCTGCGCCTCAGCCACAGATGCGCAGCCTGCGGTGGGGTAGCGTACGTGCCCGACACCCATATTCCCCAGCAGCCGGGCCATATTCCCTGCTCCAAAGACGTCAGTGACCAGGCCATTTCCCTTTTCGAGATAGAACCTGTCCTCGAAGCAGGTCGCAATACCCGCGGCGTCCTGACCGCGGTGTTGAAGCATGGATAGGCTTTCATAGACGACAGAACTGACTGGACTATGCCCAAAAACGCCGACAATACCGCACATGGTTCCTCACTGCCTGCCTGGTACCGACTTCCGTCGCGATTCGTTGCAAGGCCCCGGCTGGGATACAACTAGCTGAAGTCGACTATCTGCTCCAGTACATTTAGAGTCCGGTCCAGCATTAAAGGGTTCAAGGGAGACGATAGGACAAAGCCATCGAAGACACTGGCAGTCGTGAAAAATCGCTCTCCTTCATCATCTCCCATCCAGATGAGGAAAATCGCACATGCACAAGAGGAAAGCGAATTTACGGGGGAATACTAGAAATTCGGCGCTAACTCACGCTGGAACCGCGTCTGCCATCACTAGAAATTGAACGCCAGGCCACCCTGGATTGCGCGGGGAACCTGGGCTAGCACCAGCGTGTGTCCATCCGGAGCAAGAACCGGTTGATAGCCCTGCTCGAGCAGATTCGTCGCCTCCACCACGGCATCCAGACCCTGCGGCAGCAATCTTCCGCTCCACAGTCTCTGCCGGATGTAAAACGTCAGATACGCCTCTTCAGGAGTCGCGTTGTAGGTATTCACCTGGGTCAGGGTATTGACTGGCTGCCAGCGGTACTCAACCCTCAGCGCCGTTCCAGAGCGAGCAATTCTTCCCCTGAGAGCAACGCTGGCCGCTGTCGAGTTCTGCGGCGTCATGCCGTCCGCGAGGTCCGTCATCACTAGGTCGCCATCGCTGCGCAGAGCCGTACCCATGTCGTACTCCACCCACGCCGAAAGGGCTGGAGTCAGTGTCTGCATCATGGAGACGCTCAAACCGCGCGCAGCGTATCCCGGCCCTCCCACCTCGAAGGTCCCTGTGGTCGGATCGGCCACGGCATTCGCCAACTGCAGCGAGCTGGAGTTCATCAGCCCACTACCTCCAATGGCGCCATACGAGATCCGATCGACGTAAGCCGATGCACTAAGTACCCGGCTGCCCAACTTGCGGCTCACCGAAAGCTCGTTGTGCATTCCCCGATCACTTAGCGGGCGACCGTTAGCCCCCGGCACCACATTGACCGCCGGCTCCAGTTCATCCAGATCGTCCGAGCTCTGCAACTCACGACCCGAGGCGTAACGATACTCCACGACGACATTGCTTCCTGGCCTCGCAGTAAGGCGGATAAACGGCTCCGCTTCCAGACGGGTCTGCTCCAGTCGCTCGGCCTCCATCAGGGTTCCCACATCGATGAGAAACGCGTTGCCCAGACTGAACTGCTGGGTGCTGGCCAACCGTAGTACCTGGAACCCGCCCGTCTGCCCACCGTCCGTCAGTTCAGGATGCGACTGGAAACTCGACACCAACCGCGTGTTTCCTCCAAACGGACTTCTGCGCTCATAGCCGGTGATCAGGGCAATCGACGGCTGAGGAGAGGATCCACTCGCCTGAACATCCCCCACATCCGCTCGCAGAACCGCCCCATCGCCATCTTCCATCGTTCTGCCCAGCAAGAGTGCCTGATGCAGACCGCCGCCTCCGAACGCACCATCCCCGTTGGTCAGAATAATTCTTCCTTCAGACGACACCCGATGGGCTTGATCCGCGCTGGAAGAGATCGGCGTACCGTCTTGCGGATCGACCAGGCGCAGCAGTGGCCGGTTGGCGGTGGAACGAAGCGTCCACTTCCAGTCGTCAACAGGCTCGTCCGCACGGCGCCGCTCTGCAGGTAGCCAGTTGTCTGCGTCGAAAAGATTGTTCATCGTAAGGTTCACGATCGATTGCACGCCAGCGTGGAGCCGCACATCGTTCCTGAGCAGGGGAAGAAAAAAGGCAGCGGTTGCGCGCAGTTGGTATCGACCCGGCGTCAGCATGACCATGATGTAGCGGCCCTGGTCATCACTGACTGCCGTGGACACAATGCCGTCGTCGGCGCGCATTAACTCAATCAGCGCCCCCATCTGTGGCGTTCCATGAACGTCCCGAACTGTACCTGAGATCATCGCAGCAGTTTGCAGAGCGAATATCTGCCCTGACCCAGCCACCATCATCATCAGCAACAAACCTGGTACGACTCGTCTCACCGCGCTCAAACCCTCATCCGCGCGTCTACGGCTCTCCGATGGTCCGGCCAGTCGGGAAGCCGGACGGCTGTCTAACTGGTGGAGTCTGCTATCACGGGCGTGTCTTGCGTAGCTTGGCTCCTGTTGTTCAGAAGAGCCGGCAAAATCGCCGCTCCCCTCCTCGAGCTCGAATGGACCCTGTTACGTTTACAGCTCAACTTTGTCTTTACTACTCAACCTAAGCCCTTACTGCTCAACGGTGAACGGCGCAGTCTGAGCGATCTTCTGCTTCAAGATTCCGTCATTCACCTTGATGGTCACCTGATACTTGCCCGGCTCAAGGCCCGCCAGCGGCATCGTCTTCTCAAGGGTTAGCTGGTCGGCGTTCGGGTTCAGCTTCGAGGCCGACTCCTGCATGTCCAGAATCTGCTTGTTCGTCGCCAGATCCAGAATCTGATACTCGATGGTTGCGTCGTTCCGCTTGTTCTGTCCGATCCCCAAGTTATAGACCTGCATCCAGAAGTTCAAGTTCTGGCCGCGGTGGTAGGTGACCGGCGCAGAAACCGTCGGCGGAACCCTCGGCACCACCTTTGTATTCCCAATCACAAAGTTTCCAGCTCCCACATCCTTCGACGGCACCCGCTCCATATCGGAGGCTAGGATCAACGAAGAAGAAGCCAGGCGGTCATCGTCAAATTCCGGCACATCGATGCTGCGCCTCCACGTTCCCACATGGTCCGGATTATTTACATCCTTGATCGCAATCTCCAGCTTGTACCGTCCTGGAGGCAGTGGGATCGCGTTCCAGTACACCTTCATGTTGTTCTTTTCGTGCTGCAACAGATCGCTCGGTGTCTCAACGTTGACAGTGTCTTCAAACGTGTAAACGATACTATGGGTGATGGTGCTTACGCGCCCAAGAATGTTGACTGTTCCCTTCGAGTCGCCTTCCTTG
>JBAVDD010000371.1:0-7090 GCA_049587035.1 Acidobacteriaceae bacterium | reverse complement strand
GTATTGTGCGGTCTCTCAACGAGTATGCCCGTTCTTATCCTCTTTCGCATCCTGCAGGGGGTGGGCGGCGGCGGGCTACAGCCCAGCGAACAGGCCATCCTTGCTGATACCTTCGCGCCGGAACAACGAAACATGGCCTTCTCCATCTATGGAATGGCGGTCGTTGTTGCGCCCGCACTCGGTCCCACGCTGGGCGGATGGATCACGGACAACTATTCGTGGCATTGGATCTTTTTCATCAATCTCCCCATTGGAATCCTCAGTCTATTTTTGACGCATCGGCTAATCCACGATCCTCCCTATATCAAGAAGCGCGAAGCTGTGGAGCGCCGTCGAAAGGATATCGACTACGCCGGCATCTCCCTCATCGTAATCGGCGTTGGTTTCCTTCAGTATGCACTCGACAAGGGGCAGGAAGCCGGTTGGCTTGCATCCCACGCTATTGCGCTCGCATTGGTCCTCGGCATCGGCGGCCTTGGGTTGCTGGTGTGGCGCGAGGTAACCTACACGAACCCAATCATCAATCTTCGCCTGCTCGCCTTGCGCAATTTTGGGGCGGCCACGCTGTTCAACTTTATCCTTGGGATGGTCTTGAACGGATCGACCATACTAATTCCGCAGTTCCTGCAGGCAGAACTTGGCTATACCGCGGAACGTGCCGGTATGGCGCTCTCCGCGGGAGGGATCGCCCTCGCCCTTCTCATGCCGGTTGCCGGCATTCTCGCGCAAAAGTTCGACTCCCGAAAGCTCATCGCATTTGGCTTCATCGTCACCTCGCTCACTCTCTTTCTCCTCACCATGGTTTACAGCACCATCGACTTCAATACCATCATGTGGTTGCGCGTCTTACAGGTGATCGGTCTTCCGTTTATCTTCATTCCCATCAGCACCCTCTCGTACGTTGGAGTCCCGCGCGAGGAGAACAATCAGGTTTCCGGCATCAGCAACTTCTCCCGCAATATTGGCGGAGCCATCGGCGTGTCGTTTTTGTCGACGTTCATTGCGCGACATGAGCAGATCAATCGCTTTGACCTGGTCGCGCATCTGAATCATGGAAGCATATTCTTCAATAACTACTTTAATGGATTGATCAGCCGGTCTCAGGGCAGTACGAAGTATGCGCTCGCGCAGCTGGAGCAAATGGTAAGTCTACAGGCCAGCACACTGGCATACGTGAATGCATTCTGGAT
The DNA here is from genome assembly GCA_049587035.1 of Acidobacteriaceae bacterium. Classification (GTDB taxonomy): domain Bacteria; phylum Acidobacteriota; class Terriglobia; order Terriglobales; family Acidobacteriaceae; genus Granulicella. The sequence continues at coordinate 5,900 of JBAVDD010000371.1, read as the reverse complement.
GATGGGGTTGGTCGTCGCATGCCTGACGCCACTACCGTTCCTCATGAGAAAACCCACCCCACAGGACTTGGCTGCTTCAGAAGGAATGCACTAGAAACTATCCCAATTTTTTGGCCATCGGCGCTCATCTTTTCAACGAGTTACGATCAAAAGCATTTCTGTTACGGCAGTGGGTCAGACGGTCTAAGCGGCAAGACAACGCTCAAACGGAATCACGAGTAAATTCGAGGCGTTGCAAGCCCCGCAACCATTTAGCAGAAATCAACTGAACAATAACTGAACAGTAGGCGCCCTCGCGTTAGGCAGCCGGTTCAGTTTTTGTTTTTTGGTCCTCCTTCCTTATCATCATTTCAACAATCTTGGCGTTGGCCGGACGGGTCACGTTGAGCATCGAACTGCGACCGTATTTGGTCGTCATAGGGATGTCCGCATGGCGCATCAGCTTCTGCTGAACCTCCAGAGGCAGCCCCGACTCGTGGATTGCCCGATGATTTGTACCAATGAAGAGTTAGTGTAGTGCATCGAACTCTGAGTTCAGTTCGATGCAGGATGTGGCAGCAAGAGGAGCCGGGAGCGAAGCGACTGGCTCCCCTTGCTGCCAAGCGGTCGAGGTTAACCATGTCTCAGGCGCTGGCGGTCTGTAGCCCAGCAAAGAGTGAGGTCTGATCGTGTTGTAGTGGACGCGCCAACGCTTTACGCTGCTTTCTTCGTGGCTTTGGGTGCGGGTTTAGGTGCTTTCTTGGCCTTCTTTTTCGCGGCGAACTCCTGTTTCACCTTGACGGCGATGGCATCGGTGTCCACTTTGTAAGCGCTGGCAGCATCCTTGAGCACGGCAGCGGGATTGCCGCGACTGGCGGCGAGCAAGAGGCTCGACTCCACCAGCATCCGAGAGAGCGCACCTTCATCAGCGCGGCGGAGGAAGGCGGCAAGCGTCTTCGTGACACCTCCGTCGTCACGCTTCTGCCGGATGCCATGCTGCTGTGCCAGCATCTCGACGCGGCTTTCATCCATGACGCCGACCAGCTTCTCAAGGATGAAGAGCAGGTCACGTTTCAACAGACGAACCGGGACAGCGGAGCCGATAGCGGCGAGGACGCGAACGCCGGTCGTGTTGGCGATGGCCTGTTCCCTGCGCTGCTTCTCCTGCTCGGCCTTCCACTTCGCATCATCGCGACTGGCTTGCAGCTTTGGATGATGCACCGGGCAGGATGGGTTCGCACACACCTTATGGATGTTGCCAATGTCGCTGCCCTCGGTGATGATGGCCTCGGCGGTGAACTTGCACACTTTGAATTCCGGCCTTTGGGCTTGCTGCTTGTCCTTCGACTTCTCATCTTGAATCGCTGTGTACTTGTTGCGCGGTAGAACCGCGCTGCCTTCCTTTTGTCCGCCGTAAGCGGTGCTGATCTGCACCAGTTCCGGTTTCGCCGCAATGGTACCCATTGGATCTGGCTCTATTTCAACGTTGTTGATTACTTTGTCGTAGCCCTTCAAACTCAGCCGCCCACTATCCGCGAGATCAGCCAATCGGTACAGACTTTTGCACGACACGCCAAACCCTTGGTGTGAAATCATCTCGACAAGTATCGGCCATAAAACTACGCCATAGGCTATGGGAGCGTCATTGTCGCAAGAGCACACTAGGCCGCACAGTTCGCCGACGCTGTTGTAAATCGGGCCACCGCTCATCCCGCCTTTGAAAAGCGCCTCAACTTGAAAAGACGGAAACGACAGCATGCCGCGATCGCGGCGTTCGGGATACACCTCCGTGACCTTTCCGGGCGCTGTCAGCGGATTTAGGGAAAGGTTGGGCTGATTATCTACGAACGTGATCACGCTTGAGGAAGCGTAGCCGAACGCCGTGACCTCTTCTCCCTGAGCCGGAGGCAGTACACTGAGCACAGGTGTCCCCTTGAAAACATAACTTTCGGCGAGATCGTTCGCGGGCGCAAGACTGATAGCCGCGATATCCGAATACAAAGAGGCCCACCCCCCTTGCATGATCCAGATGGCAGCGTCTGATTTGTTTCCGGGATATTGGACAGCAAGAATCTCGTGCTGAATTGTCGGGGCGCCTCGATACTCGAACGGCACGTCGGACAGGCCATATACCCGCCAAGACTCTCCAAGCACGTGCTTCGCTGTGATTGCCAGACCTGGCGATACAAACACTGCAGTCCCGAGCGGGAAAATGGTTTCCTCATCTCTGGCCAGTAGCAGAAGCGCGTGCTCGGTAACGGGATGCTCCAGCTTAGTACTAATTACCCAGTCCTTAATGTTCATCGCTGATAGTAGAACATCAGTTGCTGAACGTAGGCTTTCCAGCCTTCCTTCAGGATGTCAATCTCCACTTGGCTTTCCGCTGACGCCGCGACGTCCTCTTCCAGCACCTCAGCCGCTCCAGCCGCCTTCACCGTAGCGAGCATCGCTCTGCGCTTCTCCTCGTAGGACTTTAGGTCGAACTGATCAAAAGGCATCGCCTGAGGAGATTTCCAATACCGTTCGAACTCCGTAGTTGCCGATCCGTTGGTATTGTTGGTCGAAAACATACTCTCGATATTCTTCGTTGTGCCGGCGTTCGTGAAGTTCATGCTGCCAATGAGGCTGCGATGGAAATGTTGGTATTGGAACAGGTAAAGCTTGGGATGGAAAAGCGGGGGTTCTGGACCGCCGTAGATCCTTAACGCGATATTTGGGTGCGTACCAAGTTTCTTCAGCACCACCGGATCGGTCATGTAACCACCAACGCCAACGACCATTCGTGTGGATGCCTTGATCCCATCGCTGACAAGGAGCTTCAGGATGTTGGAATCCGACACCCAGGCCGTGGCGATGTCTATTTTGCTGGAGCTTTCGATAAGTAATCTCAGGTGCTTCCTGAGTTCATCGCCGGAACAGAAGTGGGGATCAGCAGATAAGGCGTTCACGAGTCTTAATTTACACGCAGATCGCACCTGCTTTCCGATGGCACGACGTTTCTCACAATCCGCAAACCGCAGATGGGGATGAGCGCACGCTGCCGAATTATCAGGACAGATACATCGAAAGCTGCGAAGTCGCCTGTTCAAGCGGTCGGGTTTTCATTAGCAAGTCGCGACTAAACGGCCGATGAGAACAGTGCTGGGAGGGATGGTCTTTCCACCGTAATGGTTTCTATCTCAAAAGCGGCGCAGCGCGCTTCGACCTCAGACGCAATATTGTGCGCTACTAAAATGCACCGAACCTCCGCGAGTGGGCGCTCAAAATAGTAGGCCAGCATTGCGCGGTATTTCATACACTGTAGCGCGCCCGCTAGATGATTTCGATTGCATTCCGGTTCAACTTCGACAGCGACAAACTTTTTGTCTTTGTCTTGCAGGACAACGTCGATGCGGTCCCCTGTGCAACCGAAGGGGAATTCAACCCGGTACAAACTCAAGCCGTCTTCGCCCAAGGTCGCAGACGGGTCAGCAGCGATTCGCTCCTTTAATTCTCGATGCACATTGCCTTCACCGCCTGGGCCGCCGAATTGTCCACCACGGCTATTGCGCTCAACGCGGATTCGATCTTCCCGATCAGCGACTTCTTCGTACATTTCACGTAACGCTGTGAACTCCCCAACGGTCAAACGCTTCACGCCAGAATGATTGTCTCCAAACCCATGAAGGTTCCAATTCGTGCTGTACCCAAGGAGAGGCAAAAACTCTTCCCTCGGGACGGATGCTCCAGAGTTGACGGGTTCAGTGCGAGCTCGATAGCGCCACCACATTACCTCACCATTGTCATAAAGGTCCGGAACGCTATCTTGCGGTTGAACGGCGGGTTCGGTAACGCGAACAAGAGCTACCAAGCCTGCTTTTCCCGGAGCCTTTAGCAGCTGATACCTGCTTCCATCCGCATTGTGTCCTAAAGGCAATGATCCCGATTTCGATTCATATATGAAGACCAAGTCCCCGGGAGTCAGTTGCCTAATGACATCCCATTGACCATCCTTAACCCAAACATCCGAGTAAGGTTCGCTAGTCGGTGTACTCTGCGGGCGGGGCCAATGGGTTGTGAGCCAATAGTTCATTACTTCGTTAGACCCCGCTGGTAAAAATGACTGCTGCTTTCTGGTAACAGTATCACCGCCCTAAGACGCAAATGGCGCTGGGACGGTGAGCGGGGCGACGCTGGATATCGAATGGGTCTATTGACGTCGCATCACTCCTGACAAGTCCGCATCTCGTCACTTATAAATCAAACTCAAGTTTTGCTATCGAGGTACTCAGAGGTCACGATTCAGGACATCCAAATACTTCGCATAGAGGAACAGGCGATCCCGCCGTTTGCCGCTGGATTCCTGAAGTATTCCGGCATCGGTCAGGCGCTGAATGGCTGCCGACGCTGTTGGAAAACTGAGCTTCGATTCGCGGGCAGCGTGCTTAATTGAGAAGATGGGACTTGCCTGGGCAAGCTGATAGATGAGCAGAGCTGATGGGGCGCCACGACCGAACCGCTCGATCTTCTCTTTGTCCGCACGGAACAGCCGGTCTATCTCGATAGCAGTCTGTACCGCTTGATTGGCGGTGTCACGCACCCCCTGAAGGAAGAAATCCAGCCACTCGTTCCAGCCATTATCCTTGCGGGTTCCATTGAGCCTGTCGTAGTACAACCGTCGATGTTTCTTGAAGAATAAGCTGAGGTAAAGAACGGGCTCATGCAACATCTGCTTCTCGGTGAGCATGAAGGTAATGAGCAGCCGGCCCACTCGTCCATTACCGTCCAGAAAAGGGTGGACCGTCTCGAACTGGGCGTGAACCAGTCCCGCCCGTATCAGCAGTGGAAGCGAGTTCTCCTCTTCATGGAGAAACCCCTCCAAATCTCCGAGGCAATCCATGACGTACTCCGGTGGCGGCGGCACATAGGCAGCGTTCCCCGGACGCGATCCGCCAATCCAGTTCTGACTCTTGCGAAACTCGCCAGGCTGAGCGTGACTTCCGCGTCCTTTCGACAGCAATACCTCGTGGATCTCGCGGATTAGCCGGAGCGATAGAGGGAAGCCGCCGCGTAGCCGCTTCAGTCCATGATTGAGGGCGGCAACATAGTTCGACACCTCCTGCACGTCATCGAGAGGAACGCCGGGAATCTCGGCATTCTCGTAGAGCAGCAGGTCGGAGAGCGAGGACTGTGTACCCTCGATCTGAGAGGACAGCACAGCCTCTTTGCGGACATAGGAGTAGAGGAAGAGATTCAGGTCCGGGAAGGCTGAAGTCATCCCGTCCAGCCGACCGACCGCCTGATTCGCCTCGGCCAGGATGCCCTGCAAAGAGGCCAAGTCGAGGGTCCGAGCATCGGGAGGCAGAGGGGCTGGAACGAACGCCTGGACTCGCTCACCGGACATGGTGGAGGTCACATAGCGGCTGCGACTGGCGGTCGTAGGCGGTTTGTGCATCCTTAAGTAACCTCATCCACTATTAAATCATACGCGCTTATCCTTGAATAGCGACGGACACTGTTAAAGGTTCCTTCTGACTTGGGAACTACTCTCGGGCAATTTACTCATCCCGATCTAAGGCGTCCGCCAACCAGTGTGGAAACCGGGGAGCCTGATGAGCCACCTTCACCATGTCGGTTCGGGGAACTTTCCCCGCGATCTTCTTCAGCACCATATGAACATGCTCCGGGCCAGCCCACGCGAGGACACGGACGATCTCTCCTGCTGGTTCCTTGGCGAGGGCAAGCTGCCAGAGAGCAACATGCTCCAAGTGGAGTACAAGCTTTCCGAGGTTAAACTTCCGGCTGCGGCCGGATGTCCAATAGACCATCTGGACGGGCACCTGGGTTGTCAGGCCAAGAGCGTTCGAGGTCGTGGCACCCGACGAAACAATGTCCTCGCCAGACTGATTGGACAACTCTTCGATGAACCGATGGGCCGAAGG
>JBAVDD010000370.1:0-8344 GCA_049587035.1 Acidobacteriaceae bacterium | reverse complement strand
CACCGCCGGTCTCCGCTCCGCCGGCGCCACCGTCGAATCCGCCGGCATCATCACCACCCCGGCCATCGCCTACCTCGCCCGCAAGCACGGCTTCTCCGCCGGCGTCGTCATCTCCGCCAGCCACAATCCCTGGCAGGACAACGGCATCAAGCTCTTTGGCGGCAACGGCTACAAACTCCCCGACGAAGTCGAGATCGGCATCGAACGCGAAATCGAACGCGTCCTAACCACCAACCCAACCCGCCCCGACAATCCCGCACTCCCCGAGATCAACGAAGCCTACCGCGCCGAGTACATCCGCTTCCTCCTCGAAGCCGTCCCCGGCATCTCCCTCGACAACCGCCACATCGTCCTCGACTGCGCCAACGGCGCGGCCAGCTCCGTAGCTCCGCAACTCTTCGAATCCCTCCACGGCACCATAGACGTCACCCACGCCTCCCCCGACGGCCGCAACATCAACCTCCACTGCGGCGCCCTCCACCCCGAGATCGTAGCCGCCCAGGTCAAAGTCTCCGGAGCCTCCATCGGCATCACCTTCGACGGCGACGCCGACCGCGCCCTCTTCGCCGACGAAAACGGCAACGTAGTCAACGGCGACGCCATCATGCTGGCCTGCGCCCGCGACCTCCAGGCCCGCGGCGAGCTAGCCAACAACCTGGTCGTAGCCACCACCATGTCCAACATGGGCCTCGAAGCCGCCTTCGGCCGCTCCGGCATCACAATGCTCCGCGCCCCCGTCGGCGACAAGTACGTCCTAGAAGAGATGCGCAACTCCGGCGCCTCCCTGGGCGGCGAGCAGTCCGGCCACATCCTCTTCCCCGCTCGCGCCACCACAGGCGACGGCCTACTCACCGCGCTGTTAGTCCTCGACTTAGTCCACCGCAGCAACAAGCCCCTGGGCCAACTCATCGCTGACCTAACCAACTACCCGCAGATCATCCTCAACGTAAAAGTCCGCGAAAAGAAACCGCTCCACACAATCCCCACCGTAGTAGCCACCATCGAAGCCGCCGAGCTGGAACTAAAAGACACCGGCCGAGTAGTCATCCGCTACTCCGGCACCGAAGCCTTAGCCAGAGTAATGATCGAAGCGGCCAGCGCCGAAGCCATGCACCGCCACGCCAATGCCATAGCCAACGCCATCCGCACCGAACTAGGCGTCTAGCTTTCGATCAAGCGTGCAGCCTACGGCATCCCCACCGTCCCCGGCGCTCCCAGCACATGAATCGTATGCAGCCAAACCTCAGCCAGCGAACTCCAATTCGAGATCGGAAGATCCTTCTGCCCCAACCCAAACCCATGCCCGCCCAGCGTATACACATGCAGCTCCGCCGGCACCCGCGCATTCTTCAGCGCCTCCATGTACACCAGCACGTTCTCCACATGCGCCGTGTAATCATTCTCCGCCTGCACTGAAAACGTAGGAGGCACACTAGCATTCGGCATCACCGGCGCATCCACCGAGCCAAGCGTTCCCTTAGCCGCCGGCCCATTCAGCCATCCCGGATAGATCACCATCTGAAAATCAGGCCGCGCATCGACCTTCGACGCCGCAACATTCTTCCCTTCAAAATCCGGATGCGTACAAAGCACCACCGCCAGATGCGCTCCCGCCGAAAACCCAATCACCCCAATCTTCTTCGGATCGATTCCCCACTCCGCCGCATGCTCGCGCGTCAACCGCATCGCCTGCTGCGCATCCTCCAGATCCTCAACGTTCGCCGGATAATGCCCATCCTCCGGCACCCGATACTTCACCAGCACGCAAGTCATCCCAATCGAATTCAACCACCCACAAACATCCGTACCCTCCGTCGTATAACTAAGCCGCAGATACGACCCACCCGGAAACACCAACGCCGCCGCACCAGTATTCCTCCCCGCCGGCGGCACAAACACCGTCAAGCTAGGCTTGCTGACATTGGTAAGACGCACCACCGACTCCCCCGAAGGCGCAACCAACCGCGTCTCAACCTCAGGTCCAACAACCTTCGAAGCCTCTGGATTTCCATTCGGCCAAAGCGGTAGCGTAGTCCGCTGCGCAAACGAAGGCGAAGCCAACAACCCTAAACAAACCACAGCACAAAGCAATCGCATCGTCGTCCTCTCAGCGCTACTTAATATCCCGCCAGTTCTTCCCCAACCCAACCTCAGCCACAATCGGCACACTGAATGTTGCCACCGACTCCATCTCCCGCTTCACCAACTCCTGCATCTCCTCCGCCTCACTCGGCACCACATCAAACAGCAGCTCATCATGCACCTGCAGCGTCATCGCAGACTTCAACCCCCGCTCCCTCATCGCCGCATCAATCCGCAACATCGCAATCTTAATCAAATCCGCGGCCGTCCCCTGCAGCGGAGTATTCACCGCCGTCCGTTCCGCGAACCCTCTCTGATTCGGATTGCGCGATTGAATATCCGGAATCGGCCGCACCCGCCCAAACGCCGTCCTCACCGACTGATCGCGACGCACCATCTCCAGCGTGCGTTCAATGAACGCAGCCACGCCCTTATACCGCTCAAAGTACCGCTCGATATACTCCTTCGCCACGCGCTGCTCAATCCCCAACTGGGCCGCCAACCCAAACGGCGAAATCCCATAAACGATCCCGAAGTTCACCGCCTTCGCCCGCGCACGCGTCTCCTTATCCATCGTCTCTACATCAACTTCAAACACCTCCGCAGCCGTCAGCGTATGAATATCCTTGCCCGTCCTGTACGCATCCAGCAGCAGCGGGTCCTGCGAAAAATGCGCCATCAACCGCAGCTCAATCTGCGAGTAATCCGCCGACATCAGCAGATTCCCAACCCCCGCCACAAACGCCGCACGAATCTCCCTCCCCACCGCCGTCCGCACTGGAATATTCTGCAGATTTGGATTCGTCGAACTCAATCTCCCTGTAGCCGTTCCGACCTGGTTGAACGTCGTATGTATCCGCCCACTCGCATCCACCAACACCGGCAGCGCATCCAGATACGTCCCCTTCAGCTTCTGCAGCTGCCGATACTCCAACACCAGCGCCGGCACCTCATGGTGCTCCGCCAGGTCCTCCAACACGTCCTGCGCCGTCGAAATCACCTTGCCCTTGCCGTGCTTCGTAGGCTTAGGCAAATCCATCTTATTAAACAGCACATCCCCAAGCTGCTTCGGAGAATTGATATTGAACCGGCTGCCCGAGCTCGCATACACCCGCTCCGCCAGATCATCAATCGTCACCGCCAGCCGCGAACTCATCTCCCGCAGCACCCCGCTGTCCACCGCCACACCCACCTGCTCCATCCCCAACAGCACCGGCACCAGCGGCAGATCCAGCAGTTGATAAACATCCTCCAGCGTGGACTGCTCATTCAACTGACCCGTAGCAACGCGCCGCACAGCACCGTCCCCCGTGCTCTTCTCCTTCGCATCCGCGTACAGCATCTCCGTCGTAATCGCGCCGCCAAGCCCCGGCTCATCGCGCAACAACTCTCGCGGCTGCGCCACAGCAGCCTCATCCATCTGCTCACCCAACACCTTCGCCAGCCGCACCACCGCAGCAGCAGCCTCCGCCAACCGCTTCGGGTCCTTAGGATTCTCCTTCGTAACCTGATGTTTCAACGCAACGCTAGTCGTCCGCGCCGCCATATCCACCAGCGTGTGCGAGCTATGCGTAGGATTCAGCAGATAACTCTCCAGCATCACATCCGTAACTGCTCCCGCGAGCTTTACCCCATGCGGCTCCAACGCCCGCAACACCGCCTTCAGATCATGCACCTGCTTCGGCAGCGACGCATCCTCCAGTGCCTCTCGCATCCCCGGCGCATCCAACGACACCTCCACCGCATGCGCCGCCGTCACCGCCAACCCCAGCCGACAAGCAGGATCAACAACTACCTCCTTCGCAACCTCCACCACCGCAGGCTCCGGCCCACCGAACAACGACATTGTCTGCGCAGGCTCAGGCTCCGCCTCTACAGCACCCTCCGCATCCTCAACAACGACCTCCTCAGCAATCGCCTGTGCGTTCGCCACCATCGCCAGCGCAAGATGCCCAGCCTCCCGCGCCTGCACCAACAGCTTCGCCAACTCCTCCACACCTGCACTCACGTTGAACGTCGTAGCAACCGCATCCACATCCGGCGCCAAATCCTTCAGCATCGTCGTAAACTCAAGCTCCGTAAACAGCGCCCGGCAGGCCGCATTATCCACCGGCCGCGTCCGCATCGCATCCAGAGAAAACTCAATCGGCACCGACGTATGAATCGTCACCAACTCCTTTGACAGCAAAATATTCTCGCGATTATTCTGCAGTGACTCGCGATACGTCTTCTTCTTCACCTCATCCGCCCGGTCCAGCGCGCCCTCCACCGAACCAAACTGCTGTATCAACTCCACCGACCCCTTGTCGCCGATCCCCGGCGCCCCCGGAACATTGTCAATCGCATCCCCGCGCAGCGCCATCACATCCACCACACGTTCCGGAGGAACCCCCAACACCCGCTCCACTCCTGCCGGATCAAGCACCAGGTTGTCCTTTGTCGGATTCAGTATCGAAACGCACTCATTCACCAGCTGCATCATGTCCTTGTCTGGCGACATGACAAACACCTTGTGCCCCATCTCAGCCAGCCGGCAGCTCAACGTGCCAATCACGTCATCGGCCTCAAACCCCTCGTAGTACAAAATCGGAATCCGAAGCGCCTCCAGCGCGCGCCGAATATAAGGCTGCTGCTGAATCAAATCCGGAGGCGTCTCCGCACGATTCGCCTTGTACCCCGCATACTTAATGGTCTCGAACTCCTGCGTCTTCACATTGAACTTCGTCACGCCCTTCATCTGCATCGCCAGCTCATCACGCAGCAGCGGAGCCCCCACGTCATACACCGCCGCCAAATACTCCGGCTTAAAATCTGCGCGCAGCTTGTTGATCATGTTCACAAACACATACGTAGCCGCCGTAGGAATCCCCGTCCGCGTAGTCATCGGCCTCGACCGCTGCATCGCGTGGTACGCCCGAAAAATAAACGCCATCGAGTCGAGCAGATAAATCGGCGGCTTGGAGGAGTTGTTAGCGGTCTGTTTCGTCTCGGACATAATGGTTTGATGGTACGGTGCCCGACCGGGATGGGTCGAGCCCGTGCTATGCTTTTCCCTCAAAGCCCCCGGAGGGCCTCATGCACAAACGCTGGATCGTGGCACCTCTGTTCGCACTTGCCTTGATCTCCCCAAGCCTCACCGCCCAAACCTGCCCCATCACCCGGGCCGACAAGACCGCTGTCGCCGACACCGTCCGCAACTTCTACGCCGCCGCCACCGTCGACGACCTCTCCAAAATACACGCCTTCACCGCCCCCACCTTCTACATTTACGACAACGGTCAAAGCTTCGACAGCATCGACAGCCTCATCGATGCCCTCAAGGCCTATCAGGCAAAGGGCGTCAAGTTCGTCTGGAAAGTAACCAACCCGCGTGTCACCATCCACTGCAACGAAGCCTGGATCACCTATCTCAACGACGGCTCCGTCCAGATGCCCAACGCCGCACCCATACCAACCAAATGGCTCGAATCCGTCATCCTTGAGAAACAACACGGCGCCTGGAAGATGCTCTTCTTCCACAGCACCCTCGTCCCACCGCCCGAGCCGCCTAAGTAATCAGCATGCAATCCCCATAACTGAAGAACCGATACCGCTCCTTGACCGCATGCGCATAAGCAGCCAGCACCCTCTCGCGTCCCGCAAACGCCGACACCAGCATCAACAGCGTCGACTCCGACAGATGAAAGTTCGTCAGCACCCCGCCCACCACCTTAAACTCCACACCCGGCGACAAGAATAAACTCGTGCTCCCCGAGTGAGCCCAGAACGCCGACCCAACCTCAGCACCACGCATCTCCCCCTCACGCGCCACATGTTCCAGCGTCCGCGTACTCGTTGTCCCCGCCGCCACAATTCGCCGCCCTTCACTCCGCGCGCGGTTCACCGCCTCCGCCGTCTCCGCCGAGATCGTATAGCTCTCCGCATGCAGTCGAATATCCTCGATCCTCTCCGCCCGCACCGGCTGAAACGTTCCCAGCCCCACATGCAGAGTCAGCGTAGCAATCTCTACCCCACGTTCACGCAGCTGCTCCAGGATCTCCGGCGTGAAGTGCAGCCCCGCCGTAGGAGCAGCGGCAGACCCACGCTCCTCCGCATTCGCCAGCGGATATGAATACACCGTCTGGTACCGCTCCCGATCCTCATCCCGATCCGGAGCATCCTTCGCCCGACGAATATACGGCGGCAGCGGCAGATGCCCAATCCTCTCCAGCACCGCATGAAAATCCTTCACGTTCTCAAACTTTAGCGCCCGCTCACCAAACTCCCCCGCGCCCACCACCGCCGCACGCAGCAACACCTCATCAGAACCCGACGCCGCAAACAGCAGCGTCTCACCCACCTGCACCTTCTTCGCCGGCTTCACCAGCGCGCCCCACTCGTTCGCATCTCCAAGCCTCTCCGTCAGCAACACCTCCACCAATCCACTCGGCATCGGCGACTTCTCCTGCGTCGCCAGCCCGCCGCGCCGCGCATATAGCCTAGCCGGAATCACCCGCGAATCATTCAGCACCAACAAATCACCCGCGCGCAGCAACGACGGCAGCTCCGCAAACCTCCGATCCGCAAACACCCCCGTCAGCCGATCGAGCGTCAGCATCCTACTCGAACCGCGCATCTCCGGCGGCCGCTGCGCAATCAACTCCTCCGGCAACTCATAATCAAACTCCGAAACCAGCATCTGCCCTCAACCCTCGCCGTCCGCGCAGGACGACATTGCCACAGCCTCATCCAACGCCCTCTGCACCAGCTCCAACTCCAGCCCCACATGCGTCGGCCATCCAAACGTCACCGTAGAAAACGGCTTCGGAATCATAAAGCGGTCCCAGCTCTTCAAGTACCAGGCCCGCGAAGGCTGCGCGTGATACGCCCCAATCCACGTCGCGCCCGTCAACTCCGCCAGCTGCACCGGTCCCGACTTCGCCACGCGCTCCGGACCCCGCGGTCCGTCCGCTGTGAACGCGCAACGATGTCCCGCAGCATATGCCTCCGCCATTCCCTTCAACCCAGCAGCCCCACCACGCGAGCTCGATCCACGCACCGCCAAAAATCCCAGCCGCTCCACCGTCCGCGCAATCAACTCACCATCGAACGACCGCGAGATCAAAATCGCAATCCCCAAATTCCGAAACCGATGCGCACAAGTCAGCATCGAGCAGTGCCAGAACGCAAACACCACCGGTCCCGGAATCGTATGCCCAACCGGCACTCCCGGCGCATTCACATCCCGATACCGCAGCGTAGCCCCCAGCACGCGAATCAACGCAGCCGCCATCGGTGGCGCCACAGCTAGCAACAACCTCTCCTTGCGCGTGAACGAGTGCACGTTCACGAGTGTATCGTTTACCCCACCAGTCAGCGAGCCAGCCTCTCGGCAAGCCGCAGCGCTAGCGCCATCATCGTCAGCGTAGGCAGCTGCGGACTCCCATCCGGAAACGTAGCCGCACTAGCAACCGAAAGGTTCCCCACCCCATGCACCCTCATCTCCTTATCCACCACACTCGTCCGAGGATCGACCCCCATACATGCACCACCCATCGCATGCCGCGCGTCCTCCATTCCTGCTGGCAACCCCTCCATCGCCACACCCTCGTCCGCCATCCCCCGAGCCCACTCCACTCCCATCAGCCCCAGCCGATCAAACTCCCCCTTCAGATGCCCTGCATACCGCCGCATCGTCCCTATCTCCTGCTCGGTAACGCGCCAATCCACCACAGGCTCCGGCAACCCGTAAGCATCCGCAGTCTCTCCCAACGTAATCCGCGAGCACGACGGCGCATCCTGTGCCACATTAAACTGCAGATTCAACATCGCATCATCAGAAATAAATCTTCGATGCCCCACCTTAGCTCCCAGCACCAGCCTCGCGCCTTCCAGCATCGCACCCGGAATCTTCACCGCATGCAACGTCAGCGCCTTGCGAAACTCCCTTCGCTGCAACGACGCCAGCATCTCCCGCACCACCGCAATCCCCGACCCCTCCGGCTCCACAATCGCCACATGCGCAAGAATCGGATTCAGCCGCAACCGTTCACGCAACTCCCGCGAAGCCTCCAGCTTCACACTGTGCAGCGTCCCTCCACGCACATCCATCAGCCCACCCCCGAAAAACACCCAGGGCCTCAACTCCCTCACCACCCGCGCCCGCGCAACTCCACTCAACATAGCAACCGGCAGCGTCACATGATCATGAAAATTGCGCCCCACCTGGTCATGCGCGTTACCCACTCCTTCAACCGCCACGCTCCTCGAAGCCAGCATCAAC
>JBAVDD010000369.1:0-5332 GCA_049587035.1 Acidobacteriaceae bacterium | reverse complement strand
GCCTAAGACGTTTTCCATTTCTTCAGGAAGCCTCGCAAAGAGGCTTCCTGAAGCTTTCCAGCTGGAGCACAAGGCGAACGTCGTCTCTGCTCCAGCTTTGTTCTTTTAATCGATCCCTCACACACGTTTCGCTGGCCTGCTCGGCCGGATCGTCGTCGATGATCTTGCCAACCGTCGGACGGACCGTCTCCCGTCGACTGGCATCGTCCACAGCCTTCCGCATCCCTGCACATGATGCCGATCTGCCTGGCCAGCTCCTCGACGAGCCAAGCCCTGGGGGGCGCCAAATCAAGCCATCCAATTCCTCCACAGAGAGAAGACGGCGGAATCGTTCCGATATGTCGCTTTGCGAAAGGAAGATATGAGGGCACGGAGTGTGCAAACACTTGCGGACTGCCTCGCTTTCATGCGGACAAGTTGTTGATTATAAAGCTGTAATGTTTGGTCATCTAGATGCACTAAGTATCACCGTAAAAGATCTCCGAGATCGTTCGGGCGAAATCGGGATTGTCGTGTCTTCCGAACGGCAATAGGTCTTTGCAGCACGCCGCAATGCATTCAGCTCGACCCGCGACAGCGGTAATTCTTTCAGGAGGAAATATGAGGAAATTCTCAAAGTTACTTGTTCTAGGCGCGGCATTGGCCGTGTCGACCTCGTTGGCGTACGCCAACACCCTAGGCGCCGGTTCGATCACATTCAGCAGTAAAGTCGGCACGGCATTAGCGACCTTTAACGGTACTGCGATTACCTTCAACGGCGGAGATGCTCAGGTAGATGGTTCCACCGGTAGTCTTACAGGCCTCCTAGGCGACAATGTCAGCGTGAACGGTTTTACCTACAACCCTCTGGCAACGCCCGTTGAAATCTATTCCGTGAATGACGGCCACAATGCTTCATTGGATTACTACCTGACATCCGTCACAGCCACCATCCTCGGCAACGGTGACCTGTCGCTCGCGGGCACGGGCTATTTTGAACAGTCTGGGACTACGACACAAATCGCTTCTTCGACCATAACCGATGCTACCTACAATCTCACGACTCAACCTGGTGGACAGCAGTCGTTTTCTGCGTCTTCCGATATCACTCCCACGCCCGAGCCCAGCAGCCTTCTGCTGCTTGGCACCGGTCTGCTCGGCGCAGCAGGAATTGCACGTCGTAAATTTGCCTCGAAGTTTGTTTAGTTTTGATCCCCAGGAACATGCAGGGAGTCTCTCGCAGGCTCCCTGCATGAACCTTCAAATGCTCGGGCCCAGACGATCGTGTTCCTCCTCATCCCGATGAGGAAGGTCGTGGGTTGAGTTCCATGCGGCTGTTGCATCATGAGAGATGAAAGCTGCAGTCTTTGAACACTGCTGTCTACATCCCAAGAGAGCCGCCTCCTCCGAGGCGGCTTTCCTCATTTAACTTCCCACACCAACCTGAGCTGGCATCTCCATCCTCCCGGCCAGACGTTCCCGGCTCACTTCGCTCCCCTCACTCAGGAGCCCATTCAAACCGCATCGAAAGATCTAAAGCCTTCATCCACACCAGCACCCATCCCCAAGCGCTCTATCGAGCTCGTACACACATGCATTCCAATCTCTTTCTTCTCCGGTCGCCAGGCGGCGTCCCGGTCGCATGCGAAGTTCCACGGTGCTTTTCTCTGCAGTCCCTGCATCTCCTCCGCGCGGCTGGCTTCGTACTAGGCGCCAACCCAGTTGCGAGCAGGCATTAGCATCAACACCAGCGCAAGAGCGCGCTCAAGGATGTACGCGTAGAACATTCAACTGTAGATAGGGAGCGCTGGCATGTGGCCGGCGTCCGCGGATTTACTGTGCTCCACGCCGGCGCAGGATCGTCTTGATCGTCTCGAACATAATCAGCAGATCGAGTCCCAGCGTCTGGTGTTTCACATAATAGAGGTCATACGCCAGCTTCTCGCGACTCTCCGCCAGCGTCGCGCCATAGCCATAGCGGATCTGCGCCCACCCCGTCAGTCCGGGCCGAATCATATTGCGAACGTCGTAGAACGGAAGCTCCTGCGCTAGCCACGACACAAACTCCGGCCGCTCGGGCCGTGGTCCCACGAAGCTCATATCGCCCCGCAGCACATTCCACAACTGCGGCACCTCATCGACCCGAGTCTTCCGCATGAACTCTCCAACACGCGTCACCCGCGGGTCGTTCTTCTGCGCCCACTGCGCACCATCCGCCTCGGCATCCACCACCATCGTGCGGAACTTATACACATTGAATACCTTGCCATTCAGCCCAACGCGCTCCTGCCGAAAGAAGATCGGGCCATCCGAAGACAGCCGCACGAGCAGCACCACAAACGGGAGCAGCGGCAGAAACAGAATAAGTACAATCGCTGCTACCAGCGTGGAAGCGATGCGCAGCAGAACTTGCTGCGACGGCTTCATCCGGAACCCCTCACAGAAAAGCAGATCGCTCGGGCGTAGCCCATCAAGTTGCAGCTTACCCGTCAGCCTTTCCAGGACGTTCCCCACCTCTTCAATGGTCACGCCACGAAACCGCATGGCCAGCAGTCCATCCACAGGCAGCTCACCGCGCCGTTCATCCAGCGCAATCACAATGCGATCGATAGACTTCTCCGAGGCCATTCTCTGCACGGTGGTTGCGAAGGTCTTCTTGCGCTCTTCCTTATCGGCCGCCGGCGCGTCCCATCCAACCACCACCATGCCCGCCTCGCGATGCTCGCGGATCGTCTCAATGATCGAGCTCGCTCGCTCCCCTTCGCCCAACACATACACGCGCTCCTGAAATACCGCGTGGCCGCTGATCCACTCAAACGCGCTGCGCCACGCTATCAGAGACGCGATGACGAGAATCAAGCCAAGAAGAAATACAAAGCGCGCGATGGCGGCCTGCGGAAACACGTACACAATCGCAGACAGCACAAACGCCAGGCCTCCAATGATCACCAGTAGCCGAAAGTAAATCTCCCAGCGCGCCGAGATATGCTGCGGCTCGTAGAGATCGGAGTAATACGCGCACAGAATCGTGCATACCGTCAGCACCGCAATCTTCAAGATCCCGTGGTTATGCCCCAGCACGGAGAATGTATCTGCGCCCAGAACCAGCACCGATGCCAGTACGAACGACCCCCCAACAATCAGGGCCTCGCACAGAATCAGTACCACCGTTCTAGTCGGATAGTAAACATTCAACAGTTTGATCATCGGTGCACCGTGCTCTGGCTTAATCTTTCTTGTTTTCGTAACGGTAGTAGTAGCTTCCACTCATCTGTGGCTTATCTACCGCGTTCAGCACAAACCCAATCACGTTGGCAGCCTTCAACTCTTGCTGTGCTCGCTGCGCCGCCGGGAATGTCGTCACACCAGACCTTGCCACCAGCAGCACCGCGTCGCACGAGCGCGCCAGGTTCACCGCGTCGGATACCAGCAGCACCGGCGGCGAATCAATCACAATCCAGTCGAAATACGGTTCCACCGTCGTCAGCAGCTCATCGAACCGCTTGCTCGCCGAAAGATCTGCCGCCATGTCCCCGCCATCCCCTCCGGAAATAAACGCGATGTTGCTCAGCACCGCCGACATCATCGGGTCTCGCTCTGGCGACACCTCCGGATACTGCATCACTTCAAGAAGGCTCGCCTTACCCAATAGATAATCCGGCAGGCCCGGATGGAAGTCGCATCCTAAATAGTGATGCAGGCTTGAGCAGCGCATGTCTCCATCAATCAGCAGAACCTTGCTGCTCTTATGGCGCGCCAAATTGATCGCCAGGTTCGCGGCAATAAAGCTCTTGCCCTCCTGCGGTAAACCGCTGCTTACCAGGATGGACTTCAATTTCTTTAGATCGCGGAACTCCTGCACGCGCGACCGAAGGCTGCGGAACTGCTCTACCTCAACGCCGCCCCGATGCAATGCGGGCAATCTCTCGAGCAACGGGTTCCACGGCCTGCGCGGCACCTCGTTCAGAAAGGAAGAATTCAGAGCGGGCGTGCTCGCTGGAGCATTCGCCGCATGCAGGGGCGACGCAACCGCAGATGCCTGCATCTCTTCCGCTGCGAGCGGTTCTTCCACCACGCGAGCCGCCGGCGCAAACGCCAAACCCTCGTGCTCCGGCTCCGTGACCGCTGCAACTCCCTGCGCGCCAGCCTTCCGGTCCGCTTCCGCTCGTTGTAGTGCTTCGTAAATATGACTCATCGACCGCTCCCCCCAGGCTCTCTATTAAAGGAGCTCATAAACTTGCCTACGCCCGCTTCTGCAGGGCGGAGAGAATTATGCATCCCTCCGTCTCCGCCCTGCGAAGGAGCCATCAAAAAGGATTGCATATCCAGTTCCAGGTCCGCTGCTACATGCTCGATCAGCGATTCCGGGATCACCTGGATCTGCTCCACGTACCCCAGAATCAGCGAGTGCTCACAGATCAGATTGATCGTACGCGGAATGCCCCGGCTGTACCGATGGATGGCCTGCGTCGCCTCCGGCGAAAAGATCGCGTTCGTCGTGCCTGCGATCCGTAGACGCTCCACGATGTATTCGCCCGTCTGCTCTTCGCTGAGTGGTTGCGTGCGGCACCACAGAAAAATCCTCTGCCGTAACTGCCGAACGCTCGGATGCCGTAGCTTCTCTTCCAGCTCCGGCTGGCCAGAAAGGACAATCTGCAGCAGCTTCTCTGACGACGACTCAAGGTTCGTGAGCAGGCGAATCTCTTCCAGCAGCTCCCAGGAAAGATTCTGTGCCTCGTCCACCACCACGACGCACGTCTCCTGCATCCGGTAGCGTTCGATCAGCCACCGATTCAACTGCAATAGCATGCCAGACTTTGTGCGCGAATTCGGCGTCAGGCCAAAATCTGTGAGAACGAACTCCAGAAAATCCAGCGGATCCAGCAGCGGATTGAACACGAACGAAGTCGAAACACGCCGCTGTCCCAACGCGCTGAGAGCGCACCGTAGCAGGGTTGTCTTTCCCGTACCCACCTCGCCGGTCAGCACGGTGAAGCCCTTGCGCTCCGAGATCCCATACTCTAATCCGGCCAGTGCTTCCCTCGTATGCGGCATCATGTACAGAAAGCGAGGGTCGGGGCTCGTGCCGAACGGACTCGTTTGTAGATGGAAAAACTTTTGATACATGGTCTAGCCACCAACGTTCGCAAGTGATTTATTTGCAGGCTTCGCATTCTTCTTCAGAACGTCAGACATCGAGCCCCTCAGAAAGCCTGCGCCCTTCTTCTCTTCGATCAGCGCAATCGTCGCCAGCGTCGGCAACTTCGTAAAGCTCCACACATCCCGCTCCGTCCGCAGCGACTTGTCCTTGTACTCCAGGAACGCGATCAGTAGCAGTCCAAGGCCAAGTCCC
>JBAVDD010000368.1:0-4210 GCA_049587035.1 Acidobacteriaceae bacterium | reverse complement strand
AACCACGGCGACGGCCCCGCCAACGTCATGTCGGACGTGCGCAGCTTCGAGATATCCCTCAATCGCAAGAAGATGCTCGTCAGCAAGGCCAAGAACTTCTACATCTTCGACTCCGACGTAAAAGCCTCCGCCCTCGGCGATCCCAAAACACTGGCCAAGGACGAGATGAACCTCTCCCACTGGACATTCTCCACCAACCCCCGCGAGGAGTTCCGCAGCATCTTTCTCGACGCCTGGCGCCTGGAGCGCGACTACTACTACGACCCCAACATGCAGGGCATCAACTGGGTCGCCATGCGCGAGCGCTACCTCCCGCTCGTCGACCGTGTCTCCGACCGAGGCGAGCTCAACGACATCATCGCTCAAATGGTCAGCGAGCTCTCCACCCTCCACACCTTCGTCCACGGCGGCGACAGCCCTGAGCCCAACGACGACATCGACATCGCCACCCTTGGCGCCGAGCTTCGCCGCGATGAAAAGGCCGGCGGGTACGTAGTCGAGCACGTCTACCTCCACGATCCCGACCTCCCCACCGAGGCTCCGCCGCTGGCTCGCCCTGAGTCCCTTGTGCATGACGGCGAAGTGATCGTAAGCATCGACGGCCAGAGCGTTCTCAGCGTTCCCGACGAGCGCGCTCTCCTGCGTGGCAAGGCCGGCACCCAGGTCATGCTGCGCATCAAATCCACCTCCGGGGAGATGCGCGATGTCCTCGTTACTCCCATCAACGGACATCAGGACGCCACCCTCCGCTACGCCGAGTGGGAGTACACCCGCCGCCAGAAAGTCGACTCCGAATCTCACGATGAGATCGGCTACGTCCACCTCCAGGCTATGGGCCCCGACGACATTGACCAGTGGGCACGCGACTACGATCCCGTCTTCAACCGCCAGGGCCTCATCATCGACGTCCGCCACAACCGCGGCGGCAACATCGACTCATGGCTTCTCTCCACGCTCCTTCGCAAGGCCTGGTTCTACTTCCAGCCTCGCTCCGGAGAGACCATGTGGAACATGCAGGAAGCCTTCCGCGGTCATATCGTCGTCCTCTGCGATCAAGACACTGCTTCCGACGGAGAGGCCTTCACCGAAGGTTTCCGCCGCCTCCACATGGGCAAGATCATCGGCACCCGCACCTGGGGTGGTGAGATCTGGCTCAGCGCCAACAACTTCGAAGAAGATAACGGCATTGCCACAGCAGCCGAGATGGGAGTGTACGGTCCAGAAGGGAAGTGGCTCATCGAAGGCCACGGCGTCGATCCCGACATCGTCGTAGACAACCTCCCGCATGCCACCTACGAGGGCGACGACGCGCAACTGCAGGCTGCCATCAAGCTCCTCCAGCAGGAGATTAAGGCCGACCCCAACCCCGTCCCGCCGCACCCGCCTTACCCAAATAAGTCCTTCGACTACAAGCAGTAGCGGCAAAATAAATAACCGGCAAAAAATGGGAGGCCGAACCAAAGGCCTCCCATTTCTAGCTTCACCGCACATCGAGAGCACGAACTATAGCGACACGTGGATCTGCCGCGGACATTTCACCAGTACCCCTGCCTCCATGACAAAAGTCACCACACTTTCCTGACGCCCTTCACTGCTCGCAGCCCTCGCGCGCTTCCATACTTGCTCTTGTCATCAGTTAGCCCCACCCAGGAGCAACCACAATGAGCGCCGTCCCCGAACCCCTGGCCGACACCGCCACCACCGTAGCTTCGCTCTCCCACGTCACCAAGCGCTATACCAACGGGGTCCTCGCCCTCGACGACCTCTCCCTAACCCTCCACCCTGGCGAGATCGTCGCTCTCCTCGGCCCCAACGGCGCCGGCAAGTCCACCGCCGTCAAGCTCATGATGGGTCTCAGCGCGCCCACCGCCGGCGATGTCCGCGTCTTCCACGCCGACCCACGCCTCACCACCACGCGCCTTCGCACCGGAGTCATGCTCCAGATTGGCCGCGCTCCTGAGATGCTCCGTGTCCGCGAGCACGTCAACCTCTTCCGCGGCTACTACCCTAATCCCAGGCCCTACGCCGAAATCGTCCACGCTGCCGGCCTCGGCGAAAGCGCCCCCGGCAAAAATGACGGCATCGAGTCGCGCATGTTCGGTCAGCTTTCCGGCGGCCAGAAGCAGCGCACCCTCTTCGCCCTAGCTCTCGCTGGCGACCCCGACCTCATCTTTCTCGACGAACCCACCGTAGGCCTCGACATAGAAGCCCGCCGTGGCATGTGGAGCGAGATCCGGTCCCTGGCGGCGCGCGGCAAAACCGTCCTTCTCACCACCCACTACCTCGAAGAAGCCGACGCCCTCGCCAACCGCATCATCGTCATCAACAAGGGTCGAGTAGTCTGCGAAGGCACACCCGCCGAAGTGAAATCTCTCGGCAGCGCCGTCTCCTCCACAGTCGACGCAACCAGTCGCACGCTCAAGATCATTCGCTGTGCCACAACTCTCCCCACCGTAACCATCCTCGCCATCCCTGGCGTCACCGCAGCCGAAACCCTGGGCACCACCACCACAATCAACACCACCCAACCCGAGCAAACTCTCCGCGAACTCCTAGCCCTCGACCAGACTCTCCACTCCCTCGAAGTCAAGAGCCCCGCGCTGGAAGACGCCTTCCTAGCCCTCACCAGCAATTAGCTGCACACCCCTTCCCACCCTAAGGAGCTCGCCATGTCCACCGCCACGCTCACATTCCCCGCCGCAAGCGCCAACACCCTTTCGCACAACCTCCGCATCTTCCTCAACGAAACGCGCTACGAGTTCGTTCGTCTCCTCCGCACCCGTGCCTTCTCGTTTTCGGTCATCGGATTTCCCGTCGTCTTTTATCTCTTCTTTGGCCTAATCATGAACCGTGGTGACCACATCGGCAGCATCTCCGTTGCTAAGTACACGCTCGCCGGTTACGCCGTCTTCGGAACTGTCGGCGCTGCGCTCTTCGGCATTGGCGTCGGACTCTCCAGCGAAATCGCCGCCGGTTGGCTCGAGCTCAAGCGCGCCAGCCCCATGCCGCCCGTCGCTTACCTCCTCGCCAAGTGCTGCTCCGCCGCGGCTTTCAGTTTGATGATAGTCAGCTTGCTCACCCTCCTCGGCATAACCATGGCCCAAGTCTCCATAACGCTGCCCGAGTACGTCTCAATGCTCGCCCTCTCCGTCGTCGGCACCATCCCCTTCGCATGCATGGGCATGGCCATCGCCCTGCTGGTACCCTTCAACTCCGCCCCCGGCATCACCAACATGATCTATCTTCCCATCAGCTTCCTCGGTGGCCTCTGGATCCCCATCATGATGCTCCCCAAGGTCCTGCAGCACTTCGCCGTCCTCCTGCCCACCTATCATCTGGAGCAACTCATGCTGCACGTCTTCGGCTACGCCAGCGGCGGCGCCACACTGAGCCACTGGATGGGCCTCATGGGCTTCACCATCATCATGCTGGGTATCGCCGCCATTGCTTTTCGTAAATCCGAACAAAATTCCTAACCGCAAGAAAAGCATAAAGTACGAATCAGGAAATAGGGCAGCATAGCTACTTCCTGTCCTTCCTCTCGCCGCCGTACACTTCACTGGAGCAATCATGTCGGCCACCACCTCCATCCCGAAGAAGCGATCGAGTTCACGCTGGTCGTGGATCTGGTTCATGTACACCGGCTTCCTCTTCATCACCCCCTTCTTCGAGCACACCACTCTATGCTGGTCGGTCACCCTCGCTGCCTTCGTCCTCTTCATCGCCATCTACGCCGCCTACATCAGCGGCGTCGAGCACCACACCAATCTCCGCTTCTGGATGATCGGTGCAACCTTTCTCCTCGGCATGGTCGTCTTTCCCATCAACGAGGGTGCGTCCACATTCTTCATCTACACTGCGGCGCTGCTCCCCTTCAACCTGGCCTCGCTGCGTCGTATTCTCTTCCTCTTCTTCGCCGAAATCTTCGTTGTCTTCATCGAAGGCCTGTTTTTTACCACTCGCCACGGTTTGCTCCACGTCTCTTGGCCGAACATCTTTATCGCCTTATTTCTCATGGGCATGGTCGGGGGTGCCAACATCTTCTTCGCACAGCAGAAGCGCGCCGACTGCCAGCTCCGCGCTGTGCTAGAAGAAAACCTTGCCCTCGCGGCCGTCGCCGAACGCGAACGCATTGCCCGCGACCTCCACGACGTCCTTGGCCACACACTCTCTGTCATCGTCCTCAAAGCCGAGCTCGCCAACCGTCTCC
>JBAVDD010000367.1:0-13871 GCA_049587035.1 Acidobacteriaceae bacterium | reverse complement strand
GCGATGCTGTCATGGACATGCCATTTGCCAGAGACTGACACGTTATCGACGGCTGACATTGGCAACGGCGCCAATATTAGAAGAGCGGCGGATGTCAAGAGAGTAAGTGTTCCCATGGAAGTTCCTTTCTGTTATGACCTTTTGATTTCAAACTTCGGAACTCGGCGACTGCGACGCCAAGTCTCGTGCCGTACTAAGCCCCATCACATCACACTCAGATTTGGTGTTGGCGATGCGATCGTCTTTCTTAGGCTCTACTGAATCACATCAAACATGGCGTGCAATATTGCGGTCGAATCTCCGCCAACCCACACGTCGAATTTGGAAGCATCCTGTATCCAGGACTTAGTTGCACTACTCCAGTACCTTAGGTCATCCTTGGTCAACACCAGATTCACAGTCTTCTTTTCGTGTGCACTTAGTGAAACGCGCCGGAAACCCTTCAACTCGCGGACCGGTCGCGAACTGCTCCCATATTGTTGGTGAATGTAAAGCTGAACAACTTCATCACCGGGGACGTCGCTAGTGTTTTCTACATCGACAGCGACGTCGACACTCTCACCCTTATGTATTTGTGTCTCACTGAGATGGAGGTTTGAGAAGTGGAATGTCGAGTAGCTCAGCCCAAATCCAAATGGAAACAAGGGTGTGCTCTTCTCATTCCAATAGCGCATGCCTTGCCGTTCCGGTGACTGGCTAAGCGTGTGTGCGTAGAAGAGCGGCACCTGCCCGACGTCGCGAGGCCAGGTAAAGGGAAGCTTGCCTCCGGGGTTCGATTTTCCAAACAACAAATCTGCGATTGCAGTCCCAGCTTCTGTGCCCGGATACCACGCTTCCAGAATCGCAGGCACGTGTTCCGCCGCCCAGGTAAGGTTCAAAGGTCGGCCATTGAGAAGAATAAGTACAACCGGTTTTCCGGTTGCCACGACCGCCTCCAGAAGTTGCTCTTGTCGGCCGGGTAGAACGAGAGAAGAGCGAGAAGCTCCCTCACCGGTCATATCCGAAGATTCGCCGAGGACCATTAATGCTACGTCGGAGTCTCTTGCTGCTTGAACTGCTTTGGCAAATTCTGCCTGGGCTTGGGCCTCGCCCCATGGTTCCTGCCCCTTTCCCATCAACGCTGCGAATGGGGAAGGAAACTTACGACTAATCTGGACACCTGGAGCATATTCAACGTCTGTACCAGGGCCGGAGTTACCGCGGATCCCGCTCAGGACGGTCACATTCTCCTTCACATCGTTAGTAAAGATCCAGGAGCCTTGCACATCCCACTTAGAGTCTGCAAGAGAACCAATAACCGCGATCTTCTTATAAGCTGACGGTTTTAGCGGCAGCAGCCCTCCTTCATTTCGCAGCAATACAGCAGAACGTTCAGCAGCCTTTCGTGCCTCAGTTCGATGATCCGGATTATTGAGGATTTGCTTCACGGCAGATTCATCGACATACGGGTGCTCAAACAAGCCGAGGCGAATCTTGGCTTCGAGGATCGGGCGCACTGCGTCATCAAGCTGCGCCGCAGTAATGCGACCCTCTTTAAGCGCAGATGGAAGGTATGTTCCATAGTCTGTGCTTCCGACAGCCATTTCCATGTTGACACCAGCATTGAAGGCACGAGCCGCAGCGTCTGCACCATCCATCGCAAAGCCGTGCGTCGTCAGGTTTTTTACGGCATCAGAATCGCTGACAACAAATCCTTGAAAGTTCCACTGTTGTCTTAGTACATCATGTAGTAGCCATCTGTTACCTGTAGCTGGAACACCATTCAGGTCCATGTAAGCGCTCATGATCGTCCCGACACCGGCATTCACCGCGCTGTGAAAAGGAGGAAAATAAACGTTCCAAAGTTGGTCGTCAGAAATATCCGCAGCATCGTAATCCCGGCCACCCTCGGCTGCTCCATATCCGGCGAAGTGCTTCGCGCAGGCCATAATATGATTCGGAGCTCCTAGATAATCTCCCTGAAAACCTCTCACCTGCGCAACAGCCATTGCTGAGCCAAGGTACGGATCCTCTCCCGCGCCCTCGACGATTCTCCCCCAACGCGGATCACGTGCGATATCGACCATCGGAGCGAAGGTCCAATCGATTCCGTCAGCCCGTGCCTCATCCGCCGCGACTGTCTGCGCCTTTTCAACCATGGAGGGATCCCATGAAGCTGCCATGGCAATCGGCACCGGGAAAACCGTTCGGAAGCCGTGAATCACATCCAGCCCAAACAATAGAGGAATGTGAAGCCTCGACTCCTCGACAGCAACTCGTTGCAGCTTATTGATTTGCGCGGGATCCATGAGGAAGAGCACGGAACCTAACTGACCATCACGGACATGCTTCTCTAAGGTTGCGTTCGCGGTGAAGGCGAACGTCTGGCTAAGCTGTCCGATCTTCTCATCTGCAGACATCTCTCTCAGCAGCTTGTCTGCTCGGACCTTGACGGCTCGATCGCTCGGCCGCACCGATACCTGTCCCGCGACCAAAGAGGGCTTTAGCAGAAGCGTAATCATTACACTGAGGGCCAGTAGCTTCCCGCATCTAGAGCCCACAATGCGCAATTTAAGCATCGGTTGAATCACGTTCGCAGTTACCTTTCCGATTTCCGTTCTCGTTCGCATCCGCTGCTATCAGACCCGCGGCCTAACTCTTCTTGTCGAACACCAGCCGCTGTTCGGTATCCATGAAGGTGGAATGTCCTTCCACAAGCACAATGAGCTGTGATCCATCCTCGGATAGATACAGGCGCTCGTTTGTGGAACTGCCGAAAGCTGCAATCACCTCGTGAATCTCTAACGTGCAACCTTCCCAAACTGCACTTACCTTTCCTGGCATCTCGGGAATCCCCGGAAATGCGGAAGGCACTTTTACGTCGTAATCCTTTCCATCAGGCGCGAACTCCACGGTTGCCACGGTATCTGCAAGTGGTGTGCCTGCCATCGTGGCATGAACCGAGCTGTCTGTAATCGACAGCAGGCCATTCTTCTGCTCAATCTTCTTCGTTAGTTGGTAGTCACTCGACGGGTGATCGGTCCCCATGAAACTCTTTGCCACATTCAGATTCCAGGTTCCATCAAAGTTCTTGTTTTGCGCCATCGCATTTGTTCCTGTCAGCCCCGCCAAGAGTATTAAGGCAGAGATCATGTGCATCCTCATGTCTAATCTCCAATCCGAAACGTCACTGCTTTGTAATTTCGATTAATGCCAAGCCATTGGGTGGAAGTTCAACCGAGATCTCTGCGGACGCTCGGTCGCCAATCAGCGGACGCATTTCTGGTTTAGGAAGTTCGGCGGCAGCTCGAAGTTGCGCAATCTGGTCAGCGGTCGGATACCGCGGGCTTCCCATTTCATGCCATTTAGGAATGGCTGAGCCGACCTGCTCGTTTACCTGGCTGATCGCGATGGATCTACCCACCAACCCATTCAGGTTTAGACGAAAGTGTTTGGCTTCTCCCTTGGATTGGCTAGAACCGCTCGTCGCGGCGAATGGGTTGCCATTTGCGACGTTTCCTGAAGCGGCCGGAATCAAGTTCCAAAGCAGAATGGCCTCGCTTCCATCCGGGCGGCGTGTTGCCAAGACCGGCCCTGAGTCGGATTGCAAAAGAGTGTCACCCAATTTGTGAAGCAAGCCAAACGCATGCAAGGATGGCCGGGCGATTCCCCACTGATCTATCATGCCGAAATTTTTGTTAAATATGCCGCTCGGTACTCCTCCTTCCTCGAACACGTTGCTAAAGGTCCAGTAAGACATGGCTTCTGTAAGCCCTAAGCAGTTTTTTATCGTGTCGGCAATAAATGCTGGGTTCTGAGAACTCCATTCTGTGATCCAGACGGGCAGATGCGGCATTGCTGACGACTCTACCTGGGCCTTTACTTGTTTCAGTCCTGCGGGAATCACTTGCTCGAAGGTGTAGAGATTGTCCTTTCCGAATATTTGCGCCTGCGGATCACTTGGATAGATGTGACTGCTGACGAAGTCCAAAGGCACGTTCTTACGCGAGCAATACCGAATAAGGTCGGGAATCCAGGCCAACTGTGCGGTGGCCGGGCCACCTATCTGCAGGTTCTTGTTGACGGATTTAACCGCCAGAGCAGACTGCCGGTAGAGTTCGAAGTAATCGTCTTGACTTCCTGCCCAGAAGCTGATGTTGGGCTCGTTCCACACTTCAAACTTCCAGCCGGCGACCTCAGCAATACCATAGCGCTTCACGCAATGTCCCGTTAAAGCGCGCACCATGTCATACCAATCCTGCCAGTGCTTGGGTGGTGAGACATTACCCTTGTAAGCGAAAATTCGGTTTGCGCTGCTCGCAAATGCCTCTGGCATGAAGCTTAATTCCACAAAGGGTCGTGCGCCGTGATCCAGCATGAAATCGTATATCTGGTCAACGTAGAGGAAGTTGAAGTTTCCAGCTCCGGCCGCAGCAATACCCATTTCGTCGTCAAAGAGCCCATGACTTCTTACGGATTGCATACCTGTATCTCGTCGCGCTCTCTCGAGATCTTGCCGCCACTGGGCTCGAAGGCCCACGACTGTCCTGTCTGAGCCGGCGCACTTTTCCCAATAATGAGGGAGCGGACCCACTTCGCGTTGAAGATCGATTGCAAGGTCAACCAAAGCTAACTGGTTACCTGCTTGCTCTTCGGCGTAAAGGTGTTGGGTCATTGTGCCGGCCGCTACTACACCTACTCCGGCAAGAAATTCTCGACGACTATACACTTCTAGCTCCTTGCCGATCCGTCTTCGGCGGCTGTTTCAGCTTCTGCAAGATGATGGAACTGAAAGAGGAAAGTTTCAACATTCAGTTCTCCTTAGAAGGGTGGAACAGAGTTCCACCCCACAAGGGTTCCGATCTAGAAAAGGAGTTTCAGCGCAAACTGGAACTGCCTTGGATTTACATTAGGCGTGGTCGAGCTGATAACTCCGAAACCACCAGCAGATGTTGGAACGTCTCCCGGCAACAGACCAACTGCCGAAATCGGAGTCGTTGCCGTGTGTTCCGGACCCGGCGCCCAGGCAGATACGGTGCCGTTCGGAGCTGAGAAGTTTGGCGTGTTGGATATGTTGTAACACTCGGCGCGAAACTGGGCCGATACCTTTTCAGTCAAAGTAAAGTTCTTGATGACAGACATATCAGCACGGCGTGTGTTTGGACCAGTGAGAGCTTCGTTCTTCTCGTCGCCCGGTGTGCCGGCAGGCTGGGGTGTAAAGGCAGCAAGATTGAGCCAGTGCTGGAGACCTCCGCCGCTTGCTCTGTACGAAACCCCTGGCAGTTGATTCGGGCGGTCGCCCGTTTGACCGGTGATAGTTGGAAGGTTCATCTGCGTAAGGCCGTTGTTGTTGGAGAAGCCATCGACCACTCCAAAATGATTACCGCTTTGCCAGAACATAATGAAGTTCCACTCCCAGCCCTTGATCAGTAAAGCCTTCCCGCCGTTGGCTTGCTCGCCAAACGGTAGTTTGTAATTCCAGTTGGCCGAGAAACGGTTCCGGACATCCACGTCGGAGTTGCCATAGTCGTAATGTGGGTCAGTTGCAATCAGACCTGTCGAAGTACCACCCGCGCTGCCGCTTACAGCGTCGCTCAGGCCGTGTGCCCAGGTATAGTTCGCGTTGAGCGAGAGCCCTTTGGTAAATCGCCTTGCGAAAACAGCCTGCAGGGCATAGTAGTTGCTCGTGCCCCAGGGTGTGTCCGCTTGGATCTGGCCGACGTTTGGAAGCGTGGAAGCGGTGAGCAGTGGCGGCGCCGGATCGGGACCTGAGGTGGCGTCGTTCGGATACGGGCCATTTGGATAAGGGATGTTGATGTAGGGTTGGAAAAGTTGGTGCCTCCCCAGTTCTCCGACTCCACCTACGGTTATGACATTGGCGCCGAGTTGCCTCTGCACCATGAGGTTGAACTGCTGAACATAAGCAGTATTGAAATTCTTGGTGAGGTACGTCAGCGATCCGGACAGATCGGTTGTAGAGGCCGCCGTCGGGACTGGCAATGTGGGCCATGGGAAAAGTTGGGCCCCAGGAATGTAACTGTTATATGGCGCTGGGGTGCATGGAGTACACGAGACGGCGTACTGATAGGGTGGGTTATCGGCCTGAATCTGCCCCTGGATTGCAAGAGGATAATAACTGATGCCGTAGCCGCCGCGCACCACGGTTTCCTTACCAATCGATTGAGAGAAGCCTACACGTGGCGCGAAGTTAGTGTAGTTGGCGTTCACCCCAATGTGCGGATCCTGGCTACCGAGAATAATTGCGCCGTTGTTGGTAGCGGTGTCATATTCGAAATTCGCATACCTGTTGTGTGCTTCGCTAATGGGCTCGTAAACGTCATAGCGCAAACCGAGGTTCAACGTCAGCGACCGAAAGATGCGCCAATCATCCTGCGCATAGAATCCTAATTCAGATGCACGGTAGCCGGGCTGGATGAGCGTATTACCGCGTATGTAACCAATCGGTAGACCCGTCAACAAATCTTCCATTGAGTTTCCGGATATGCCTTGGAACAGGGTGAAACCGAGGGGGTATGAGCTCTGGAAATAATTCAACTGACGACGGGTGAATTGTGCTCCGGCTTTGATGTTGTGTGCGCCGTGCGTCCAGGTCAACGAGCCCATATATTGAAAGGTATTATTCCGATCAATGATGGGAAGATACAGCGAGTCACCAAGATCGGCATAGCCGTCAGAGAGGAAATACACCGGCATGAGGCCTGTCGTCTGGGGAGCCGCAGGAGTATTGACGTTCACCAGACCGATATCTGACGAAACATTCTTCCCCTCGTTGAGACTACTTGTGTCGATATCAATCCGCGTATAGCCAGCTTTGAGATCTATCACTAGGTTCGGCGTAAGTGTGTGGACGTAATCGAACTGCACATTATGCGCTTTCGTAATCGAATCACCAGGGTAGGAGAAGAGGTTGCCGCCCGGCTGAATCGTAACCCCCGATTCAGAAACCGCTGGAAGAGCTCCAGGCACCAAAGTGTTGACGTTGTTGTAGGCATAACGGCCGAACAGCAGATCACCATTTTTGAAGTGCTGATCGATACGGCCGTCGATTGAGAAGGAGTTCTGCGTCTCATTGGGGGCAGCAACGAAATTGTTCGCGAGTCCCGCTCCGGGTATGTTCGGCTTCGGATACATCTTCAGATAGGCTAGTCCTACTGAATTCACATAAGCTGCAGGCAGCGGAGATCCCCCGTTATCGCTGAAATCGTAGATCCCCGTCCCGTTCAGGTCGCCTCTTTCCTGCAGAGTAGGCACAGTTAGCAACCCCGTCGGCTGCCCCTGGATCATTCGAAAATCCTCTGCGTCGGCGAAGAAGAAGGTTCTTTTGCTAACTATCGGACCGCCGATGCTGCCGCCGAATTGATTCTGCCGATATTCAGGTTTGGCCACTCCGCTGGCCACGGTCGTAAAATAATCCCGCGCATCAAAAATGTCATTGCGGAAGAACTCATAAGCAGTTCCGTGATAGACGTTGGTGCCCGACTTGGTGATAATGTTGACGACCGCGCCGGCACTGCGTCCTACGTCAGCACTGAAGGCGTTCGTTTCCACCTCAACTTCCGCGATGGCATCGATCGAAGGACGAACGCCGATGAATCCCTGTTCGCGCTCATTGTTGTCCATCCCGTCGATCATTTCGTTATTGAACAAATCGGATTGGCCATTGGCCGATACGACTGAGGTCTGGCGGCGGTCGTCAGGACGGCTACCGGAGCCAATCGCACCGGGTTGTCCTGCAGTGATGCCTGGCTGAATCTGAACGAGGTTGATGAAATTGCGCCCGTTCAGCGGCAAGTCTTGCACGGCATGCTCAGTAACTACGCTGGTCAGTGCGGAACTATCAGTCTGCAACAGCGGGGGCCCGGAGGACACTTGTACCGTCTCCTCAATTGTTCCTGTTTGCAGTACACCGTTTTCGCGTGCACGATCGCCCGCTGCGACGCCGACATCCGCAAATACTGCTTTTTTGAAGCCTGAAGCTTCAATCGTAATTGAATAGCTGCCCGGGGGTAACAGGTTGAAAGTGTAGTCTCCCGTTCCGTTGGACTTCGTCGTTGCAGCGACGCCGGTACCGAGATTTTTCACCGTAATCTTCGCCCCGGGCACGACCGCTCCGGTTGGGTCCGTGACCGTGCCCAATATATCTGCGGTGCTCAATTGCGCGGAAGCCACACTGATGACAACAAATCCGGAGAGCAGGGCTCCAAAGAGTCCAGCTACCACTTTGAAACGGTTCGCTTGCATCCACCGGCGAAAGTAAGATCGTACGCATAGTGCTTTCATCTTGATGCGGCCTCTCATTCTGGTAAGTCAATATCGCTCAACTTTGAGCGCCCGCCACACTAGCTCGGCAGCGTTTGGCTCTCAGGTTCTGTATCGCAATTACATATACTGACCGGCCAGTATGTATGTCAAGGAAATTTTGCTCGCACATCGGGATTCGCGCGGCTTTGTCTCGAAGTTCTTCTACTTCTTGACGAATCACTGTATTTTTCACCAGTTTGGGAGCGCTCGGTGAAAGGGCGGTGTGGGGATGACGAGATTATGACGCGGTCGAGAAATCGCGGTGGCTATCCTCATTGCCTGCATTGTTCTTACGATAGAGTCCATTCTGCGGATGCGGAAAGACTCTCGACATAAGTAATCTCTATGTCTGGCGAACATCGACCGATCAGCTCGGCGCGATTCTTATACTGACCAGTCAGTTGTTTCCAGGTATAGAATGCAATGAATCCGTAATAATTCCTTCAGGTAATCGATCCAATGACAAGCGTTTCCCCACAGACAAAAGGCCGACACAGCGAGAGACGACAGGAAACCCTAACAAAGCTGCTTATTGCCGCAGAGGAGGTCTTTGTAAAAGATGGCTATGAGTCGGCCCAACTCGATGACATTGCCGCACGTGCCTCACGAAGCAAAGGGGCCGTCTACACCCATTTCAAAAGCAAAGAGGACCTGTTCCTCGGACTCATTGAGAGTCGCATCAACACATATCTAGAAGGGTATACGAAGCAAGTTTTGAGCGAGCGGACGCCGACAGAGCGCCTAA
The DNA here is from genome assembly GCA_049587035.1 of Acidobacteriaceae bacterium. Lineage (GTDB taxonomy): Bacteria > Acidobacteriota > Terriglobia > Terriglobales > Acidobacteriaceae > Granulicella. The sequence goes on along the minus strand of JBAVDD010000367.1, from coordinate 4,825 downwards.
ATGCGTATCGAAAATTCTACGCAAGTCTCATAAACGATACCTCGTACCACATTCTTAGTTTGGAGTTTAAGTTGTTCGCTTTTCGACATCCGGAGTGGAAGGATCGATTCACCAAAGAGTTCGATGCAATGACGAAAGCACATCACGGGAGCTTCGAATCCGATCTCAAGAGACTTCCTAAATCGAAGTCGATTGAAATCCGTGCGCATTCTATGGCGCTAGGTCCGATTGTCAACAGCCTCGTCTTAGAAAGTTTTTTTCAGCCTGATGTGCTGTCAAATGGCGCTTTGCGCGAGATTCTTCTTCGAATATTTGACACTCTCATCGTGCCCTATTGACGCCACGTCCACCGCGAGAGCTTTTCTTACTTCCTTCTTCTCACTCATCCCGGCATCCTGGCGACGCGACGCCCAACTGCGCCATTCCATTTCGCCCCGCCGATCTTTGCTCTGATCCCCTCTCCTGAAGGCTTCGGGGCCAGTTTTCATCCGTAAATTTGATCTTCTGCCTGAGAATGAAGATTGGGCGTATGTCACCGCATCGATGGTAGGAGAAAGCTGCTTTACTTCCAATCGTTTGCCGACTTTGCTTTGATAACGCGGATATGGGATCAATGCACTGGCAGTTGGATTTTGGCGGCTGGCGGTCTGCGGATGCCCGGTACTGAAGCCGCTGAAGATCTACTCACCACCCGCGATACTCACTGGAATTTCCAATGCCGTTCGCTCCGAGAAGAAAACATCCAAATCGTCCTGAAGGCGACTGTAATCTCCGGACATACGGGAGAACAGCAAGTCGTCGCATTTCACATTTTGGAATAGCCAAAGAGAACACAAAGAAGAGCCCATCACAGAATACAAACCGAGTGAAGCTCGAGATTCTGTCACAAGCACGGTGAATTTTGGTCTCATCGTGGAGCATCGCCAAAGAGCTGTTTCAGTCAGTTTTTACAAGCACTGTGAGCAACCGGCCGAAGAGATCCTTCGATCGCCGGGGAGACAAGAGTTCCGGCTCGAAATGTGCTTCCAGGATCAGCCCCGACAGCAGAGGCGATATAGCGGCCATGCTGGAGTCAATATCTCGCTCTTTCGCGACGGACAGCTTGCCGAACATCTTGTGAATCAGGACATCGCGGTCGGCGAAGCCGATTGCGTTTTGCATCGAAATCCACAGTTCTCGGGTTTCCGGATGGCGTAATGAATATAGCTTGAACTCCAACATCAGCAAGGGCCAACTGTTGTCTTCGAAAAGGTCGAGCAAAAAGTCCCTGAACTGCTCGACGGCCTCTTGTTGTGTCCCACAAGCAAGAACTCTTTCAAGCAGACGTGCAAATATCTCTTTCGTTCGCTTCTCGCAGACGGCGAGGAAGATCTCATCCTTGTTCCTAAAATTCGCGTAAACGGATCCCTTTGTGCGCCCTGCCGCTTTGGCGATGGTTTCGATCTGGGCCCTTTCAAACCCTTCCTGAACGAACACCTTCTCCGCAGCTGCCAGAACGAAGGCTCTGGTTGCATCTGTACGAGCTTCGTGTTGGTTTTTGATAGTTACCACCGTTTCAGTATGCAGCATGGAGGAAGTCAGATTTAGAGCCTTTCATCTTATGCGTACGCGTACGTATATAATAATCCAATGAGGTTAATTCCGCTCCCTAGCGCATCAAGGGTCGCCCCACCACGTTTGGGGTGGCTGTTGCTTATTATGGCGATCTGTCTCAGTCGATGCGCCCAAGGGCAAACGTCTGGGGGCTCCACACCGACTCGGCCGCAGCAACTGCCCTTGTCAGGCCGCGGAAGCGGCGCTGGTTCTGTAACCACGAGCCAGCAGCCGAGTGGTGATGAAGGTATTCAAACAATCACCAGTACGATTCAGGTCAGCGGAGACCTTGCAGGCAGCGTTCCTGATCCGAACGCCACATTTCAGCCTCGACAAATTCTCACCATCAACGAAGCTATCCGGCGCGGTCTGCAATACAACCTCGGTTCGAGGGCGGCAATTCAGGCAGCGAAACAGGCAGCGGCGAGCCAGCAAGGTGCACGCTCTTCCCTCCTTCCGACTATCAGTGCTTCGCTAAGCGAGAACCTAGACAAGGTAGACCTCGCCACTAGTGGTTTCGACGCGTCCTCATTCCCCAGCATAGGTCAATATTTTCCGAGCACCGTCGGCCCGTTTCACTACTACTCTGCTCAGGCCAACGCCTCTTATAGTGCGCTCGACGCGGTAGCCATCGATAACTATGCGACCACGAAGCGTCAAGCTGAGGCGGCCACAATTGGGTCTTCTGACGTACGCGAGCAGGTGATACTAGCTGTTGCGGGAACGTATCTGCGAATTCTTTCCGACGTGGCGCTGGTCGATTCGGAGAGCGCGCAGGTGAAGTACTCGCAGGCAGTCTATGATCAGTCGGCGGCGCAGGAAGAAGCCGGCGCCAAAGCCCACGTAGACGTCAACCGAATTCTTATCCAATTCCAAACGGAGAGAGAACGACTTGCAGTCGATGATGCCGCACTTATCAAAGACAAGATGGCTTTGGCACGGCAGATCGGCCTCCCGATAGACGATGACTTCGGGGTAAGCGAAACTCTCACCGGTGATCTCGAACCTGAGCTTTCCCTTCAGGACGCTTACCGACGAGCTCAAACGGACCGCAACGATCTGCGGGCGGCGGAGTTGCAGGTGCGAGCGGCCCAGGATGCCCGTCGAGCGGCTGGCGCAGAACGTCTTCCGACGCTGAAGCTCCAAGGTTCTTATGGCCTTCAGGGAATCAACCCGAACTCTGGTGTGAGCGTCTACAGCGGATCAGTCCAACTCAATATTCCCATCTTTAGTGGTGGCCAAATTCGAAGCGATGAACGGGAGGCGGACGCAGCACTTGACCAGCGCAGGAGCGAGCTTGCCGATCTGCGCGAAGAGGTGCGATTCGAGGTGCGATCAGCGTGGATCGACCGCGATGTCGCATCCAGCCAAGTTGCTCTTGCCGCCAGCAACCGCAAACTCGCTGCTGAAACATTACAACAGTCCACCGACCGATTCTTCGCTGGAGCCACAACATCGGTGGAGGTCGTGCAATCAGAGCAGGTCGTGGCTGCCGCCGAGCGTGACTACATCAGCAGTCTGTTCTCTTTGAACGTTGCCAAGGTCAAGCTCGCCCGGGCAATGGGCGAAGCGGAAAAAGAAATCCCCGTGGTGCTGAAGGGAGCACAGTAACCATGCCTGAGCCATTAGACGAGCTGCCTCAATCCAATCACCCAAAGCAAACCACCACAGCGGATGATGCCTACGACGCTTCTACTCCGCCCGAAGCCGAACGCGCGGTGAAGGAGCCGCAGGGCGCGGAAGCAAGCGACTCACCTGGAGAAGTTCAGCGACATCAAGGACGTCGTCGCATTCTCACATTCGCTGTCCTGCTTCTTGTGATCGCGTCAGCGTTTGCCTGGTACTTGCATAGTCAGACCTACGAAGAGACCGATGATGCGCAGGTGGACGGACACATTGCACCTGTGAGCGCGCGAGTCGCGGGTACTGTGACGGCGGTCTATGTGCAGGATGATGAGAATGTTCACGTGGGACAACCGCTCGTCGAACTCGACAGGCGGACGCAGGCCGCAGCCGTAGAACAGAGCCGTGCTCGGTATGAGGAAGCTGTTGCGCAACTATCCGCGAAACAACCCAATGTACTGATTACCCAGAATAACGACCGCGCAAATATCAGTTCGGACGACGCGCAGCTGGCGCAAGCTCTGGCGGCAGTTGCCGGTGCAAAGCTCGATCATGATCAGGCAGCGGCGAAGGTGGCCGATGCTGAGGCTCAGGATTCACGCGCACAAGCGGAAGCTCGTCGGTACAGGCTCTTGCTTGAGAAACAAGAGGTATCGCGCGAAGAATACGAACGGTACATGGCAACGGCCGCGTCTTCAGATGCAAATCTCGCGGCGGAACAGGCTGCGCTGGCCGCCTCAAGCAAGACGGTCGATCAACGTAAGGCCCAGGAAACGGCGCAGCGTGTAAAGCGAGATCAGGATGCTGCTAACGCCCCTCATGAGTTGGCGATCCGCGTCGCGGACGTTCAGGCGGAGCGAGCCAGTGTCAATTCCGCCAAAGCGGCGTTCGACCGGGCGATCCTCGATCTGAGCTTTACCAAGATCGTCGCCCCGGTGAGCGGCATTATTACGCAGCGCAGTGCCGAAATTGGTACGCGGGTCAGCGAGGGCGCGCAACTCATGATGATTGCACAGACGAACCATCTTTGGGTCACTGCCAACTTCAAGGAGACGCAACTTCGCAACATTCACCCAAATCAACGTGTGCGCATTCATATCGACGCACTGGATCGCGACTTCGAAGGCTACATCGACAGTATGCCCGCTCTGACCGGTGCGCGCTCGAGCGTTCTTCCTCCGGAGAATGCAACCGGGAATTACGTAAAAGTCGTGCAGCGCCTTCCCATTCGTATTCGCTTCAAGGCTGGTCAGGATGGGCTCGCTCAACTGCGCCTTGGAATGAGTGCTGAACCCTACGTTTACCTGAGGTAGGCTCGCATGAATGGTAAGCCTGATAGACAAAGCATGCGCATTAACCCATGGCTCATCGCCATGACGGTGACTCTCGCCACGTTTATGGAGATCCTCGATTCTTCTATAGCAAACGTCGCGTTGCCGCATATTGCAGGAAATCTTGGTTCGACCCCTGATGAGGGAACATGGATTATTACCAGTTATCTGGTTTCGAGCGCGATCGTCTTACCCATGAGCGGCTGGTTATCGAGCCGCATCGGTCGAAAGCGCTTCTACATGATTTGCGTCGCGCTATTTACCGGCAGCTCCGTATT
>JBAVDD010000366.1:0-6685 GCA_049587035.1 Acidobacteriaceae bacterium | reverse complement strand
TGGAGAACGCAATTGCGAACCACGAGTTCGAGAAGGCGCGGTTCTACTCGGATGAAGAACGCAAGGAGCGCGAGAACCTGCGTGCGCTGCGCGACAAGTATCACCTGGATGAATCGAGCTCGGGCATCGTAACGCGCGAGGATATTGAAGATGTAGTCTCGCGCTGGACGGGTGTTCCCATTACTTCGATCAAGGAAGAAGAGACGCAGAAGTTGTTGCGCGTGGAGGAAGAGCTGCACAAGCGGGTGATCGCACAGGGTAAGGCGATCTCGGCGCTGGCGCGTGCGATTCGGCGGTCGAGGGCGGGGTTGAAGAATCCGGCTCGTCCGATTGGAAGCTTCCTATTCCTTGGACCTACGGGCGTGGGCAAGACGGAGATGGCGCGGACGCTGGCCGAGTTCCTGTTCGGTTCGGAGAAGTCGCTGATCCGCTTCGATATGTCGGAGTTCATGGAGAAGCATTCGGTGTCGAAGCTGATCGGTTCGCCTCCAGGCTATGTGGGCTATGAGGAGGGCGGTCAGCTCACCGAGCGTGTGAAGCGTTCGCCGTACTCTGTCGTACTGCTCGACGAAGTGGAGAAGGCGCATCCGGATGTGTTCAACCTGCTGCTGCAGGTGTTTGAAGATGGCCAGTTGACCGATGGTCTGGGCAACACGGTCGACTTCAAGAACACGATCATCATCATGACGTCGAACATTGGCGCGAAGCATCTGATGAAGCGCGAAGGCCTGGGCTTCCAGTCGAGCAAGGACGAAGTTGTGCTCGAGAAGATGCAGGAGATGGTGATGAGCGAGGTGAAGAGAACCTTCAACCCCGAGTTCCTCAACCGCCTGGACGAGGTCATCGTGTTCACGTCGCTGAGCGATGCGGACCTGATGCAGATTATGGATCTGCTGGTGCAGGGTTTGAACAAGAACCTGGTGCACAAGTCCATTACGCTGACGGTGCGCGATGATGCGCAACGCTGGATTCTGGATAAGACACTCGTCGACCGGAGCTACGGTGCACGACCGTTGCGGCGCGCGATACAGCGGTTCATCGAAGATCCGCTGTCAGAGGCGCTGATCGCGGGGCAGATTGCCGAGCGGCCTGCGTTCCTTGAGGTCTACCTGGACAACAATCAACTGCACTATCGTCCGATCGCGGCAGAGGGCGAAGAGAAAGCTGCTGGCCTCGCACTAAGCGCCGTGTGAGAGACAGGAGATAGAGAAAGCAAAAGGCCCCGGCAAAATGCCGGGGCCTTTTACGCTTCGAGAGGTCGAGGCGTTTTCTCTATCCTTTACGCTCTGTTTCTATACGAGCTTGGTGACGGAGCGAGCGGCCTTGTTGGCGGACTTAACGACGCCAGTGGCGGCGTCGATGGCGTCATCGAACTGGTCCTTGCTGGCGTCGATGAGCTTCTGCGCTTCCTTGCCGAGACGCTCTGCCTGCTCCTTGAGGTACTCGCCCGCGTCCTCGAGGGTGTCACCGAGATCTTCCAGACCACGCTTCAGCTTCTTACGGGTTGCAGTACCAGTTTGCGGCGCATAGAGTAGCGCCGCCACCCCGCCAATCGCCGCCCCCACACCCAGTGCAATCCAAAATTCCTTATTCCGCATAGTGTCATGTCCTCCGTGCTTCAGTGAGTAAGATTCGCAAGCAACGGTTGAGGTTGCAGTTAACCCACAATTGTCTCCTGCTGATGTTCTGGAACGATATGCCTTGACCCTGTGGATGAACGAGTTAGCGCCGTTTCAGGCCAAGCCAGCGCACTCCAGCGCGCGCAGGAAGACGCGGGCGAACATCGGGCGGTCCAAGCGGCCGGTATTCGTATTACGGAGCGAGGGGTGGTAGCTGCCGAGCAGCGTGATGCTGTTGGGCAGTTGGTACTCAGCGGCGTGGCGAAAGGTAAAGGCAGAGCGGCGTTCGATGATTCCCTGCCCGAGAAGGTGGGCGAGGTAGCCATCCCAGGCGATCTTGCCGAGGCAGACCACGACGCGGACTTTCGGCAGGGCGGTGAGCTCGGCGGTGAGGTGCGGGGAGCAGTTGCGAATCTCCTGCGGGGTGGGCTTGTCGCCGGGCGGAGCGCAGCGCACTACAGATCCTATCCAAAGCCGACGCAGTTTAAGGCCGTCGTCGCGGCTGACGGCTACGGTCTTGCTGGCCAGGCCGAGTTCGTGGAGGACCGGGTACATGAAGTCGCCGGAGCCGTCTCCCGTGAAGGGACGGCCGGTGCGGTTGGCTCCATGGGCGCCTGGGGCGAGGCCGAGCACGAGGATGCGGGCGTTGGGGTCGCCGAAGCCTGGGACGGGTTTGGACCAGTACTGCTGGTCGCGATAGGACTTGCGGCGGGTTTCGCCGATGCCTCGAATGTAGTCGATGAGCCGCGGACAGCGCGTGCAGGTGACGATGCTGTGCTGCAGCTGATCGAGGACGGGGAGGGAGGCAGATTTGGCTGGCCGCTGGGGGCGCACTGGGGTCTTTCCTGGGGCGGGGGGTAATTTTTTGAGTTCCGCCTGTCGATGATAACGTTGGTATGGATGTAGGCGTATAAGAGATGAGCCAACCTACGAATACAAGGTGAGCCATCCTGTTGGCCCGTTCGGACGTCTCTCCATCGTGAGTTGCTGGATCCGACGGACGACACGGCCTTTCAGAAGTTTATCGCGTCGCGAGGGTAGAAATTGGCCCGACCAGGAATGGGCGTGCAGAGCAATGGGCCTGGAGATTGAAACACGATGAAGTTTGCAAGACCACAGACTGGACAGAGAAAACCATCCGCTGGAGGCCGGCATTTCAGCGCTCGCGGCTGGGTTACGCCAAGCCTCGTGGCGTTGCTAAGCATCGCACTGGTGATTGCGGCGTATGAGCGCGGACATGGAAATCTGCACAAGCTCAAGACCAGGGTCGACCCACAGCCGCCTGCGGAAGTGATTCCGACAGGGCCTGGGGGACAAGACCCGGTTCGCCTGAGCCGCAGCGCGACGTCCATTGGACGAGGAGCTGAGCTGATCTCGGCCGTCTTTCTTCCCGGCCGCGGAATGAACGTCTTTCAAATTATGGCGCTCATCCCGGGACATGGAGAGGTCCCACTGCTGGTTTCACCTCCACTGGCGAACGCGGCAGGGATTCTCAGCGGCGAGAACGAGGACGCGAGTGGCGCGGTCAGCTCCACCCTGGGCGGCGCCATCCTTGCGCCCTGGGCGCAGAGGCTCTCGGGAAGCTCGACCACAACCTCGGGCACATTGGCAACAGAATGGAATGGGCAGCGCCTGAGCTTTCCGGCGGAGAACTCCGGTAGCAACATGTCCGTGGAGGGCCTTCTGCTGAACCGCGGGGCCAATAGCGTCAAGAGCGATATGCTGCCGGACGGACAGAGCGTGACGGCGGTCTTTCATGCAGGTGATTTTTCAGGTAATTGGCCTTCCACAATTGAAGTAACGGTTGATATTCAGCTAACCGCACATGACCTTGATCTAACGGTCACGGCGAAAAACACCGGGCAGCAGCCAACGCCCTTTGGCATGGGCTGGCATCCGTTTTTTGCCATTCCCAGCGGAAACCGTGCCGATGCTCTACTCACGATTCCCTCCCAGACGGTGATGGATGTCAACCGCCAGTCGGGGCTGCCAACGGGCAGGATGAGTAGCGTAGCGGGTACGGCAAAGGATTTCTCCCACTCCGGCACAGCGCTGGGAACTGACGCGATCGACGAGACTTACACGAACCTGCTCTCTGGTGTGGGGAACGTGCCGGAGGCGCAAATCATCGACCCGGGCTACAACCTCAAGCTGAACGTCATTGCGCTGACGCCGGACATCACGAGCATGCGAGTGATTGCGCCAGCCGGGAAGCCGTGGGTGTCGATTGGGCCCAACACCAACCTGGACGACCCGTTTGGGCCGGAATGGGATACCGCGGAGAATGCGGGGATGATCACTCTGGCGCCGGGCGCGACCCTGCGCTGGAAGGTGCGGGTGGAGATCTCTCAGCTGGCCGCTTCGGGCTCCACAACCTACTAACGAAGCTACTAACGCCTCGGCGAGACTGAAACTTCAGCGACGCAAACACTTCGGCGATGCCCTGTGAGGCGTGGGAGGTTCCCATGCGGCGTCCTCGGGTTTGACCCTCGCGCTGCAGCCTCGTATTCTTAGCATTGGCGAACTATGTGACTGGTTCGCAGGGCGCAGACGCGCTCTTCACATCAGCACCCCGCCAAAACCTTCGGAAGGCAATCATTTGACCCCCACAGATACCCCCACAGGCAGTTCCCTCGATGTTCAGGATGAGACCGTTGCGCAGAGCGCGACCGCAAGTTCGCTGGATACCCATGACCATGATCATGACGGTGATAACCATGAAGGCCATGATCATGAAGGCCATGACCACGAGGGCCATGAGCATCATCACGCTCCCGCACCCACGCTGAACCCGGAGCTGACCCGCTCCATCGAGGTGGATGCCCCGGTTGAGGACGTCAACAAGGCGTTCCAGCAGGTGACCAAGCGCTACACCAAGCTGGCGCGCATTCCCGGCTTCCGCGCCGGCAAGGTTCCGCCGTCGCTGATCAAGTCGCGCTTCGGCAAGGAGGTTCGCCAGGAGGTGCTGGAGTCGCTGGTCAGCGACCGGTTCCGCAAGGCGCTGGAGGAGCAGAAGATTCGCCCCGTCTCGCAGCCGCAGATCAGCGAACTGATGCTGGCCGAGGGCGCGCCGCTGAAGTTCAAGGCCACCTTTGAGGTTCTGCCAGAGGTCAACATCGACGGCTACGACGCCACCAAGGTAGAGCGCCCCAATGCGGCGCTCGAAGAGGGTGAGTTTGAATCGGAGCTGGCAAACGTGCTGGATCACCACGCCACAGTGGAGCCCGTAGAGGAAGATCGTGCGCTGACGGACGGCGACTGGGCTGAGATTGGCTTCAAGGGACAGGTTCAAGACCTTGCTCAAGTTGTTGGCGAAGAAGGCCTTGAAGGTAAGGAAAAGTCTCAGCCAATTACCAGCGAGGACGTACTGATTGAGATTGGCGGCAAGAACACGCTGCAGGCGTTCAACGAAGCTCTGCGCGGCGCCAAAGTGGGCCAGGAGCTTTCGTTTGAGGCCACCTACCCGGCAGAGTTCGGCGATGCTCGCCTGGCGGGCAAGACCGTCGCCTACGACGTTACCGTCAAGGCGATCAAGAAGAAGACCTTCCCGGAGCGTGATGAAGAGTTCGCGAAACAGCTTGGGCCGTATGCCGACTGGAACGACTTTGAGACCAAGCTGCGTGACCGCCTGGCCAGCCGCAAGAAAGAGGCGCTGGAGTCGCAGGCGCGCGACAGGATGCTCGAAGAGTTGGTGGCGCGGTACACCTTCCCTGTTCCAGAGACGTTCGTGCAACAGCAGATCGACGCCCGCCTGGAGCGTGGATTGCGGGCACTAGCGCAGCAGGGCATGAGCTCCGACGCGATGCGCCAGCTGGACTTTGAGCGGTTGCGTGCGGCACAGCGCGACCAGGCCGTCAGCGAGGTCAAGGTCTCGCTGATCCTGGATACGGTGGCCGAGCGCGAGCACATCGAGGTAACCGATGAGGACATGGAGCGCGAGCTGATGATGCTCTCGCTACAGTCGCGCGAGCCGCTGGAGACGATGCGTAAGCGACTTGCCGAAGATGGTTCACTGGACCGGATTCGTGAGCAGATGCTCCGGGAAAAGACGGGCACGGAACTTTTCGAGAGGCTGGCAGGTTAGGATATCCAGCAAGTTAGGATATTCAGCAAGCCAGCGATGCGGTTGTCAAAACCCGCAACGTGTACGTTTCACTCACGCAAGTCTAGAAGCGTAGAAGCAAAGGAAGAAGACTATGGGACTTATACCGATGGTGCTCGAGCAGACGAGCCGGGGCGAACGCTCCTACGATATCTACAGCCGTCTGCTGCGCGACAACATCATCTTTCTCGGCACGCCGATTGACGACAACGTCGCCAATCTGATCATCGCGCAGATGCTCTTTCTCTCGGGCGAAGACCCGGAGAAGGACATTCAGCTGTACATCAACTCGCCGGGTGGATCGATCTCGGCCGGCCTGGCAATCTATGACACGATGCAGTACATCAAGAACGATGTGGTGACGTTCTGCATCGGGCAGGCGGCGTCCATGGGCGCGTTCCTGCTGATGGCGGGCAAGAAGGGCAAGCGGTTCACGCTGCCCAACTCGCGGATTCTGATCCACCAGCCGTCGATGGGCGGGCTTGGCGGACAGGCCACCGACATCGACATTCACGCGCGAGAGATCCTGCGCATTCGTGAGTTAACCAACAAGCTAATGAGCCAGAGTACGGGACAGCCGCTGGACCGCATCGAACGCGATGTGGAACGCGACTTCATCATGACCGCGCCTCAGGCCAAGGAGTACGGGATCATCGATGACATCATCGATCGGCCCCGCACGACATAAGAAATGAGAACGATTACTACCTCATCCTTTGCAGACTTTTGCAGAGGGTGAGGTAGTTTTCTTCTTAGTGGCACAGTAGATTTAAGCTTCAGGGACCCAATTTGGTACGGGGAATCGAGTTGCACATCTAGTAGTGTTGCAAGGCTCGCTGTGGCATCATTCTCAGGTGTAAACTAAACGTCGTTGGTGGCGCCAGCTGTGCTGTACGGGCGCAAAGGAGTTCACCCTGTCTATCAAGACCTCACGTGGCGCGGAAGAGTCTCTCCGTTGCTCGTT
>JBAVDD010000365.1:0-1699 GCA_049587035.1 Acidobacteriaceae bacterium | reverse complement strand
CACTCGCAGCATCAGCACGCCTACGATTCCGCCGGGACAGGACGCGGCTAGCGCGAAGCCCAATGGCATTGGATACAAGGAAGAGGAGGCTGGCAGCGTCGGACAGAACGCGGCGAGCTATGGCGCGGACGCAAGCAATAGCGGCAAGGAAGCCAGCGCGGCGGGGCAGAACGCCGGAGGCTTCGGACAGACGGCGGGAAGCTATGGCACGGAGGCAAGCAATGCCGGCGTGGAGTCGTCGAACTTTGGGTCAGGTAAGGGTGCGGGGAGCGCGTCAGCACGGACGGAGAGCGCGAGCGCGGCGCAGCAGCCGCTGAGCAGCCCGGGGGCAGAGCAGGTGAGAGAGAGCCTGCGGCAGACGTTTCCGGATCTGCAGATGAAGTTTATTGCCGTGACGCCCGAGCAACTGAGAGCTCGGCTGACAGCGGCGCGCGGAACGGCGGAGTATCCGGATGCGCTGCTGGGAACGCTGCCCGCTACGTGGTGGAATGGCATGGACAATGAGTTTGGTTTAGCGACGTTACAGCCTGCGGTGTTCTATCCGAATGGGATGATGAACAATCCGGAGAGCACGGAGGAGGTCGCGATTCTTGTGCGGGCGCCTCATATGGAGGCAGCGCGTGCGTTTGCGTTGTGGATGAGCGAACCGCAGTCGGGTTGCCCGGGCTGTGTACTGGCAGGGATGGCCGGCGACAAGGCTGCTGCCGCCGCGATCGCGAAGAGTGCGGTGGAACGGCTGGTGAACGGCCAGCCTCTCGGCGGGGAGGCTGACCCGGAGATCGCCGCGGATTCGTCGCGAGGGGTGCGGCGCATGCTGGCGACGATGGGGAACTCCGCGGCCGGGAATGATGGCGTACATGTGCAGGTGGAACAGGCTTCGGTTGATGGAAGCCTGGCCGCGGTGGCTCTGCGCGTGGTGGTTTCTTCGCGAGGTGTCTTCGGGGTTGCGCATCCGCTGGTGGTTTTGCGCAAGGCGAAGGATACAAAGTGGAGGGTTCTGCAGCTCTCGCTTAATCTGCCGCAGTACGAGCAAGCCAATGAAGAGCGAGCGCTGATGATCAGCGATCCGCCAACAGAGAGCGAAGTGCGCGGCGGGGTGAAGGGCGTCACGCAGGCTGCGCCGATGGACGGGCAGACGGTGGCGCAGATGCCGCAGCTGGTGTGGGACAACCATGGAGGCGCTGGGTTGCAGGTAGTGGAATGGCAGCACGGCGAGGGCGGGGGGTGGTCTGACGCGCGGCTGTACCTCGTGCAGGACACCAACGCCAGGTTGCGTACGCAGGTGATGGCTGATTTCGCCGATGCGAACGGCCGGTACCGTTGGAGGGTGTGGAGCGTGGGCGCGCATGGAGAGGTGAAGATCGGTACATGGCGGACGTTCCGGCTGGCGAAGTAGGGTTCCGCGCGACGGTTCTGCGCGGACGGTTCTGCGCGGACGGCGACAGTTGGATGGTGTGGCTGCTGAAGACGAGGCGCCGCACTCCATCCACAAGTAAGCTGCGCAACAGCCACAGCGAAATTGCTCTATGCTCGGAGAGTGAGTTTGGGAGTGAGCCTGGTTGCAGAGGACAAGACGTCGCCGCTGCTCGCGGTGGAGGACCTGCGGATTGCATTCTCGGGGCAGCAGGCGGTGCGCGGCATCTCGTTTGCGATTGCACAGGGCGAGACGCTGGGGCTGGTGGGCGAGTCGGGGTCGGGG
>JBAVDD010000364.1:0-26345 GCA_049587035.1 Acidobacteriaceae bacterium | reverse complement strand
TCCCTCTCTTGCCGTCTCCTTTTTTGCATGCATCGTTTTTGCGAGCACCGGTGCAGTTGCCCATGCCCAGACCCAAGCGCCGCCGACCGCCTTCGAGAAACAGCTCGATAAAGTAGACCTGTCGATTCAAGGTGCGGGCATTTACAACAACACCGTGACGGGTACGGTGGTGACTGACCTTGGCGCCTCCAATGAGGGCGAGGGCCTGACGCAGCACGGATCGAATACATTGGGCGCGCTGGTGTCGATCCACTACCCGATCAAGCCGTACTTTGGACTTGAGTTCAATTACGGATATGCGCGGTACACAGAGAACTTCACAGGGCCCGGGATCACAAACTTCCTGCCCAACGGTGTCACGGACTTTCAGGTCCAGACGAAGGTGAATGAGTACACGTTTGGATATCTGATCACGCCGCCGTATACCATCTATGGCCTGCAGCCATTTGTTTCGGCAGGGTTTGGCCCGCAGGGGTTCAGGCCGACGCCGGGTGGCGGCCAGGAAGAGCCAGAGAAGGCGCGCATGACCTACTACTACTCCCTCGGGGTTCAGAAGGACGTCAGTCCGCACTTTGGCCTGCGCGCAGGCTTCCGCGAGCTGTTCTTCCTTGACCCGGACTTTGGACAAAACTACCTGACGATCCTGAAGCACGCCACGACGCTAGAGCCGACGGCAGGCTTCTATCTTCGTTACTAACTGCTGGACCTGAGCCTGCTGCGATGAACCCTTTGCTGGACGAAGACGACGACGATTTGCAACGAACGGAGCGTGAGCTGACGCTCAGCACGGGGATGATCCTGGTGATCTTCCTGGTGCTGGTTGTGCTGTGCGGTGCGTTCTTTGGGTTCGGATACAAGATGGGCGGGCGGAACAAGATTCCTCTGCCGGTAAGCGCCACGGCCGTGGATGGCTCACAACCTTCGACCAACTTCAACTCGTTCAAGCCGGCGGCGGGTTCTCCTGCGGGAGAGGCTCCTGCGAATACGCCAGCGGAGACTGGCGGCGAATCACCGAGTGCTGGCACTACTCCAGCGCCTGCCGTGGTGAACCCTGCTGGAACGGAACACGGCGCGACGCCAACGGTGACGACCACCGAGCGGCCAGCCGCCGAGGTCGGCATCATGGTACAGGTGGCCGCGGTGTCGCATGAAGAGGATGCACAGTTGCTGGTGAATGCTCTGAAGGCGAAGGGTTACCCGGTGAGCGCTCATACCGAGCCGGCGGATAAGTTCTTCCACATCCAGGTGGGACCCTTCACGAGCATGAAGGACGCTACGGCGGCTAAGCAGCGGCTGGTGGCGGATGGATATCAGCCCATCATCAAATAAGACAGAGGTTAGGCCCCGGGTCCCGGGGTTAGGCAGGATCGGCTTCGGCTAAGGCTGATTGCATCTCCAGGCGGACGGCTTCCATGAGGGCTTCTCGGGAGGCGAAGGTGTCGGGGCGGAGAGCAGGGAGAAAGCGGACGGAGGCTTGGCCGGGGTAGATCTTCAGGCTGCCTTTGTGCATCATCTCGGCGGTGCCGCGGATGACGATGGGAACCATGGGGGCGTTGGCTTCGGCGGCCAGGAAGAAGGCACCCTTCTTGAAGGGGAGAAGGCTGCCGTTGGTGGAGCGCGTGCCTTCGGGAAAGATGAAAATGTGCAGGCCGCTGCGCAGCGCATCGGCGGCGATGGCTACGCTTTGCGCGGCTTCTACCTTGGAGTGGCCGCGGGAGACGGGGACGTACTTGGCCATGCGCATGGCGATGCCGACGAGAGGAATCTTCATGAGCGACTTCTTGAGGAAGACGCTGCACATGCCGGGGATCGCTGGAAGAAGGATGGGCGGGTCGAGGTTTGAGACGTGATTGCTGAGGAAGATGCAGGACTCGCCGTGCGGGATGTTCTCTGCGCCTTCGATGCGGACGCGAATGCCGGCGGCGCGGACTCCCAGCCGCATGGTGAACATGGCCCAGCCGTACATTGCGCGGACGTTGCCGCGCAGCAACGACAGAGGAATGCCTACGACTGCCGCGGGCAGGCCGAAGAGGATGAAGACGAAGAGCATTCGAAGTGCAGAGAACATGTGAACCTGAGCAACCGCGCGGCGGTCTGTTGCGGGACGTGATGGGCGCAGCGAGCGATGTTTATCGAGCGACTACAAGAGCAACTGCAGATCCCTGCCGGATTACAAACAAAAGTAAACTAGATCAGCCCAGCAGGCTGTTGGCGAGCTTGACGTAGAGATCGACACACTCCAGCAGCTCGGATTTGCGGATGTGTTCGTCGGGGGTGTGGGCGACCAGGATGCTTCCGGGGCCTAGCAGGAAGGGCTCGCCCCAGGCGGTGAGGGAGGGGATGTCGGTGGTGAACTTGGCGATCATGGTGTCGAAGCCTGGGATGGCGCGCATGTGCATGTAGGGGAGCTTGAGGGTGAAGTTTACCTCGCAACGGTTGGCGGCCGCTTTGAGGATCTGCTGCTGGAGTTCGTCGGGAGGGCCGACCAGGCGGATGAGGATGTGGGCCTCGGCCTTGTCTGGGATGACGTTGGGAGCTACGCCGCCTTTGATGACGCCTATGTTGAGGGTGCAGTCGCCGATGCCTTCTACTACGGGGAGCGGGAGGGCCTGGATGTCGTGGAGTGCGGCGAGGAGTTTGTCTACGGCGGAGTCGCCGAGTTCGGGGTAGGCGGAGTGGGCCATCTTGCCGTGGGCGCGGAGTTCTACTCGGAGGCAGCCCTTGGAGGCCAGGGCCAGACGGTTGTCCGTGGGTTCGCCGTTGATGATGAAGCGCGAGCCTTTGGGGGTCTCGTTGGCGATGAGTGCGCCGGCGGAGTCTCGCTCTTCGCCGACTACGTAGAGTAGGGCGATGTGTTTGCCGGCGGCGAGCAACTTTTCGGCGGCGGCGATCTGCGCGGCGATGATGCCTTTGGCGTCGCAGGTGCCGCGGCCGTAGAGGAAGTCGGCGTCTTCGCGGCAGGGGCCGAGGTAGGGGGGCACGGTGTCGATGTGGGAGGAGAAGACGATGTCGGGGGTGACGCCGGGGATGGAAGCGTAGACGTTGAAGCGGGGGCCGGTGCCGGCGGCGGGATTGCGTGCGAGGTCGGGCTGGGGGACGGGCTGGCGCTCGACGGTGTAGCCCTGTTCGGCCAGATAGGTGGCCAGGAACTCGCCTGCGGGGGCCTCGTGGTAGGTGGTGGACTCGAGGTCGACTAGCTGCTTGGTGAGCTGGATGGGATCGATGGGCATTTGGTCAAGGATAACCGACTGGCGGGCGCGGGGAGGGGCGATAGACTGGGCGGATGAGTGATGAGAGCTCGTTTCGATCGCACGTGAAGAGTGTGGACGACCTGCGCGGGCCGGCGGGACGGCTGGAGGCGCTGCTGAATACGGGGCGGACAGACGCTCCTTTTGCCGCGGTGGTGGCGCATCCGCATCCTCCCAGTGGCGGCACCATGCATACCAAGGTGGTGTATCACGCGGCCAAGGCGTTTTCCAGCTTTGGTCTGCCCGTGCTGCGGTTTAACTTTCGCGGGACCGGATTGAGCGAGGGGTTGCATGACAATGGCTACGGCGAGGTGGACGATGTGCGCGCGGCGGTGGATTGGCTGACGGCTACGTTTGGGTTGCCGGTGTTGTTTGCGGGGTTTTCGTTTGGTGCGAATGTTGGGCTGAGAGCTTGTTGCGGGGATGCGCGGGTGCGTGGGCTGGTGGGACTTGGCTTACCGATACGCGCGCTGGATCGGGATTACAGCTATCGGTTTCTGCCTGCTTGCGGGGCGGTTCCGAAGCTGTTCGTGAGCGGAGATCACGATCCGTTCTGCCCGCAGGGAGTGATGGAGTCGGTGCTGGTGGAGGCTGCGGAGCCGAAGAAGATTGTTTGGGTGGAGGGTGCGGACCACTTCTTCGCGGGGATAGATCAGTCGCCGGAGTCGAAGCTGGGCGTGATGAGTGGGGCGGTGCGGGCCTGGCTGGGTGAGACGTTCGCGCTGTAGCGGACGGAGGGCGTCGAGAGCCCACTTTTTATCCAGTTGTGGATGAAGCCGGCGACGGCCTGGGGAGCCTCTTCGGCGGGGCGATGGCCTACTCCCGGGAGGGTGATGAGCTCGGAGTGGTGCAGGTGTTCGCGCAGCTTTGCGGCGGTGTGGAGGGGCACGGCGCGGTCGGAGTTTCCCCATAGGACGAGAGTGGGGGTTTCCAGAGGACGGCGAAGGGCTCGGCGCAGAACAGACATGTCGTTGTGCCAGGTTTGCAGAAGGCGCAGCAGATGCAGGATGGTTCCGGGGGTGCGGAGGTTGTCGCGATAGGGCCTGAGGCTCTCAAGGGTGTCCCCGCTTTGTGGGCCGGCCATGTAGCGGAGGCCGATCATCTGTAGCCACTCGGGGAGCCAGGGCATGAGGTAGGCGAAGAGTTGGCCTGGCTTGGAGAGGTAGAAGCGGATGAGGGGATTGGCTTCGTCGAAGTAGGGGTGCGCCGGGGAGAGGAGGACGAGCGAGCGCACAGAGCGGTTATGGTGCGCGGCAAGGCTCATGGCGATGGCGCCGCCGTGGGAGTGGCCCAGGACGACGGGTTGGTGGAGGTCGAGTGCGGCGAGCAGCCGGGCGACCTGCTCGGAGGTGGTGGCGAGACGCGGGTCGATATCCTGGCGGCGCTCGGATTGGCCGGCGCCGGGAAGGTCGAGCGCGATGACGTGAAGGGCGGGATCGAGCTGATCGATGAGGGGAATGAAGGTGTCGGCACAGCCCATGATGCCGTGGAGCAAGACAAGCGAGGGCTGATCCTTCACAGCCCTTCCCTTTTCAAGGTAGGAGAGGCGAAGGCCATCCACCAGGATCTGGCGGCGTTCGGTCATGAGATTGCGTTCCACCACTTTGTACGACGTGGGCTGACAGGTTGCTAACACGCGTCGTCTAATTGCGTCCCTTAAGAAATTTTAGCCAAAGCCCTGACGCCGAAAAGGTTGGGATCGGCACCCAGTTCAACACCTGCTTGTTTAAGAGTACGTGAACTTGCTGGAGGTGAGGGGTCGTAGCGACAAAGTTTGGCAAAAGCGGAGTGACGTTTTTGATGGGATGGAATCACTCTGAAGGTTCCTTCGATACGTCAAATGAAGCAGGGTCACGAAAACAAGCTATTCTAAAATGCGTATGTGCCTATGAATTAGTGCATCTGATCCGCTGCGATTTCCTCAACGGCGTTCATTCTGTTGGGATATCAGGGCTTTGCCGGGCTCCGACTTTGGCCGGTGATTTGCATGAGTAATATCTGAAAGACGGTGCTCCCCCGTGAAGAGCGGCGCTCAAACCCGGCTGCTGGCGATTGTTCTGGCGATCTTCACCCTGGCTGCCCTGGGGCTGGCGATCGCGAACCGGTTGCAGGAGAGCGATTACACCCCGGCAACCGACGGTGCTGGTTGGACGGAGGCGACGGGAGGGCTGCGCGCCTACCTGGTGCCACCGGATACCCCTGCGTTCCGAGCGGGTGTGCGAACCGGCGATATTCTGACCTCTGTCAATGATATTCCCACGCCACGGGTGGCAGATCTCGCGCGCCAGATCTATGTGAATGGGGTGTGGTCGAAGGTCAAATACTCGCTGCTGCGGAGCATGAACAGACGTGCGAGGACGGTGGTTGTGCCGGTATGGGTTTACCTGCAGCCAACCGACCGGACGGACTGGCAGGTGGAGCGGCTGATTGCGCTGGTGTACCTGGCGATCGGCCTGTTTGTGCTGTTTCGACGCTGGACCGCACCGAAGTCGACCCACTTCTTCGTCTTCTGTCTGGTCTCCTTCATCCTGTACGCGTTCAAGTACACGGGCATTCTCGACGGGCTGGACATCACGATCCTGACGGGGAACATCCTTGCGACGGAGCTACAGCCAGCTCTGTTTTTGCACTTCGCGATCAGCTTTACGCAAGAGGCATCGCGGCGGCGGCGGCGGTTGCTGTATCCGCTGATTTATGTGCCAGGCCTGGTGCTGGGCGTTCTGCACTACCTGTCGTACACGTACTGGGAGGCGACGGGCAAGCTGCAGCTGCGCCTGAACAAGTTCGACCAGGCCTATCTGGCAGGTTTCTACATTCTTGCGGCGATCGTGTTCTGGGTGCGATATCGCACGGAAGAGCAGCCGCTGCAACGCCAGCAGCTGAAGTGGCTCTCGCGCGGCACGGTGCTGACGGTGATTCCATTCACCGCGCTGTACGTGATTCCCTTCCTCTTTGATTCGTATGTGCCGAGCGCACTGACGCAGGTTGCGCTGCTCTCGCTGATCCTGTTGCCGCTGACGTTCAGCTGGGCGATTGTGCGCTACCGGCTGATGGACGTTGACCTGATCTTCAAGCGCGGCGCGTCGTATACGATTGCAACGGCGGCGCTGGTTGGCATCTACTTTGGCGTGGTGGCGCTGAGCGCAGAGCTGGTACACAAGCGCTTTGAGCACCTGGGCGAGTGGGGACTGGTGGCCGCGGTCATCTTTACGGGCCTCGTCTTCGACCCGCTGAAGCGGGTAATCCAGGGCCAGTTGGACCGGGTGTTCGATCAGAAGAGTATCGACTACCGTGAGACGCTGGTGGAGTTTGGCAGTGAGCTGAATGCGCAGACTGACCTGCGCGCTCTGATGAACTCGATTGTGGAGCGGCTGCCGCAGACGCTGCTGGTGACGCGGGTGGCGGTGTTCCTTGCGCAGGAAGAGATGGAAGGGCGCAAGAGCAAATTCTCGCTGGCGGCATCGCACGGTCTGTCGCAGCAGGTGCTGTCGAATGCGGACTCGCTCGACCTTGGATTTCTAGACTTCGATAACCGCGATAGCAGCAGCCACCTGTTCTTCGAGATGCCTCAGGCGATGCTGCGACTACCTGATGCGGAGCGGCAGACCGCGGCTTCGCTCGATCTGAATTATTACGTACCGTGCCGGGCGGCAAGGCATGAAGGCTCCGGCCGGAGCACGATTGCGGTGCTGGGATTGGGGCGCACGGGCGAGGGCGATTTTCTCTCCAGCGAAGACATGGAGCTGCTGGAGTCGCTGGCAGGGTATATAGGGATTGCGATTCAGAATGCGCAGCTGTATCGCCGACTGGAGCAGAAGATTCGGGACTTCGAGCGGCTGCGCGACTTCAATGAAAATATCGTGGAGTCGATCAACATCGGCGTGTTCGCGGTGGATCTGGAAGACCTCGTAGAAAGCTGGAACGCGCAGATGGAGGTGATGTACGCGACGCCCAGGAGCGACGCACTGCGCCGGCCGCTGCGTGAGGTCTTCCCTGCTGAGTTTCTGCAGGAGTTCGATCGCCTGCGCGGCGAGCAGGGGGTGAGTACGCTGTACAAATTCCGCCTGCCTACACCTACAGGGGAGGCCCGCATTGCCAACATTACGATTGCCCCTTTGCTCAATCGCGACTTCCACGCGGTAGGACGCATCGTGATTGTGGACGACATTACCGACCGCATCAATATGGAGACGCAACTTACGCAGTCGGAGAAGCTGTCGTCGATTGGCCTGCTGGCGGCGGGCGTGGCGCACGAGGTGAATACGCCGCTGGCAGTGATCTCAAGCTATGCGCAGATGCTGGGCAAGCAGTTGCGGTCCGACGAGGCTACGCATGCGCGCCTGCAACCGGTGTTGGAGAAGATTACGCAACAGACGTTCCGCGCATCCGAAATCGTGAATGGCCTGCTGAACTTTTCGCGCATGGGCAGCGTGGACTTTGGGCGCGTGGACGTGAACGTGATTGTGCGTGACACGGTGCTGCTGCTGGAACATCAGATGCGATCGGGTGGCGTAGCGATTGCGACGGAGCTGAGCGAGAACCTGCCGGTGGTCTCTGGAAACCGCGGCAAGCTGCAGCAGGTACTGGTAAACCTGGTGCTGAATGCGAAGGATGCCCTGCAGGAGGGAGGCAGCGGGAGCATCCGCATCTTCACCGCGCCGACGTCCAAGGGAGTAGAGATTCGCGTGGAGGATAACGGCGTGGGTATGCCACCAGAAGTTCTGCGGAAGATCTACGATCCGTTCTTTACGACAAAGAGCAATCCGAAGGAGGGTCAGCGCAAAGGGACGGGACTCGGCCTGGCCGTGACCTACGGAATCGTGCAGGAGCATGCAGGCACGATTGAGGTAAGTAGCACGCTTGGGGAAGGTACGGTCTTCCGGCTCGAGTTCCCTGCGGCGGATTCCACGGGACAGCGGCCGCACACGAAGACGCTCGCGGGCAACAAGCCGGCTGGCGCGGAGGGAAAGGTAGTCCATGTCTAAGGCAGTCGTAAGCGATCAGATCGAGGAACCGGGCACCGTGGTTCATTCGTCGGGCCAGAGAATTCTGATCATCGATGACGAAGCGGGGATTCGGGACTCACTGGAAACGCTGCTGACGCTGGAGGGATTTCGCGTCGACCTGGCAGCGGACGGGGCGAGCGGGCTGGACCAGCTGACGCGCAACACCTATGACCTGATGTTGCTGGACCTGGCGCTGCCGGGAGAGAGTGGAATCGACCTGCTACCGAGAATTCATGCGCTGGTGCCTGATCTCCC
The DNA here is from genome assembly GCA_049587035.1 of Acidobacteriaceae bacterium. Classification (GTDB taxonomy): domain Bacteria; phylum Acidobacteriota; class Terriglobia; order Terriglobales; family Acidobacteriaceae; genus Granulicella. The sequence goes on along the minus strand of JBAVDD010000364.1, from coordinate 17,836 downwards.
CGTGATCATGATTACTGCCTATGGAACGGTCGGGAATGTGGTGGATGCGATCCGTGCAGGTGCGTCGAACTTCGTTCAGAAGCCCTGGGACAACGAGAAGCTGCTGGCGGATATCCGCGTGGCGATCGGCAAGAATCGTGCCGAGCAGGAGGTGGTGCACCTCAAGCGAACGCTCAAGCAGCGCGTTTCGTTTGAGAACATCGTGGGCAAGAGTGAGCCGATGCTGCGCTTGTTTGATCTGGTGGCGCAGGTGTCTCCAAGCCGGTCGACGGTGTTGATCCAAGGTGAGAGCGGAACGGGTAAGGAGCTGATCGCGAAGGCCATTCATGCGCACTCGCCAAGGCGCGACAAACCGTTCATCCCGGTGAATACGGGGGCGGTGCCGTCGGACCTGCTGGAGTCTACGCTGTTTGGGCATGAGCGCGGTGCGTTCACCTCGGCGGTCGCAGCGAAGAAGGGATTGTTCGAGGTGGCGGATGGTGGAACGCTGTTCCTGGACGAGATTGGCACAATGCGAATGGATATGCAGGCGAAGATCCTGCGTGTGCTGCAGGACCGACGGTTTATGCACGTGGGCGGGACGCAGGAGATCCAGGTGGATATCCGCATTGTTGCTGCGACCAATGTCAACTTGCAGCTGGCCGTGCAGGAGGGCCGGTTCCGCGAGGATCTCTTCTATCGGCTCAACGTGATTTGCCTGGAGCTTCCACCGCTGCGCAATCGCAAGGAAGATATTCCACTGCTGGCGAATCACTATCTCAAGTTTTATGCGGAGGAGAATGGATTCGCGCCGCCAGAGCTCGCGCCGGAGTCGCTGCGGTTGATGATGGACTATGAGTGGCCGGGGAACGTGCGCGAGTTGGAGAATGCGATGGAGCGTGGTGTGGTGCTCTCGAACGGGCCGTTGTTGACTCCGGAGTTGCTGCCGGGGCAACTGCGGGGGAACACGTTCTCGACTGCGCTGCTGGAACAACGCCCGGATGCTTCCCTCTTTGACGTGATGGAGGACATTGAGCGGCGGATCATCTCTGACCGGCTGGAGCGTTGCAACTGGAACCAGACGGAGGCTTCTGAGTTTTTTAGAGTTCCGCTCTCGACGCTGAATCAAAAGATCAAGCGCCTGAATATTGCTTTGAAGAAGCGCGCGAAAGAGTAACAGCCACTCGATGATTGCTTCCAGGATTTCGCGATGGCTGACCAAGTGTGGGGGGATCCACCGCCGGGGCGTTGCGGTGCTTGTGGCTAGCCTCTCGCTGGCCTTTTGCGCTGCGGCACTGGGACAGCAGGAGCACAACTCGGTGACGGCACCAACTCATTCGAAAACGGTGGCTGCTGCCGATGCGATCCCGCAGTTGGTCGATATCACGGCGAAGACGGGCATTCACTTCAACCATCTTTCTTCGCCAAATAAGAAGTATATTGTGGAGTCGATGAGTGGGGGCGTGGCGTTGATCGATTACGATCGTGATGGCTGGCCGGATATCTTCTTCACTAATGCGCCGGATGTGAACATGTCGCTGGCTGGGACGAAGGCACGCAGCGCGCTGTATCACAACAACCACGATGGCACGTTTACCGATGTGACAGACAAAGCCGGTGTGGGACACCCGTGCTGGGCCATGGGCGCTACGGTTGGTGACTTCAACAACGATGGCTGGCCCGATCTGCTGGTGACCTGTTTTGGCGGCGTGGTGCTTTACCGGAACAACGGCGACGGTACGTTCACCGATGTCACGAAGCAGTCGGGCTTGAGCAGCGATAAAGGCTGGGCGACGGGCGCGGCCTTCGGCGACTACGACAATGATGGTTATGTCGACTTGTTTGTGCCGCACTATGTTGATTTGAATTTGAACGACCTGCCAACGCTGGGCTCGAAGAAGACCTGCATGTATCACGAGATACCGGTGCAGTGCGGCCCGAGAGGTCTGCCGGGTTCGCCGGATAATCTTTATCACAACAACGGCGATGGCACGTTTACGGATGTGTCGAAGGCAGCGGGTGTCGACGATGCGCAGAAGTACTTTGGGCTGACCTCGGTGTGGTCGGACTTCAACGGCGACGGCAAGCTCGATCTCTTTGTCGCTAACGATGGCGAACCAAATTATCTTTATCGCAACGATGGTAGTGGGAAGTTCACGGATGTGGCGTACCAGGCAGGCATCGCAGTGAACAAGGACGGGTACGAACAGGCCAACATGGGCGTGGCTTTGGGAGACTATCTGCACACCGGGCGCTTCTCTGTGGCGATCACACACTTCAGCGAAGAGTACACAACGCTGTTTCGTAATGACGGCGACTTTAACTTCACGGATGTGTCCGACCAGGCTGGCATCGCTTTGGCCACGGCTCCTTATGTTGGTTGGGGTGACTCGTTCTATGACCTCGACAATAGCGGATGGTTGGATCTGTTCCTGGTGAACGGACATGTGTATCCGCAGGTGGATACCAAGGACATTGGGACTAGATATCGCGAGCCCAAGCTGCTGTTCCTCAATCAGCATGATGGGACCTTTCGCAATGCCAGCAAACTGGTTGGACCTGCGATTCAGATTCCACAGGTGAGTCGTGGGCTTGCAGTGGGTGATCTGTTTAATGATGGACACCTGGAGCTGGTCGTCGAGAACCTTGAAGGCAGCCCGATGATTCTGCGTCCAGAGGGCGGAGCGAAGAACCACTGGATCAGCTTTGAGCTGGCGGGTACGAAGAGCAATCGGCTGGCGTTGAATGCGCGGGTGCGGGTGACGGCTGGAAACCTAGCGCAAGTGGGCGAGCTTCTCAGCGGAGGAAGCTACTTATCGCAGAACGATCTGCGATTGCACTTTGGGCTTGGCAGCCATGACACGGTGGATACGGTGGAGATCACGTGGCCAACAGGCGAGAAAGAGACGCTGAAAAACCTGGTTGCGGACCACTTCTACTCGGTGCTCGAAGGCCAGGGCATCGTGCCTCGCGAGAAGATACTTCCGAAGGGTGCGAAGCGTTGAAGCTTAGTTGTGCGACGCTTGCCGGCTCGCGTCGGCGATTTCCTTCTGTAGGGCCGCATTCTGCGGTTCAAGCTTCGCGGCTGCTTTGAGGCTGGTGAGCGCGGCCCTTGCATCTCCTCGCGCCAGCTGTAGGTGAGCCAGCGCGATGTGGGCTTCGGCGTCTGCGGGGTCGAGGCGGATCGCTGTCTCGAACTCCTCCTCGGCGGCTGGAGATTTCTCCAACGCGTAGGCGCCACCGAGCGCGCGATGAACTTCGGCTACCTTCGGGTTCGCATTTTCGAGCGCCAGGAGCTTGATGATTCCGTTGTGCGTATCGCCCGTTTGTACGAGCGATTCCGCATAGGCGTATTGCAACGGCGGGGCTTCCGTTCCCTTGCCGTCCAGAGGCTCGAGGGTCTTTACTGTGGCAGCATAGTTGTTTGCGGAGAACTGGCTTAGGCCCAGCTCCGCGCGGATTCCTTCGTCGTCAGGATGGGCTTCGAGATAGTGGCTAAGAGGCCCAATGGCCTGCGCAAAAGCGCCGGCGGAAAATGCGGCGCGACCCCAGTTGAGATCCAAGCCGGGCAGAGTTGGATTCCACTCGGCCGCCTGAACGAAGTATTGCAGCGCGACACGGTAGTTGGCTTTGCTGCCAGCAATGGCGCCCAGATTGTTGTAACTGTCCGCGATCGCAGGTGAGAGCTGCTTCTCTAATGCGTCGGTTTCGCGGGATGCTGCAGGATCTATTGTTCGGTCCTCGAGCGTCATGGGCATGTGCGGCGACTGCGGGTTCGCAGCGCGGGCCGTGGTTGACGCCTGCAGATAATCCGAGAGCTGGTTGCGTGCGCGTTGCAGATTTTCCTGTAGCAAGGATTGCGAGGTGGCGATCTCCTGCTTGCCTTCGTCGACGGAGCCGCTCTGCATCAGGAGGCGACCGAGAAGGTAGTGTGCCTTCTGCACCTGAAAGGAGTTTCGCGAGACGTCCCTGGTGAGCGCGATCGATTGGCGGAGTGCAGCTTCGGCCTGAGGAATCTGCTTCGAGTCGGCGTAGAACTGGCCGAGGTAGAAGTAGCCGTCGGGATCTGTCGGATCGAGCTCCGTGGCGCGCTTGAGATCGTTCTCCGCCTCAAGCTGCGTGGCGGGGTCGCGATGCTGCTGCGCGAGCAGATGGCCGAGAGCTGCGTAGGCCTCTGCATTGCGCGGAGAGATGGCAATCTCCTTGCGCAGCTCCTGCTCGGCCTCGCCCAGCTTGGAGTTGCCGGCCGTAGCGAGATATGCAGCCGCGAGCGAGTAATGAACTCCGGGGAGCTTGTCGTCCTTTGCGATCGCCTTCTTGAACTCTGCGACGGCATCGTCCTGGAAATCAGAGCGCGAATACGCCTGGCCGAAGTACATGTGGATGGCGGCGGTATCCCCGAAGGAGGCGAGCATTTCGGAGAAGATTTTCGTAGCCCCTTTGCCGTCGCCCAGATCGAGGTCGGCGACGGCGAGTTCATATCCGTTTGGGAAGGTGGGGTCGAGGGCCACTGCGGCTTCGAACTGCTGCTTTGCGCCCTGATCGTCATTGGTCTTAAGGAGTACGCGGCCAAGCACTGCGTGAGCGTCGGCCTGAAGCTTGGCGTTGTTCGGGTAATCGCGGATGACACCGGATGCGAGGAGCTTTGCATGATCGTAGTCGCCACTATCGAACGCCACATGCGCGTACTCCATCTGCATGGCGGGGAAATCCGGAACCAGCGCGAGGGCTGTGTCAAAGTAGTTGGCGGCCTTCTCGTACTCTCCGGCGCGGGCGCGACCGAGCGCTAGCTCTCCGAGGCTATCGGCGATGAAGATCTGGTATTGCTGAGTCGCGTGATCGAGGTCGTGAGCGGCCTGAAATGCCTGAGCGGCGTCATAACGGCGCTGGAGCACTGATTCGCCAGTCTTGGGAGAAGGTGTTTGCGCAAGGAGGGGAAGAGACGCCGCGAGCAGGCACGCGCTAACACAGCGTCTGAGCGGCGGGTTCAGCTGGAGCGGTTTCATGAAGCAATCCAAGGTTATCTTACTCGACAAAAAAAGAAGGTGGCCGGTAAAAGCCACCTTCTGGTATGGAGGCACATAGTTGAAGCGGGTGTTTACAGGCTGGCCGATCGGCCTACACCTCTTGATACTTGAATGGAAACTTGAAGGGGGCGCAGAAGAGTCTGCGCCCCGCTCACAAGGCTGAGGGTTAGAAGGTGTACTTCACGTTGAGCCCGATGATGCGCTCGTAGGGTCCGCCGGTCTTCGAGTCCATGAATCCGAAGTTGCTGACCGTCTCATTATTGCCCTGATTGACGGTCCCGCCGTTGCCCTTGTTGAGCGTAATCGCGCGCGTGTTGTAGTCGACGTTATAGTGCAGGCCGATCTGGTTTGATCCACTGAACTGGGGCAGAGGATGGTTCAGCCAGTTGCCCGCTGACACGCGGAACTGTATGTTCTGCGTGTTGTGGATGTGAATCGTGCGGTAGATCGCCAGATCGTTGTCGAAGAAAGAACCCATGCTCATACGCGGGTACTTCTGGCCACCATACTGACCGGCGGTTCCGGGTGCTCCAAGCGCCGGCGCAGAGAAGCAAGCCAGGTTGAGCCGCTGGTATTTGGCGAGCCCACGGTTTGGATTGCAAGTCAGCACGGGTTGAATGGCGAGACTACCCTCGTCGGTACCATAGTAGGTTGCCTGAGAGATGCCGCTGGTTACGCCCAACGTATTTGGCGTGGTAGACGTTTTATTTGAAGGTGGATTTGTATAGCTTTCCGACAAACTGAAGTTCGGAACGCCATTGCCAAGCTCAGCCAGCAAACTTCCGCCAGCTTGCCAGGTGGAGATACCCGAGATCGTCCAGCCACTCAGAATACCCTTCACAATCGCGTCTCCATGATGGAATTCACCGACCGCATAGGTATACGAAGAGTTGAAGACAAACGGGCGATCAATCGAAGCAATGCCGTAATTGCAGCCGCGAACCACATACGGGTTGCACTGCAATACCGTTCCGAGCGTCTTCGACCACGTGAAGTTGAAGTCGTAGGTTAGCTTGCCTGCTTCTTTCAAATAGGCAACCTGCAGACCGTTGTAATTGGAGTATTGATTGCTTTCTGACTGGGATATGGCGTTCGTGCCATAGGCGTAGCCAAAGGGATGGTAGTCGGCAAGCTTGTTTCCTGTGGGAGCACCGGTCAGCGGGTTTGTGCCTACGTTCTCCGGGTTTCCTGACGTTACACCCGTGATCGGATCGGGAAGGAACAGTGCTCCGATTGGCGTTTTGTTTTGATCCGCCAAGGCGCCAAAGCCGCTGCCTTCGATCGTTTCACCGTTATCCAAAATCTGGCTGCTGGTATTGCCCACGTAGGCAACATCCAAAAGCGTATTCCATTTGAATCGGTGATCGATCGTAAAGTTCCAGGCATACGTGATTGGCACGCCATAATCGTTGGCATCCAATCCAGTCTGCGAGCCGGTAATTCCGCAAGGAGGTGTGCTGCATTTAGCCGCCGGAAGTTGCGAAATCTGGCTCAACAAAACACTCGTCTGTCCTGGCAGATTATAGGTTTTTACGCCCTGCGCGGTGGTTAGAGCAGAAGCATAATCGTTGTACTGACCGGCAAAGCGATATACGCCCCACCCGCCGCGGATTACGGTTTTACCAGTTCCGAAGGGATCATACGAGACACCAAAACGAGGCGAGACGACCGCGAGACGATTCGGCTGCCCGCTCAGAGGTACCGACGGATCAATTGCATGCCAGTAGAAGCCTGGATCAACCTTTCCGGAGTAGTAATCGGAGAAGACGCGATCCGGGAAGAAATCGGCCATACCGACGCCGTTACGGTCATACCAGTGACCCACATGCTCAAAACGTGCACCCATTTCAACGCTCAGGTTCTTGTTCACCTTCCAGGAATCATCTACGTAGAACGCAGTGTTCTGATAGGCCATATCGCTGACTGGCGCTGAGTTGCTCTCCTGGTAGCCGGTGGCGTTTCCTATTACAAAGTTCGCCGTAGGGTTGTTGGGAGCGCCGACTTCCTGCTTGGTAAAGTAATTCGGCTGTTGTCCGGAGAAACTCGTGATGCTTCCATTGGGCTCAACGCCGTCGTTGCCCTGCAGGTTGCCGGTGTTCTGAGTATAGGCACCGACTTTGACGGTGTGTGCACCCCACACCTTCGTGAAGTTATCTGTAAAGCTGGGAACCTCCTTGCGGACAATGTAATAGCCATTGGGCTCAAACCAATCCCCCTGGGAGAAGTCCGGAAAGGTCTGGTTTCCAGCAGTGCTGTACGACGGAATGAGTTGCGAAGCTCCGTAGATTGACCCGTAGGTATATCCAAGCGTGCTCTTATCCGCTGCCTTCTGGTTCGGAGGTCCGAAGGGGAAGCTACCGAAGCCCCACGCAGCGATGAACTCGTTGGTGGTTGAGGGGTTGAAAACATGGACAAAGTGGCCAGAGATCGACTTGGTGAAGACCTGACCGACCAATCCGCCGCCTGGAGCAGGAATGGAGTTGCCCGGCGTCCAGTAGATATGTGCGCCGTTGCCCTGTGCCAGCGTGGAGCTATAGGCCTGCTGGTATGAAACGTAGAACTTATTGTTGTCGTTGAGGTTGTAATCCATACGAATGCGATACACCCAACCGTTATTGGTCGATTGGATCGGTTGATAGTAGTTGTATCCGCCCGAAGTGGTTGCGGGATTGGAATTGGCCTTGGGCCAGAAAGCAGCGAGTGCCGCCGCGCCTGGACTCAAGTCTGCAGACGGGATGATGCCGCCAGTGTTCGATCCCGATGCGGACATAACCGTGTCGCTACCAAATAAGTCCATACCCCCGCCAGCGATATTGTTGCACCACGTGCCATTCGCAGACGACGACGAGGAAAAGCCGCTTGGGCACAGGGCAACGTTATCGGCGTTGTCTGAGCTGAAGTCACCCGCCATCATTTCAGGAGAGGGGATGAAGGACTCAAGGTGATTTGCGTTTCCGGGGTTCTGCAGGAAACGCTCGTAGCCACCCCAGATGAAGACCTTCTTGTGCGTGAACGGAACCGGTCCGCCGATATTGCCGCCAGGGTAGTAATAGTGCGCGCCAGCCTTGGGGTGACCATTGTGGTTATCCTGCCAGTCATTGGCATTCAATACGTCATTACGGGCATCGAAGTATCCCTCACCATGATAGTGAGCGGTTCCTGATTTGCTGATAGCGCTGACGACCACTGGGCCGTTCTGGACATACGCGCCGAAGTTGGAAGTCTGAACGCTGACCTCAGCCGTCATTTCAGGGCTGATGATGCCAATCGAGCTGGCATTGTCGCCTGGATCGAGGACGCTGACGCCGTCCGAGAGGAGCGCCGTGCCGCCGCGGTTAGGGACACCATTGATGTTGATGCCGTTGCCGATAGCGCTCTCATTCGCCGAGATGCTGAGATCGTTAAAGGATCCGGCCGCATTGGTAAGGCCACCCGAGATGGTGGTCGCACCAGGAAGAACCTTCAACAGTTCCGTGGTGTCGCGTCCTTCCAATGCCAGGTTGTCGATGTCCTTGGAGGAGAGGACGTCGGAACGTTCGCCGTTATCTTCCGGGATCATCTCGCCGGCGGCTTCGACCGTTACGGTCTGCGACTCGGCTCCGATAGCAAGAGCGAATGCAGGGACGGTGCGCTCATCACCAGCGTGCAGGATGAGACCTGTGAGGTCCTTCGCCTCGAAGCCCTTCGCCTTAACCTTGATGGTGTACGTGGAAGGCAGCAACGCCGGGAAGGAGTAGATACCATCTCCGTTGGACTTGACGACGCGAGTATCCTGCGTTGCCTCATTGATCAGGGTTACCGAGGCGCCGGGGATCACCGCGCCGGTTGTGTCCGTCACGGTTCCGGAGATCTGCGCGGTTGTCTGCGCGTGCATCACCGGCATTGCCAACAGAAGCAGGACCACGGCGATTAGCCCAGCGCCGATACCTGACCACTTGTTGAGAAAGGCTTTCGCCTTGCGTAGGTTGACAGGAGCATTCAGGCCAAGAATTGTGCCTAGCTCCCTATTGTTTCGATCACGTTGCATACTACCTCCAAAATTCATACGGCTCTGGAACTCGCTTCTCTGGACGCGCACTTATCTCATATGGACTAGTTAATGCGATTTAATGCCGTCACATTCTTTACCTATCCGGCACTAAGGTTGTCAATGCTTTTTTAGCTTGCTTGTTGATAAATCGCTTTATGACTGGGCTTTTGCCATTCTCGGGGCTCAGGGCAAATTCTCCCGGTCAGAATTATATTGTTGATATATATAGGCTTATAGGGCGTCAGCGAATCCGAGAGGCTTGCCGGGTACCTCCAGGTAACGCAGACAAAAGAAATTGCCAAACGAGCCTCCGAACAGCTCCCGGGCAGCCCTTGCCGAGTGATGGCGCCGGGCTGGCTGCGGGGCAGAGTGGGGGCTAATCTTGCGGTGGCTTGTAGCCGATGGAGTTGTCGACCCACTGGATGAAGTACTTCATGTTGGGGGCGTCGGTGTGTCCGCCATCGTCCTGTCGCCAGGCGAGGTGCCCGCCCAGCAAGCCTTCGTTTACCGGAGGCATCGCCGCGGTATGGTAATTCTCGGTCACCCCAAGACCCTTTACGCCGAGCAGGGTGAACACCGGGCTGGCCGCAACCGTTGCCATGAAGCTTCCGCGCTGATCGAGCCACTTCGCGTCGCCCTTCTCGGGGATGCCGTAGCTGATGAACGTGAGACGCGGCGCGCAGAGTGCGATGAGCTCGTCGGAGTCCACGGGGAGGTCTCCGGGAGTCTTGCTGCCAAACCTGGATGAGGCGGTTGCGTACTTAAGGAAGTTCCCTGCCATCCAGTGGTACTCCTCGCTAGACGCGAGGCTCTCGACCGCCTCGCCGAAGTTGCGGCGCAGGGGTGTGGCGCCGCCCTTGCCGGAGGATCCGACGAGCACCATGGCGAAGCGCTGGTCGAAGGCCATCGTTACCAGCGCGGCCTTGCCGTAGCGCGAGACACCCTCAATGCCGACGTGCTTTCCGTCCACGGTGGGGTCGGTCATGAGATAGTCCAGGCCTCGACCGGCTCCCCACGCCCAGGCGCGCAGCGAGCCCCATTGATCGGGTGTGCGGGGTTGCCCTTTGTTGACCAGACCGATAATGCCGCGCGTGAGACCGGCGCCGTTGTCCGCCTGGACGCTCTGTGGGTCGAGGGTTGCGAAGCCCCAGCCGGCGGCGATGAGTTCCCATGGACTTGGCGGATCGCCGTCAGCGTTGAACTGCGGAAAGACGAAGGGCGCGGGTTGCTGCGGCTCCCACGCGGGGTGTTGTGCGAAGACATCCTTCAGCGAAGGATCCTGTTGCACCAGCTGCGCCTTCTCTGCTGCGTTGATGCGGTCGAGTTCGTCGGTGGTGGGTTCGTTCGGTGCGGGAAAGTTTGTGCGGCCAAACATGATGAGCACAGGCACGGGGCGCGTGGTGTTCGCTGGGGTGACGAGCATCATCCGAATGTTCACGGAGATCATTGGGTCCGAGGCATTGTCGACGCGGCCGAGTAGCTGCTTCGCAATCACAGGATGGCCGCCGAGGTTCTCGTGGTCGACGGCAACGACGGTCCAATGGACGCTGGGCACATGCGCCGGGACGCGGCCGTAGACGTACTCTTCGTAGTCGTGGACGATCTGGGGCCGGCGTTCATCCCACCACTGCTTCGGTGTCGTTACCTCGTGTCCGTCGTTCATTCGCAGCGGGTCGGGCAGGTTTGGGTAGGGGTTGGCTGTGCTCTCGTCGTAGTTGGCGTGATTGGGAGCCTTCTCATTGCCACTGGGCCCGGGGCGCAGCGCTGTGATTCCGAGCTGGTCCATCATGTTCTGGTGATCCTGCGCTGAAGTCCACGTGACTGGAGGGGGCATTGGCTTCGTCTTGCTCTGCGCGGCGGCTACGGATGTGGCGGAAAGGCAGAGGCAGGCAGAGACGCAGAGGGAAAGGAGCTCGATTCGAGAGGCGAGAGGGTGGCGCACATTGTCTCCATGGCGGTCGCAGATTCACGCCGCTTAAACCGCTTTAGTTCGGGACCCATAGTAAATGTTGCCGAACGGGAATGTACAACTCCCCCTCCCTAGTCGATGAGCATGGGAGCGTTCTTCTTCTGGCTGAGACCCCAGGGCCACCAGTTCCAGTCGCCCGCCAGGCGCAGAAGCGCAGGACCAATGATCATGCGCACCAGTGTGGCGTCGATGAAGACGGCGATAGCGAGTGTGAAGCCGATCATCTTGACGACAAGGAAGCTTCCGAAGGTGAACGCGATGAAGACGACCATCATGATGGCAGCCGCGCTGGTGATCAGGCCGGCGGTTCGGGCCATGCCTTCAGGGATGGCGTCTAATTCGCTCAGGCCACTGCGGCGCGCCTCCAGGACGCGGGAAACAAGGAAGACTTCGTAGTCCATGCTGAGGCCGAAGACGATGGCGAAGGTGACGATGGGGACCAGCGGAAAGACGCTACCCGTACCTCCGGGCACGCCGAGAAAGCGGCTGCCGTACCCCAACTGAAAGACCAGCACCAGCGCTCCGAAAGAGGCTGCGACGGAGAGCAGGTTGAGCAGGATGGCCTTGATGGCTACGACGACCGAGCGGAAGCCGCAAAGCAGCGCTAGCAGGGTGCCAAGCACCACCAGCAGCGTAACGGAGACCAGGTGCCTGTCGACGATGGTCTGGTAGTCGGCGTTGAGGGCCGGGATGCCGCCTACGAGGAGGGTCGCGTTGGGGATGCCGGTGAGAGCAGGAGCTCCGGCGCGGCGCAACTGTCGGACCCAGTCCACCTGCTGACGCAGGGAGACGGAGCTGTTGGGAATGGCCTCGATCAGCGCTGAGTGGCCGTCGCTGCTGAGCAAGGTTCGTCGCGTTGACCGTGGGAGATTGTCGAGAAAAGACCGGTTGCTGTCGGTGACCGTGGTGATGGAGATCACCCGGTAACAGCGTGGGTCGGCAGCGAGTTTCTTGGAGAGGCTATCGATGGCGTTCCAGCCGGCGTCGGACCCGGTGATGGAGTTGGTGGGAAGGTCGACGATGACGCGCATCGATTCAACCACTCCGTTGCGGTCCATATCCTGGAGGGTGTGGAGAGCGTGGACTGACTCTGCAGCCGCCGGAAGCCAGTCGCCCCTGGGCAGGCTGGTGTCCAGGCGCGTGGCCTGCCATGCGAGCAACAGCAGAGGTGCTCCAGCGAGCAGAATGGCGAGCCAGGGATGCGCAACGATGAGCTTGCCCCACTTGCGCCAGCGGTTTCCGGTGCGCTCTGCGTGATGCGCATCCAGCTTGGGCGTAAAGGGCATGCGGCAGAAGTTGATGCGCCGTCCAAGCAGCGAGAGCAGCGCGGGAACGAGCGTGTTGGCCAGCAAGACGCTGATCGCGGCGACGAGAAAGCCCGCGATGCCGATCGAACGAATCTCGCTAATGGGAACAGTGAGCAACGCGAGAAAACCGATGGCGACCGTTGAGGCAGAGACGAGCAGCGTGCGGCCTGCGCGGTGCGCGGCGATGAGCGAGGCAGTGGCGCCATCGTTGCCGGCGGCGATGGCTTCGCGGAAACGGCTGACCATGAGCAGCGTGTAGTCGATGCCCAGACCTAGCCCGAGCATTGTGGCAAGATTCTGCACGAGGATGGAGAGGTGAAAGCGCTCGGCAAGCAGACCTGCGATGGCGAGAGTCATTGCGATGGCGAGCTGCCCTACGGCCACCGGGATGAGCGCAGCGACCAGGCTGCCAAAGGCCAGCAGAAGCAGTGCAATCGTCGCAGGAATGACGAGCAGCTCGCCGTGGTGCACGTCTGCGGCGCTGGCTTTGCGGATGTCGAAGTTGAGTGGAATCTCTCCGGTCAGCTGTAGCTTGATGGACGGGTAGCTTCCGCGCAGCTGAGCTTCGAGGGAGTGCGCGATCTGGTGGAGGCCGGGGACCAGTGATTCCACCGGGCCGTCGGTTGCGTCGAGCCCAATGAGGACGAAGGTGCCGCCACCCTTGCCTAAGAAGATGGGGTCGCGCAGCTGTAAATAGGAGACCACGCCCGAGACGCCGGGCTGGCCCTGCAGCGCGGAGACGATCGTCGTGAGGGCTTGTTCGCCCTGAGGAGAGTTGGCGGGTGGAAGGCCTTGAACGACCAGGACGACACGATTGACGAAGGGCGAATGGAAGCGGGTCGCAAGCTCCTGGGTTACGGTTTCGGCCTGGCTGCCTTCGACGCGGGTCGCGGTCTCGAGATGCCGCTCGGCGTGGAAGGAGAATGGAAGGAGGGCGAGGACGGCGATCAGTACGATTCCGGCAACCCAATAATGACGCACATTCACTCCATTCATCTTGTCATCTTGGACTACGCGCTCGTGATCTCGGGGGATTCGTACTATTTTCCGCCGACGCCGAGGAAGTTCTTACGTCTGAGTTAGATGCAGATGGATGAACAGGTTTGCATCGCTGGACTTGGGACTTGATTTTCTGAAGTAGGATACACCGTTGCGATAGCCACGGAGGACACTTTTGGCATCTGCTAGAGTGATCGAAGCTCTGGCCATTGAAGGAGGCCTTATTTTACGCATTGCATTGCTAGGACTCTTTGCTGCTCTTCAGATTGGATCCGCCGATCCGCGCGTTGGCACGTGGACGCTCAGTTCTGCGCAGTCGTCGCTCACACCTCCGAATAAACTCTCGATCACGCCGGAGAAGGATCAGGAGCATGTGGTCATGTCGGGCGAGAAGCGCATCGACTTCACCGCGAACTCCAATGGGCATGAGACCGCGGTGGCCGGTAACCCCATGTTCGACCAGATTGAACTTCACCGGGTCAGCCGGACGCATGTCGAGGTCAAGGAGAAGAAGGCGGGAGCCGTTGCCGCAACCATTGACGACAAGCTTTCGAAGGACGGGGACGAGCTTACGGTCACCACCGCTACCGTGGGCCAGCCGACGCAGGTGACGGTGTGGGTGCGAAGCGGAGGAGTGCGGGTGGCGAAAGATCCCTTCGCCGGCGAGTGGACCCAAGACATGAGCAAGACGCGCATGCGGCAGGGTCTGACGCTGAACATTCAACCGGATGGAACCAACGGTGTGCGGTTCTCTGGCGGATTCAGCTATACCGCGCGTTTTGACGGCAAGACGTATGATCTGCAGAACTCGCGCAATGACACCGTGCAGTTGAGCCGGGTAGACGCGCACACGGTGGATGCGCTGTACCGCCGTGACGGACAGATGACGGAGAAGGCCCACTGGGTGGTCTCTGCCGATGGACGGGAGATGACAGAGACCGACGCAGGGACGCTGGAAACTGGCCAGCACATCGTGGAAAATCTCGTCTTCCACAAACAGTAGTTGGCGGCTAAGGTTTGGCGGTTCAGTCTGCTGGCACGGGGTCAGAAAGTTCTCGCGGAGCCACCGAGATGATTCCCTTGCGGTGCATGAACTTCAGAATGCCGTTCACCGTGTCTTCAAGCGAGGGATCCTGTTTCCCCCACGCAGAGGCGTCGCGCGCCGCCTGGTAGGTCGAGCTGTCATACCGCTTGAATTCCATGGACGAGATGTTGTCGACCGAGCCTACAAGAAAGTCGAGCAGCGGGAAGAGGAGATCTTCCTTGCGGCACTTGCGGATGAGTTCGGGAACAAATTCGGGCAGGCTGAAGACGTCGAACTGACGGCCGGTGGATTTGGTGATGAGGTTGGTGATGTCGAGCATGTTCGCGTAGTCGTCTCGCGTGACATGGTAGGTCTTGTTGGCTGTGCCGGCGGTGGTGGAGATCGCGACGATGTTGTTTGCGACGATGTCGGCCGGAACGAAGCTGACCTGGTTGAGCGTGTCGACACCGATGCCGTGGTTCACCATGAAAGCGACGAGACGTACCGCGATGTCGAAGTTGTTGCCGCCACCGTCGACCGAGGGACTGACCAGGGCTGGACGGAAGATCCGCGCGGAGAGGCCTTTGCTGCGGGCGTCGGCGACTACCTGCTCCGCCACCCACTTGGTCTGGCTGTAGCCGAAGTCGAGCAGCTCCATGTCGCGGTTGTGGTCGGTCTCCCACAGGACGCTCTTGACGGCCCAACCGAAGATGAAGGTGGTGGAGACGTAATTGAACTCCTTGGGACGACCGTCAAAGGCTAGCCGCACGACTTCGTTGGTGCCGATCACGTTGGCTTCGCGCATGCGGTCGTAGTTGAAGAGGTAGTTTACGGTTGCGCCGTTGTGGAAGACGGTGTCCACCTGTTGCGCGAGGAAGTTCCAGGTCTCGTCGTTCAGCCCGAGGTTCTTGTGAGCGAGGTCTCCGCAGATGGGTACGATACGAGCCTCGAAGAGACGCATGAGCCCAGGCTCACACGGCCCCATGGTTTCCATTGCGGCGCGGAGCCGCTGCCGGCCCTGCTCTTCGTCGGAGGCGCGAACGAGTACGTAGATCTTTGCTTCGGTCTGCTCCAGCAGGCTCTTCATGAGGAAGGGGCCGATGAAGCCGGTGCCGCCGGTGAGCAGCACGTGACGCAGCACCGGCACCTCTGGAAGCGGCGCTGGCACTGGCGGTTCGAAGATGAGCTTGCTGTCCTCGATCATCATCTGCTTTTCCGCGGCGCGCTGCTCTTCGCGGAAGATGCCGAGGGAGTGGCGAAGCTGAAGCAGCGCTTCTTCTGGAGCGCTCTCGAGATGCTCCGCGAGCTGGAAGAGTTCGGCCACGCTGACGCGCTGAATCACACCGATATCGACCTGACGCGCGAGCAACTCCGCTCCCTTGTCCTTCAGAAGCTCCTTGAGTTCGTGCATGAAGACGACGAGATCGAGCGAGTCCAGGCCGGCCTCGACGAGGTTGTACGATTCTCTGCCGGTCAGGTTGTAGCGCGCCTTCATGGCGTCGAAGGAGGACCGAACAACGGTGCTGCAGGCGTCGGCGCCGGCGTCCTTCTCGCGTGAGAACTCGGAGAGAACCGTGAACTGGCCATCGAGCCACATCTGCTTGGTCTTGTGGCGCATGATCTTGCCGGAGCTGGTCCTCGGGATGGCGCGGGGTGCAATAAAGGTGATCAATGCCACTTCCACGTTCAGGAAGTTGCGTACCGCCGTGGCAATCTGCCGAGCCTCTGGAACCACGTTGGGATTCTTGACCTCCGCAACAATGGCCAGCGCCGGCTCGCTGTCCTCATGGATCTGGAAGGCGGCAACGCAGTGCGCGCGAATCAGATTCGACGCGCGCTCTACAACGCCTTCTATGTCCTGAGGGTAGTAGTTCTGCCCACGCAGAATGATCATGTCTTTGATTCGGCCGCAAACAAAGAGTTCTCCACCGTGGAAGAAGCCCATGTCGCCGGTACGCAGATAGCCATCGTCGTATGGGCTGTCGTCGACCAGTCGTGCATGAAACTGCTTGAGGGTGAGTTCGGGGTTGTTCCAGTAGCCCTGGCACTTTCCAGTGCCTGAGATCCAGATCTCGCCAATTTGACCGGACTCAAGAGCAGCATGCCGCTCGGGATCGACGATCTTCACGTTCATGCCCGGTAGGGGCTTTCCGCAGCTGACTACCTTGGTGGAAGCATCGATCTCGGAGACCTCGGTGGTCATGCGCGCCTTGCCCAGCGCGAGCGCGTGCTTATGAATGGAGACGATCGTTCGGCCGCCAACCGAGACTGCGAGTGTGTTCTCCGCTAGCCCGTATGCAGCGTAGAAGCTCTCCGACTTAAGTCCGTAGGGCTGAAACTTCTCAAGGAAGCGGGTGTATGTATCCGGCTTGACCGGTTCGGCCGCGCACATCAGCACGTGCAGCGAGCTGAGGTCGCACTCCTCAAGATTCTCTTTGGAGAGCCGGCCCGCGCGCAGGCAATAGTCGTACGCAAAGTTCGGCGCAGCGGTCGCCGTCGCACGGTACTTTGTGATCGTTTCAAACCACAGGATGGGACGCTGAATGAAGTCGGTAGAGGAGAAGCCGTAGGTTGTGCCACCCTGGAGTGCGGGATATAGATAGCAGCCGATGAGGCCCATGTCGTGATACTGAGGAAGCCAGGACACGACGACCGGATCAGGATGGTCGATCACCAGGGGGCTGGTCTGCAGGATGTTCTCATGCGTGACGACCACACCCTTGGGCTCCATGGTGGAACCGGAGGTGTACTGCAAGAACAGGATCTTTGATGTCTCGAGGAGCGGCTGGTCGGCGACTGGGTCGACGAAGCCTTCGGTAACGATCCAGGGAAGGCTGGAGATGTACTCGACGTCGACGCCCGACGCAGAGACGCCACTGCGGGCGAGGTTTGTCTTCAACGAGGCGTGATAGTCCTCGCTGGTTAAGACGCCCGAAGCCTGGCAATCCTTCGCGATGTGGACCATCTTGTAGAGGGCGCTCTGAAAGCCGCGGGAGCTGGGCGGGTACACCGGAACAGGAACGAGGCCCGCGCGCACACATCCAAAGAACGCGCAGATCATCTCAAGGCCTGGAGGATAGGCGAGCAGAAGGCGCTGCCCTGGAGCGAAACGTCCGTCCTTGCGAAGGTGTCCTGCGATGGCCTTGGTGCGCCGAAGAAAAGACGCATACGAGTAGCTCTCGATGGCGTTGCCGTTCAGGTCGAGGTAGGAGTAAAGGAGCTTGTGCGGGTGCTCGTCCCCTAATCTATCGAGTGTGTCTAAAATCGACGCCATAAAAAGTCTGCGACAGCCTCCAACCTTGAATAAGAAACCACAACTATGTCGTGCTCATCCTAATTAGTGCTCCGCCCATTGACGAGGCATAAGCGGATGGCCCTCCGAAGACCGATGGAATGGCACAATCTGGTCTTGCCGCGCGAAGAGAGCAGCTACCGCATACCAAGCGTTTTTGATCGAAACGGTCTATTCGCCTATCGTATCAGAGCGAGGTGGAGGAAGGA
>JBAVDD010000363.1:0-8889 GCA_049587035.1 Acidobacteriaceae bacterium | reverse complement strand
ATATGCAGCCGCGTGTGCTGGTGAACCTGCCGGAGTTCATGGTGCGAACCTATGACGCGGACCACACGCTGGCCTTCAAGATGAAGGTGGTGGATGGCGAGGTGAAGGGCTATCACTACACGCCGATGTTTGTGCGGCTGATGCGGTATGTGGTGTTCCGGCCTTATTGGAATCTGCCGCCTTCGATCATCAAGAAAGAGATTGTGCCGCATGTGGAGAAGAATGGGTTGGGGTATCTGGCGGCCAACGATTACCAGGTGTACAAGAACGATGGCACGGTGGTGACGAACTTTACGGCGCATGACCTGGAGCATCTGCGCTACAACGTGAGGCAACTACCGGGACCGAAGAACTCGCTGGGGCTGGTGAAGTTTCTGTTTCCGAATGAGTATGACGTGTACATGCATTCGACGCCGGAGCTGTGGTTGTTTAATCTTGCGCGCAGGGACAGGTCGCATGGGTGCGTGCGGCTGCAGCACGCGGACCAGATGGCGCTGTGGGTGCTGCATGGCGACCAGAAGGATCCGGATGCGGAGAATGGGTGGGACGCGGACAAGATCGATCTGGCGATGACGGGAACGCTGAATAATCACACTGTGAATTTGCGGACACCGCTGCCAGTGGTGATCGGGTACTTTACGGCGATGCCGGATGAGGATGGGACTACGCACTTCTTCAACGATCTTTATGGATATGACAAAGATCTTGAGGCCGCGCTGGCTAAGGGGCGGCCTTATGAGCGCGCGAAGATGAAGATCAATCCGACGCTGACGGCGGGCGAGACGGAGTAGATGCGTCGGCGTCGAAGAGGCATGCGAGGTCGGCGGCCCTTTCGGCCTGGATGCGCTTGAGGTAGTCCTTGAGGCGCTGGCCACGGCGCTGGTCGAAGGTGCGGTCGAGGAGTTCGAACTGGGTGATGTGGTCGAGGCGGAAGACGCGAAAGTCGTTGCGCAGTTCGCACCAGGCGACGAGGGTCCATGTGCCGCTCCAGCAGTAGAGCGCTAGCGGACGGACGGCGCGCTGCGAGAGTTCTCCGTTGAGACGGGTGTAGGCGAGGACGATGGCGCGGCGGGTGGCGCAGGCGGCGTGCACGCGATCGAGCAGGCGGCGCAGGGGCTGCTGCATCTGATGGCCCGGGACGTACATCAGGATGGCGTCGAGGGTTTTGGCTAGCTCTGCTGGTAGAACGGCTTCGATGCGCGCGAGGGCGGCGCTGGCGGCGAGAGCGTTTTCCGCGCCTCCCCAGGCTTTGACGAGGCGCGCGCCCAGGACGAGTGCGGTTAGTTCTTCGGGCGCGAACATGAGTGGTGGGAGATCGAACTCGCGACGCAAGGTGTAGCCGACGCCGGCTTCGCCTTCGATGGGCTGGCCGGCAAGTTGGAGGTCCTGGATGTCGCGGTAGATGGTGCGCTCTGAGACCTGAAGACGCTCGGCGAGGGCGCGAGCGGTCTTCAGGCGGCCGGAGCGAAGCAGCTGCACGATGCGGAAGAGGCGGTCGGCGCGCCTCATCGGTTCGTCCTTAATGCCCTGGTACTGGCGGCGTTAGTTTCGGCTGTGCAGGCCAATTTGGTTGCCCTCGGAGTCCTGGAGGCAGGCGAAGTAGCCGAAGCCGCCGGGGATTTCGGTGCGTGGAACGAGGATGGGAGCGCCGAGTTTGGTGGCGCGCTCGAGGGATGCGTCGAGTTTGCCGTCGGCGTTGAGATAGACGATGGTGCCGTCGTTGGAGGGCTTGTGCTGTGCGCGCTGCACGATGCAGCCGCTGACTCCGCCTTCTTTGAGAGGGAAGATGCTGCAGGGCTCGTTGCCGGGGTATGGAAGCATCTTGGCGTCGAGTATGGTCTCGTAGAAATTGGTGGCGCGGTTGAAGTCGGCTACGGGGATTTCGAACCAGGTAACGGCGTTGGTTTCGAACTTGCTCATGGTGTGTCTCCTGTGGGGCGGAATGACTACACATGCAGCGTAGGAGAAGGCTACTGACAGCATTGTGTCAGTAGTGTGGCAGGAGTGGGGATTATCTCTTAGTACGCATCGCCGCCGGAGTCGCCACTGTGGGAGGTGTCGAGGTTTTCGAAGCGGGTGAAGTCGGCGAGGTAGGCCAGATTTACGGTGCCGGTGGGGCCGTTGCGTTGCTTGGCGATGATGATCTCGGCTTTGCCCTTTAGGTCTTCGTTCTCGTGGTCGTAGTACTCTTCGCGGTGGATGAAGGCTACTACGTCGGCGTCCTGCTCGATTGAGCCTGACTCGCGGAGGTCGGAGAGCAGGGGTTTCTTATCGCCGGTGCGCTGCTCGCTGCCACGTGAGAGCTGAGAGAGCGCTACTACGGGGACGCCTAGTTCCTTGGCCAGCGCTTTTAGGCCGCGGGAGATGCTGCTGACCTCCTGCGTGCGGTTCTCGAATTTTTTCTGCGAGCTGCCGGAGGAGCCGGTCATTAGCTGGAGGTAGTCGATGACGATCAGGTCGAGCGCGCCTTCCTGTTGGCGCAGTCTGCGTGCTTTGGCGCGCATCTCGGCCAGGGTGATGCCGGGCGTGTCGTCGATGAACATCTTGGAGTTCATGAGGCGGTCCAGCGCGGCGATTAGCTTGCCCTTGTCTTCACGGGGGATGAAGCCGGTTTGCAGCTTGCGGCTGCCGACCATGGCTTCGCTGGCTAACATGCGGCGGAGGAGGGATTCCTTGCTCATTTCTAGCGAGAAGACGGC
Source organism: Acidobacteriaceae bacterium (assembly GCA_049587035.1). Lineage (GTDB taxonomy): Bacteria > Acidobacteriota > Terriglobia > Terriglobales > Acidobacteriaceae > Granulicella. The sequence goes on along the minus strand of JBAVDD010000363.1, from coordinate 6,190 downwards.
TACGACTTTGTGATCTTTGACGGCGCAGTTCTGCGCGATGTTAATGGCCCAGGCAGTTTTGCCCATGCTCGGTCTGGCCGCAATGATGATCAGTTCGGAGTTCTGGAGGCCGCTGGTCATCTTGTCGAACTCGATGTAATGCGTGGCGAGGCCGGTGACTTCGCGGCCTTGCTCGTAGAGCGCGTCGATGCTGCCGAAGGAGCTGGCTACGATCTCGGGGATGTTGGAGAAGCCGCGCTGGATGGCGGAATCAGCAACTTCAGCAAGGCGGACTTCTACGTCGTTGAGGACCTTGGTGGCGTCTTCGGTCTGGTCGGCGGCCTGCGCCATGCCCTCGTTGAAGATGCTTAGGAGCTGGCGGAGGAGGCTCTTGTCCTTGACGATGCGGACGTAGGATTCGATGTTGGGGTTGCGGGGGATGCCTTCGGTGAGGAAGGCGAGGTATGCTGCGCCGCCGATGGCGTCGAGCTCGCGGCGCTTGGTGAGCGCGTCCATTACGGTGATTAGGTCGACGGCGTGGCCTAGCGCGAGTAGGTCGACCATGACGCGGTAGACGCGCTGGTGCGAGTCGAGTGCGAAGTCTTCGGGGCGGAGCTTGGCGGTGGCGTCGGTGATGGCTACTGCGTCGAGCAGCATGGCGCCGAGGACGGTGACTTCGGTCTGGATGGAGGACGGTAGGCCGTCGTTCGGGTTCGGCATTGCTAGAGCGGCCATAGAGATACAAGTTTACGAGGGGATGCGGCGGTGGATCGGTGGAGAACTTGGGTGCGATGTGGGAGTTGTGGCTTACGGGGTTTCGTCGCTTATGTGGAAGAGGCGTTTGTCGTAGGTGACCCATTTGGTCCAGTCGATGTCGAGGGCGTTGGCGTCGGGGTGGAGGGGGTTTAGGAGGTAGTTGAAGGATTCGGGCGCGGGTGCTGAGGGGACGCGCAGGAGCGCGGAGGTGCGAGCGGTTAGCCAGGCGTCGCCTAGAGCGCGGGTGTGGGCGAGGGTGTCGCGCCAGTCTTCGGGGAGCGGGTCGCAGTCCTTTGCCGCGGACCAGACGGACTTGTGGGCTTCGATCTTCATCATGCGGTAGGCGTCGGGGAAGAGACGGGGGTTGCCCTTGAGGTTGGCGAGGACTTCGATGAGGGCCAGGGCTGGGTGCTCGGAGAGATAGACGATGCGCTTGCCTTTGGCGGCGGTGTGCCAGCGGCCGTCGGCTAGCTCGCCGCCGATGCCGTGGAGGTCGTCGTGGCGGCTGATGCGCCAGAGTAGGTTTGCGGGCATGGCTTAGGTGTAGATGCCTTCGTCCAGCTGCCAGAGCATGGACTCGACGAGGCGGCCGCCGGATTCGGTGGGGAGCATGTTAAGGGGCGTGCGGTCGGCGAGGCGTTCGTCGGGTGTGCGTAGCCAGAGGAGTGCCTTCTGGGGATTGCGGAAGACTTCTTCGGCCAGCGAGACGATGCGGGCTACGCGGACGGCGCGGTCGGTTTCTTCTTTGGAGAGCGGCTCGTTGCGCGCGCGGCGGTGCTTGAGGGTGCGGGGCGAGATTACGATCTCGGAGAGCTCGGTGGCGCTGAGGCCGCGCTCGCGCAGGAGCGTGAGGCTGGCTAGCGGGAGTCCGCCTTCGACGATCTCGGCTAGATGGAAGTCCGAGGTGGGCGTGATGCCGATGAGTTCGCCCAAGTGTGGGTGGGTGGCCATTGATCCCTCCTAGGACATTATGCCATAGATGGTGGCGGCAAAGTGTCTCTTCAAAGGCGAGATTCGCTGATCGGCCACTCGTTCAGCGCTATCTCCTTGCAGACCAACGTTTTGAAGGGCTACCTCCTTACAAGCAACAATCACCTTGCTCAACCCTCGATGCCTGAGAGAGCATAGCTGGCATGACTTTCCCTGTAATCGTCTGCTTCATCGGTGCAGCTATATCTATCGCCTTTGGGATCAAATTGCGCAGCTTCAAAGTTCCCGACAAGCCACCCGCATCCCGCACTGGCCTCTCCGTCGCCGAAAGACAGGCGAAGATCAGAATTGCTAGCTGGCTTAGCGTCGTAGCTGGCTGTGTCATGCTCGCCGGGGCGATAACACTTCTGTGGATGAATCACACATCCTGACCCAGTCTGGTTCGGTCAATCCACACGGGTGAGGCCGAGGGCTTCGGAGATGTGGGCGGCGACGGCTTCCGGGGTGTGATGGCTGGTGTCGATGGTTAGGCGGGGTGGGGGCATGTGGGTGGTGTCGAAGACGCCGTTGGCGTGGAGCTGGTCGAAGAGTTCGGTGGAGGTTAGTTTTTGGAAGCGCTGGCGGGAGGGGTTGTCGAGGCGCTGCTTTAGCTCTCGGAGTGGGCAGGTGAGTTCTACGAAGTCGACGGTGGCGTTGTGGCTTGCTAGGAGCGAGAGCGCCGTGGGGATGAAGCTGGGGCGGACGGTGCGCTCGGGTGCGAAGGTGAAGATGAGGCCGGGGAGGTTGGTTGCGGCGGCTTGCTCGAAAACCGAGAGCCAGATTTGTTCGCGGAGGTTGATGAAGGGTTCGCTGCCGAAGTCGAAGACTGAGAGCAGGAGGTCTACGGCTAAGTGGTTGTGGAAGAGTTTGTAGCCGGTGAGCGCGGCTAGGTGCTGCGCTACTGTGTGCTTGCCGGTGGCCGGGAGGCCGTAGATCCAGAGGAGTCGCATGGGGCTCTCCAGTGATTTTGCCAGGACTGCGCTGGAGAGCGGCGATGTGGGGGCCGCCGCTCTCTGCACGTAGGTGAATCAGGCCTTTGGCTTCCACTCGGCGTAGACCTTCTGGGCGGCGATTAGGCCGTCGCCGAATTTTGCGTTTAGTTGAGGGAGGGACTTTACGACGATCTGTTCCAGGGCTCCGATGAGGGCGATGGTGTCCATGTAGTCGAAGTAGCCGAGGTGGGCTATACGGAAGATCTGGCCCTTCATCTCGCCCTGGCCGTTGGTGATGATGGCGGCGAAGCGGGATTTTAACTCTTTGACGATGAGGCCGGAGTCCGTGCCCTCGGGAGCGAGGACCGCGGTTGCTGCCGCGCCGTTGGAGGTGGAGAAGAGTTTGAAGCCGAGGGCTTCGACAGCTGCGCGGGTCATCGCGGCTATGAGCTCGGCGTTGTCGACTAGCTTGCGGCGGCCCTGGACGAGGTCGCCTTTGGGGTTGTCAGGTGTGGCGGCTTGCGCTGCGATCCAGTCAAACGCGGCACCCAAAGCCGCGATGAGCGCCACGGCTGGGGTGTAGGCCGACTCGCCGAGCTTGGCGTTCTTGCGCTCCTTGCGGAGGTCGAAGTAGTAGCGCGGGTTGTAGGTGGCTTCCATGCGGTCCCAGGCGCGCGGGCTGATAGCGAGATAGCTGAGGCCGGGGGGAATCATGACGGCCTTTTGCGAGCCGCCGATGAGGACGTCGATGCCGGTGGCGTCCATGTCGAGGTCAGTGGTGCCGAGGCCGGTGATGCCGTCAACGATGAGGAGGGCCTCGGAGTGCTGCTCCTTGAGGAGGTTGGCGATGGCGTCGATGTCGTGACGGGTGCCGGTGGAGGTTTCGTTGGCCTGGACGAAGATGGCGCGGGTTTCGAGGTGCAGGCCGGCCTTGATTTCGTCGATGGAGAAGGTTTGGCCGTAGGGTGCGCTGACTACGTCGACGTGACAACCGAAGGCTTTGCAGATGCCGGTCCAGCGCTCGCCGAACTTGCCGGCGGTGAGAACGAGGACGCGGTCGCCGGGCGAGGTGAGGTTAGAGACGGAGGCTTCCATGGCGCCGGTGCCGGAGCTGGAGAGAAGGATGACGTCGTTGGTGGTGCCGACGAATTCCTTGAGCTGAGCGAGGACGCGGGTGTAGAGGGCGCGGAACTCGGGGGTGCGGTGGTGGATGTCGGCCGCTGCCATGGCGAACTGGGCGGCGGGAAGCAAGGGCGTGGGACCGGGCGTGAAGAGGCGTGTCTTACGGATCATGACTACCATTTTAGCGGCTGGACCGAGATGACGATTGTCAGGCGATTAAGCTCACTTCTGGAGCCAGGAACGAATAGGCACGCATGGGCGTATCCAGCTTCACTGACATTTGTCACTTGTTCTGCAGCAACCGATGGGAGAGACTTCACGCATGACGATCGCAATCGTGGGCAAGATACTGTTCTGGGCGTGGATCGGCTCGGAGACGCTGGTTCTGCTGCTGACACTGACGCACAAGAGCGAGGGGAAGGTGCAGGACCGCGGATCGATGCAGCTGGTGATGGGGGTGATCTTCAGCGCGATCTATCTTGGCGAATGGATCGGCGCGACGGATAGGGGCGTTCCCATGCACGTGGGTCACTGGATGAGATATGTTGTGGTCGGCCTGATGGCGGTGGGACTTGCGATACGGTGGACGGCGATCCTTACGCTGGGTCGATCGTTCAGCGTGAATGTCGCGATCCATGCTACGCAGACGCTGCAGAGGAGTGGGCTGTTCCGGTGGATGCGCCATCCTTCGTATACAGGGATGATGGTGCTCTTTCTGGCGATCGGTCTGGATACGCGCAACTGGGTGTCGCTGGGGATTATTGTGGCGCTGCCGATGGCGGCGCTGCTGTATCGGATGCATGTGGAAGAGGCCGCCCTGACGGGCGCGTTTGGCGACGAGTATGTGGAGTATAGCCGGGAGACGAAGCGGCTGATTCCGGGCGTGTACTAGGGCGCAGCCGGTACACTGGTTGATGTAGAGGCGATGCTGGAAGGAGTAGGGATGGCTGCGATTGGGGAGAAGCTGGGCAAGGATATTGTGACGGCGATGAAGGCGCGTGAGCAGGAGACGCTGACTACGCTGCGGATGGTGAAGTCGGCGCTGAAGAATAAGGAGATTGATAAGCGCGAGGCACTGACGGATGCGGAAGAGCAGTCGATTTTGACCACGATGCTGAAGCAGCGGCGGGAGTCGATTGAGCAATTTAATAAGGGTGGACGGCCGGAGCTTGCGGCCAAGGAGCAGGTTGAGATTGTGCTGATTGAGGCTTATATGCCCAAGGCCGCGGGCGAAGAGGAGCTGCGCGCGTTGGTGGCGAGCGCCGTGGAGCAGGTCGCGACAGACAACGGAGGGACTAAGCCTGGGCCGCGGGAGATGGGTCTGGTGATGAAGGCTGCGCAGCAGAAGATTGCTGCGAGTGGCGTGCGCGCGGATGGGAAGTTGGTTAGTGAACTGGTGAAGGCGGAGCTGGCGAAGGGATAATCGCATGCGACCCCAAGTGCGCGAATTTATGGGCGGGGTTTGTGCATGCTGCCTCGCCTTCGGAATGGTCCTGTACCTCTCATCCTTCTGGGGCGCGTCCATTGAACGAGCATTCCCGATCATGGCTGCCGTGGCGCTAGTTGTCGGGCTCACCAGCTTGCCAATTCTTACTGAGCGCATCCGCTGGTTCGATTGGAAGTACAACTGGTCGGGATGGATGGATGGAATGCCCGTTTGGGTGCGAGCCGCTTATTATCTTCTCGTTGCAATTACTGCAGCTCATTTCGTGATCGTATGGTTCATTTTTGCGATGCACCGGCCAGAGTTTCCCTACTGGCAGTATGTGGATGATGGGCAGGGTGGCGTGAAAACAATACTCAATAAAGCTGGAGAGCTGGCGATTAATCAGTGGTTCATCCGCTATGGTGCGCTTGTGCTGATCCTTGGCTGCTTACGCTCGATGGTCTCGTGGTGGTTTCCTCCAGACCCAAACACGCGGATCGCGTAAAGGAGTGTTCTAGCGCAGGCGGAAGCGGATGAAGATGGTTTCGGCGGTGGGGGTGTTGCCGTAGGTTTGGCGGAGGAGTTCGGGGGTGCGGTAAAGCGTTAGTTGGGCGCCGGGGGCGGCTAATAGGTGGGGGCCGATGGGGATGTCGTGGTCGTAACCGACGGTGTAGGCGGCTACGTGGCCGATGGGGGTTTCGGTGAAGTTGGGTGGGAGTGGGGTGCCGGGGGTTAAGAGGAGTTCGTTGGAGCGGCCGGCGTTTTCTATGCGCGTCCAGATGTAGTTGGTGGAGGCGAAGCGGAGAAGGGCTTCGGCGAGATAGCTGTTTTCTTTGCTGTTGTCGGTGGGTGAGCGCGTGCGTCCCCAGACGAGGGTTGTGGCGAAATCGGTTGTGGGCGCCGGAATCATCTGCATCGCCGGCGCTGCGGTTGGACTTTGATTGTGCGACATGGGCGCTCCGCTCATATCCATGCCAGGCATGTCGGTCATGTTGTCCACCTTCAT
>JBAVDD010000362.1:0-6335 GCA_049587035.1 Acidobacteriaceae bacterium | reverse complement strand
TCTTCGGCGTGCTCAGGTAGCCAGAGACCATATGCTTGCCAATGTTGTTCACCACGATCTCAAACAACGCCGGCGACTTGCCCGAGTAGAACTGGATCGGCTCATCGAGGGTGCGATCCTTCTTCTCGATGTTGCGGTCATCCGAGCTCACCGTGAGCGTGAACTTCGAACGCTTGGAGTCCACCTTCTTCAGTCTGATCTTGATGGTCCCAACGTTCTTGGCCGGTCCACCCTTGTCCAGGGTGAACTCGTAGTAATTCCTGTCACCCTTGTGCTTCAACTCTTCAAGTTCGGAATGGTTGGTCGCGATAAGACCGCTCATGACGCCGGCATCGCCCATCACACGAGTGAGCTGCGTTTTGGTCGCGTCAAGGTCTGTCTTGGTGTTGGCAACATCGGTCTTCACGCCGCTTACATCGGTCTTCACGCCGTTCACGTCGGTCTGAACCGCACCGACCTTCTGCTCCGTAGCCTTCTGCTCGCGCGCCAGGCGAGCCGTCTGGACCCTCGCCTTCTGCTGCTCGGCGACCAACTCATCCGACTTGTCCTGAAGCTGCTTCTGGGTGAGACCAACGCTCTGTGCAAGCGCCTGGCCCTGGGCCTTCATGCGCTCGTTCGCGTCGTCAATCTTCTCGGAGAGCGCAGCATTCTGCTGTGTCGCGGTTGCAAGCTTCGACTGCGTATCGGCGAGATGGCTCTGCAGCCCGAAACTCCAGGCTAAGCCTCCCAAGGCAATAATGAGTGCAGCAACCGCAACGCCGACAAGCCACGTCGCCGGCTTGTTCTCCACGTACGTGTCGTCATGCGTTGAACCGTGATCCTTATCGTCTAAAAGACTCATCCTCTAATTCCTCCTTGCAGGCTTGCTCTCTGAGCATTACCTCGCCCTTAAGATGCAGATTGCGCTCATGTGTCGAGGCAAAATGTGACCAAAAGCGACGGGGTGAACCTAGATTGTACGTGCTGTATCTAAAGCACTTAGGATTGTCGTAACGCGATGTATCGATTTATGCAAGCACCCACACCGGATAATAGGACGTGATGACTGCGTTGAATGTGCAAATCGAAGGGACTCGGAACCGCGATGTGGTCGTGGTGGGAGCGGGGATCATCGGCCTCTCTCTGGCGTTGGCACTGAACGATCGCGGCGCAGAGGTTACGGTTCTCGACCGCTGGCGCAGCCTCACCGGGGCCTCGATCGCAGCGGCTGGCATGCTCGCCGCCGAAGACCCCTGCAACCCGCTTGAGCTGCTTTCGCTGTCACGCCTCAGCATCGAACGCTATCCCAGTTTCCTTCGCCAGGTCGAAACGCTCTCCGGAACGCATGTTCCCTTCCAGACCGAAAGGACGCTGCAATCGATGGCAGACGGTTCCACGATTCGCCTGCCCGAGCACTCCATCGATCCGCGCCAGCTCGCCGTTGCGTTGCGTGCCGCAATAGCGTCGACACCGATTGAGCTAATGGAAGAGACCCAGATTGCTTCGGTCGAGAACTCCCTGAGAGAGACGAAGATTCGCCTCGCGAGCGGCGTCACGATCGCCGCGCGCTCCGTCGTCTTCGCCGCCGGCGCATGGACATCGGAGGCGATGATGGCATTTGGCGAGGAGCCCGTCCACATTACGCCGCGCAAGGGCCAGATGTTGCGCGTGCGCCTGCCCTCCGGTCTCGCGCTCAACGAGGTGCGCCGCAACGAGCGCGTGTATATCGTTCCGCGTACCCACGGGCCACAGGCCGGAACCGCTCTGATCGGCGCCACGGTCGAGGATGCCGGCTTCGACACGGATGTACATAAGGAAGATCTGGATGCGTTGCGCGCGCTCGCAGCGAAGCTTGTCCCCGCGCTTGGCCCCACGGCGGACGCGCCGATGGTTGAGTCCTGGGCAGGCCTTCGTCCGGCGACACCTGACCTTTTGCCTGCGCTCGGAGCCTGCGTTGGGGACCGGACGCACGCAGGCCGCTTCGTTGCAAGCGGACACTACCGCAACGGCATTCTGCTCGCGCCCGCAACCGCTGCTGTCATGGCCGATCTGATCGAAGGAAAGGCTCCATCGGTTGATCTCGCAGCGCTGTCACCCCTTCGTTTTTCCGCGCCCGTAATGCATAGGTAGGCGGTCGGGCATTTAAATCGATATTCGGCCACGCTTCCGTGACAAGCGTTTACGCACTCGCCGATAATCTCAGGGTATTATGCAGCGAGGAGAGCGCCACCTATGACCACCATCGCCCCCAAGGGCTTGCAGGACGTGATTGCGAACGATTCGGCAATTTGTTTTATCGACGGCGGCAAAGGAATTCTGTCCTACCGCGGCATTGACATACATGAGTTGGCGCAAAAGTCGTCCTTCGAAGAGACGACTTTTTTACTTTGGAACGGAACCCTCCCCACGGCTGCCGAGCTCAACGACTTCTCTCACCAACTGGCTGCGGCACGCCAACTCCCGGACGACGTCCTCGCTTTCCTCGCGCGCCTGCCCAAAACCGCCTCGCCGATGGAGGTTCTTCGCACCGCTGTATCCCTGCTCTCCATCTATGATCCCGACGAAAAATCCGTGCTGCACACGGCGAACATCCGCAAGAGTTTTCGCCTCACCTCACAGATTGCGATGATCGTTGCATGCTTTGACCGCATCCGCAAAGGCAAGGAGATCGTCAAGCCCGACACCTCTCTCTCGCACGCGGCCAACTTTCTCTGGATGCTCAACGGCGAGAAGCCCTCCGAGACCGCAACCAAAGCCCTCGACGTTGCGCTCGTGCTGCACGCCGACCACGAATTGAACGCCAGTACTTTCGCTGCGCGTGTCATCGCGGCCACACTCTCTGATATGCATTCGGCAATCACCGGCGCCATCGGTGCGCTCAAAGGACCGCTGCACGGCGGTGCCAACGAGGCTGTGATGCACCTTCTGTACGCCATCGACAAGGCTGGCGAAGACCCCGTCGAGCACGTGCGCAAGATGATCGCCGACAAGGAAAAGATCTCCGGCTTCGGCCACCGCGTCTACACCACTGAAGACCCGCGCGCCACCCACCTGCGCCGCATGTCCCACGATCTCGGCAAGGACGCCAATCCCAAGTGGTACGAGATGTCGCGCAAGATCGAGCTCTTCGTGAAGGAAGAGAAAAAGCTGAATGCCAACGTCGATTTCTACTCCGCCAGCACTTACACGACGCTGGGCATCGACATCGACCTCTTCACTCCGATCTTCGCCATGAGCCGCATTGCCGGCTGGTGCGCGCATGTCATCGAGCAGCACGACGACAATCGTCTCATCCGGCCACGCGCCAACTACACCGGCCCCGCGTACCCCGCGCCCTACACTCCCATGGAGCAGCGCACCACTGAGATCCACAAGCTCGCAGAGAAGCCGAGCGCCTAAGCGGGAATCACTCTCTACATCTGCACCCGTCGCGCAGGCCACTTCCAGTCGTTGATCTCCGGCCGGTCGATTCCGTTTTCGTTGGCATAGCGAATCGAATCGATGATCTGCTCCTTCAGCCACTCTTTGGTGTGCGCGGCCGAAACCTGCAGCGCTGGCACGCGATCAATCACATCAATCGCCAGGTCGAAGCGATCGATCTGGTTCAAAATCGCCAGCTCCAGCGGCGTGTTGATGTTTCCCTTCTCCTTGTACCCGCGCACATGAAAGTTGTCGTGATTGGTGCGGCGATAGGTGAACTTGTGGATCAGCGAAGCATACGCATGGAAGTTGAAGATCACCGGCTTGTCCTTGGTGAACAAACTGTCGAACTCCCGCTCCGACAAGCCGTGAGGATGCTCTGACTCCGGCATCAGCCGGAAAAGGTCTACTACATTGACAAACCGTATCTTCAACTCCGGACAGCGTTCGCGCAGAATCGCCACCGCAGCCAGAGCCTCCAGCGTGGGAATGTCGCCCGCGCAAGCCAGCACTACATCTGGCTCAATGCCCTGGTCATTGCTCGCGAAGTCCCATATCCCAATACCCTTGGCGCAATGGTCGACCGCTTTGTCCATCGGCAGATACTGCAGATGCAACGCCTTGTCCGCGACGATTACATTAACATAGTTCGTGCTGCGCAGGCAGTGATCGGCCACGCTCAACAAGCAGTTCGCATCCGGCGGTAGATAAATGCGCGTCACCTCCGGGCTTTTGTTCGTCACGATGTCGAGAAACCCAGGATCCTGGTGCGTAAATCCATTGTGGTCCTGCCGCCACACTAGCGACGTGATCAGCAGATTCAGCGACGAGATCGGCGCGCGCCACCGCAACTCGAGCTTGCTCTTCTCCAGCCACTTTGCATGCTGATTGAACATCGAGTCGATCACGTGCACAAACGCCTCGTAGCTCGCGAACAACCCATGCCGGCCCGTCAGCACATAGCCCTCGAACCAACCCTCCAGCGTGTGTTCGCTGAGCATCTCCATCACGCGTCCATCGGAAGCGAGAAAGCCGCCATCGTCATCCGACGGCAACCGTTCCTCGAGCCAAGTCTTCTCGCTCGCGGTGTAGATGTCGTCGAGCTTGTTCGAAGCCGTCTCATCCGGCCCAAACACGCGGAAGCTCGTCATGTTCTTGCGCATCACGTCCCCGAGGAACTCTCCCAGCACGTGCGTCGGCGAAACCTGGATCTTCCCCGGCTCCTCCACCTTCACCGCGTAGTCACGAAAGTTCGGCAGGTCGAGCGGCTTGCGCAACAGCCCTCCGTTCGCATGGGGATTGCCCGAGATGCGCCGCCTCCCGGTCGGCGGCAGCTCGCGCAACTCCGCAATCAACGTCCCGGCCTCGTCAAACAACTCCTCAGGCCGATAGCTTCGCATCCACTGCTCCACGAGACTCAAGTGCGCCGGATTCGTCTTCGGATCGAGGATGGGCATCTGGTGCGCGCGCCACGAGCCCTCCAGCTTGTGCCCGTCGATCTCCTTCGGGCATCCCCAACCCTTCGGCGTGCGTAGCACAATCATCGGCCAACGTTGCCGCTCGACTGTCGCTCCCGCACCGGCCGAGCGCGCTTTCTCCTGAATCGCGCGAATCTCCAGGACACACTGCTCCATCACCTGCGCCATCTTCGGGTGCATAACAGTAGGATCATCGCCTTCGACGAAGTATGGTTTCCACCCATAGCCAACGAACAAGCTCTCCAGCTCTTCCTGCGGAATACGCGCCAGGATCGTCGGGTTCGCAATCTTGTATCCATTCAAGTGCAGCACTGGGAGCACAGCGCCATCGGTGATCGGATTCAGAAATTTATTCGAGTGCCACGAGGTCGCCAGCGGCCCAGTCTCCGCTTCTCCATCGCCCACCACCACGGTCGCAATCAAGTCAGGATTATCGAACGCCGCGCCAAACCCATGCGACAGGCTGTAGCCCAGCTCTCCACCTTCATGAATCGACCCCGGCGTCTCCGGCGTGCAGTGGCTTCCGACACCGCCCGGAAACGAAAACTGCTTCATGAACTTCAGCATGCCCTCGGCGTCCTGGCTCATCTCCGGATAGATCTCAGAGTACACGCCCTCCAGATAGCTATTGGACAAAGTTGCCGGCGCTCCGTGTCCTGGTCCCGCAATATAAATCGCATCCAGGTCATACTTCTTGATCAGCCTGTTCAGATGCACCCATGTAAACGTCTGCCCGGGGTCGCTCCCCCAGTGTCCCAGCAGACGGTTCTTGACATGCTCCGGCTTCAGCGGCTCACGCAGCAGCGGATTCGCCTGCAGATACAGCATGCCCACGCAGAGATAGTTGCATGCCCGCCAGTACGCATCCATCAGACGCAGCTCATCGGCGCTCAACGCGGAACCCTTGGCCTCCGTAGCCTCCAACACCGCATTTGCAGAATCATCGTCGTTCATCGTCTTCCTCACTCTCGATCTGCTGCACCCATCTTTGTTTATCGCGGCAAAGCTTGCGCCGCGTTCCTGGCCATGTGCTCAACATGCACCGCGATCATCTCGTCCTCCTGGGCCGGGACGATGAGCAGCGCCGTCTGGGAGAATGGCGAACTAATCTGTTGGACGCCGCCCGTGACCGCTTGGTTCAGCCCCTCATCGAGATTCACGCCAAGCGCCTCCAACCCGTGCACAATCTCCCGTCGCGACTGCGCATCGTGCTCTCCAATGCCACCGGCAAACACAATCGCATCCAGCCCACCCAGCAGCCAGCAGAACGCTCCCATGGCCTTGCTCACACTCCGCGTAAAGATCTTCAGCGCCAGCGCTGCGCGTTCATTTCCATCGCTCGCGGCCTTGCGCATCGCCTTCACATCGTTTTCCATGCCGCTCAACGCCGCCATGCCCGACCCGTGATTCAACAGCGTCTCCACCTCCGCCACTCTGTCACCCGGCAGCACCATCTTC
>JBAVDD010000361.1:0-44683 GCA_049587035.1 Acidobacteriaceae bacterium | reverse complement strand
TCCTTGCCGCTGGCGCACGAGTTGCTGGGGGAGATTGCGCTGGCGGGCGACCACCTAGATGAGGCGATCTCGCAGTTCGAACAGGAGAAGGCTCATAACCCGCTGGATGGGTCGATCTACGACCGGCTGGGCGATGCTTACGATCGGGCGGCGAAGTATGACGATGCGCAACGTAGCTTGCAGGAGGCGATTCTGCTGGAGCCTAATGCGACGGGGCCGTACATTCTGCTGGGCAAGACCATGCTGCGGAAGGGTGATGCGATTGCCGCAGCCACGTATCTGCAGCGTGCCGAGCAGATGGACCCCGCTAACTACATTACGCACAGTTTGTTGGGGCAGGCGTATCGAGCCTTGGGTCGGCATGACGATGCTACGCGCGAGACGCAGACTGCGGAACGATTGCAGACCGCTTCTGAGCCGAAGCTCTCCTCGTCGCACTGAGAGCTCCATGGTTAGCGTGATGGCCACTCCAGTGCATCTTCATAAGCCAAGCTTCTTCGTTGCGGTGGTTGCGCTCCTTGGGACGCTGTCGGGAGCGGCATGGGCACAGGCGCCTAAGAATATGGCGACGATGCAACCGCCGGCTATCGGCAGCGTGAGTGCGCCAGCAAAGGGTGCGGACCAGGAACCGATTTACCAGGCTGCCAGCACGAAACGAATGGCGGAGCGGTTGCGCGCTATTTATGCGGCCACGGATTGGAAGTTGGATCCTAATAAGCCTGAGATGCGCGTGGAGTACTACTCCGAACTTCTCAGCAAGTACAAGCTGCCTTTGGAGCAAGACACGCTGGTTCGTGAACAACTGGCGCAGGAGATGTTGAACGCCGGCGATAGCGAGGGGTCGATCCGGCAACTGGAAGAAGTGCGGAGGCGATGGCAGCGCGCTCAGCGAGAGATGCCGGAGAAAGGTGTGAGGCAGCTTGGTAAGGCGCTTGCGATTTCTTATATGCGTTTGGGAGAGCAGCAGAACTGCGCCACGACGCATGGACAGCACAAGTGCCTGTTTCCACTGCGGGCGAGCGCGGTACACCACCTGACGCAAGGTGCGGAGGGAGCCGTCCGGGAGTTGACTGCACTGCTGGAGAAGGGCCCAGAGGATACGCAATCGCAGTGGCTGCTGAATGTGGCCTACATGCAGCTGGGTCGCTATCCGGGGGATGTTCCGCCGCGATGGTTGATCCACGAGAGCCGGTTTGCTTCCGAGTACAAGCTGCCAGAGTTTCCGCAGATCGCGGCCTCTGCGGGAGTCGATATTACGGGCCATGCGGGTGGCGCGGTGGTGGCGGATTTCGATGGAGATGGGCGATTGGACATCATGGTCAGCTCGTCGGGACCGCTGGATCAGATGCACCTGTTCCACAATAATGGCGATGGGACGTTCACGGACGTTACGCGCAAATCCGGGTTGATGGGGGAGACTGGCGGGTTGAACCTGGTGCTCACTGATTACAACAATGATGGCCATCCGGATGTGCTGGTGTTGCGTGGAGGATGGTGGGGGAAACAGGGGTGCTATCCGATGTCGCTGCTGCGGAACAACGGCAACGGGACGTTCGATGACGTTACGGTGCAGGCCGACCTGTATGTTGCAGCGCCAACGCAAACCGCTGCCTGGGCTGACTTTGACGGGGACGGTTGGTTGGATCTTTTTGTGGGGTATGAGAGCAGGCCTGGTGATCCGCACCCGTCGTTGCTGTTTCATAACAACCATGATGGAACGTTTACGGAGATTGGCGTCGAGAGTGGACTGGCGGATCTTGGTTTTGTAAAAGGTGTGGCGTGGGGCGATTACAACAACGATGGTCGCCCCGACCTGTATGTTTCTGTGCTGAACGGTAAGAACCATCTCTTTCGCAATGACGGCCCGCGCGACGCGCACGACATCCGAAAGGGGTGGCGTTTCACTGACGTCGCTGCCGCGGCGGGTGTCGATAAGCAGCGGAATAGCTTCGCGACATGGTTCTTCGACTATGACAATGATGGCTGGCCGGATCTATTTGTTGCGGGATATTCACTTGCATCCAGCGCAGATATTGGCGCGTTTGAGATGGGAAAGAAGGTGTCGGCGGAGGAGCCGCGGCTTTACCGGAACATGCATAACGGTACGTTCAAGGATGTGACCTCGGAGGTGCATCTTGACCGCGCGATTCTAACCATGGGCGCGAGCTTTGGTGATCTTGACAATGACGGTTGGCTAGATATTTATCTAGGCACTGGCGACTCAACGTTTGAGTCACTGTTGCCCAACCGGATGTTTCGCAATGACGGCGGAAAGCGCTTTCAGGATGTAACAACGGCGGGAGACTTTGGGCACCTGCAAAAGGGGCACAGCATTGCGTTTGCTGATCTTCGGAACTCGGGCTTTGAAGATGTCTTCGAAGAGATGGGCGGCGCGCAGCCTGGGGACAGTTTTCAAAGCGCGCTTTATCGCAACCCTGGCAACCGCAACCACTGGATTACGCTGAAGCTGGAGGGTGTGCGCTCCAACCGGGCGTCCTTCGGAGCGCGCATCGACGTTGCGGTGAAGTCGTCGACCGGAGGCATCCGGCATATTTACCGAACGGTCGGGTTCGGGTCAAGCTTTGGAGGGAATCCGCTGGAGCAGCATATTGGGCTCGGTAGGGCCGCGCGCGTGGCAGAGATCAGCGTGACGTGGCCAGCAACTGGAATCGTTGATCATATGCGGGGTGTTCCAGTTGATCATCGCTACCGGTTGCGTGAGGGTGAGGGCAGGCTCCAACCGCTGGCAGCACCGTAGAGAAAGGCGATTCGCAACTTCATCGATGCGTCACTATACTTGGCGCGAAGGGTTTTTGGGACAAATGATCTGGACCAGGCGGGGATTCGTAAGATCACTATCGCGTACAGCGCTGGTGTTGCCGTTTGCGGATGTGTTGAAGCTGGCAATACCGGCGCAGACGGCGGGCGGGGCACAGCAAATTGGTGTTCGGCCTGCATATGACGCGCAGCCGCGGTCAGCGAAGATGCTGCCGTCGCCGGTGCTGGGGACACCGCTGGGTTACAACTTCATCGATGTTGCGCAGCAGAGCGGGCTGAACAAGGAGACGATATACGGGGACGAACACAAGAATCGCTTCTTGTTGGAGACGACGGGATGTGGCGTCGCCTTCTATGACTTTGACCATGATGACTGGCTCGATATTTTTATGGTCAATGGGACGCGGCTGGAAGGATTTCCTAAGGGCGACGAGCCGATCAGTCGACTCTTCAAGAATAATCGTGACGGCACGTTCACTGACATCACGGCGAACTCCGGCATGGTCCGCTCCGGATGGGGACAGGGTTGCTGTGTCGGTGACTACGATAATGATGGCTGGGACGATTTGTTTGTCAGTTACTACGGCCAGCCGATTCTTTACCGGAACCATGGGAATGGCACGTTCACCGATGTTACAGCAAAGGCTGGGCTGACCCAGAGCAAGACGCGTTGGAACTCCGGCTGTGCGTTTCTGGATTATGACAAGGACGGGCACCTCGACTTGTTTGTCGCGAACTATATTGACTTCGATATTAAGACGGCTCCGTTGCCTGAAGCCGCTGGCTGCTCGTACAAGGGAATCCAGGTGGCTTGTGGGCCTCCGGGTTTGGAGGGCGGGAAGAACATCCTGTATCACAACAATGGGGATGGTACGTTTACCGACGTGTCGGAGAAGGCAGGTATGTGGGATACCATCGGCACATATGGGCTGAGCGTGGTGGTGGCGGACCTGGACAACGATGGATGGCCGGATATCTATGTTGCGAACGACTCAACTGCAGCGACGCTTTACCAGAATCAAAAGAACGGGACGTTCAAGGATGTGGCGATTGAAGACGGCGTTGCGTACTCGCCGGATGGAAAGCCGCAGGCTGGCATGGGAGTTGCAGTCGGGGACTTCAATCGTGATGGAATGCTGGATATCGTGAAGACCAACTTCGCGGGAGACACGGACTCGCTCTACGAGAACCTGGGGGATGGAAACTTCGAGGACCACACGTATCTTTCCGGTATCGGCATCAACACGCGTTACCTGGGTTGGGGTGTGGCGTTCGTTGACCTGGACAATGATGGATGGTTGGACATCTTCATCTCCAATGGGCACGTGTATCCGGAGGTGGATGGATCGCACCTGGATGCGCCTTATGCCGAGCATAAATATGTGTATCGCAATTTGAGGAATGGCCAGTTTGAAGATGTGACGAGCAGAGCAGGTTCTGGAATGAGCGCCGCAGTGCCGGCGCGAGGATGCGCGATTGGCGACTACGACAACGATGGAGATATGGACATCGCGGTGAACTGTGTGAACGCTCTGCCGCAGCTGCTGCGTTGCGATACGACGATTTCGCGCAACTGGATCAAGATCCGGCTCATCGGAAAGAAGAGCAATCGAACGGGCATCGGATCGCGCATTACGGTTACGGCGACGACGGCGCCACAGGCGGTATCCGGTGTGTGCAAACAGCCGATGCGGCAGATTGACGAGGTGCGGAGCGGGGGAAGTTACTACTCGCAAAACGATCTGCGGCTTCACTTCGGACTCGACCAGGCGGTGAAGGCGGATATGGTTGAGATCGCGTGGCCATCAGGTGTGAAGGACGTTCTGCATGACCTGGCGGCCAATCACCTCTACATTATTGAAGAGGGTGGTCGGATTGTGAAGACGATTGCCATGGGTGCGCCGGCTCGAACCGCGCCTGCGAAGTCAGGGGAGTGAGATTGCGTTCTGCTGGGATTGTTTTCGCACTTGTGATGGCTTCGTCCGCTGGGGTGCTGGCGCAGAAGCCCGCAGGACACGTGTCTCCATATCCTGCGAGTGCGGAACACCCTACTCCTGCGTGGTTCGTTAATGTTGCGGCTAAAGCCGGCATCCTTGTGCGCGATGTAAATGGCGATCCTAATGTGAAGAAGTACATCATCGAGACGACGGGCTCAGGGGTTGCGATTCTCGACTACGACAATGATGGCTGGCCGGATATCTTCCTGGTGAACGGGACTGTACTTCCGTCGGAGAGGCACTCGGGGGACCCTGTGCCGACCGACCATTTATTTCATAACAATCACGATGGGACGTTTACCGACGTGACGGAGAAGGCTGGGCTGGCCTCGATGGGCTGGGGACAGGGAGCCTGCGTCGGGGATTACGACAACGATGGATACACGGACCTCTATGTCACCGGCTATGGGAAGAACCGGCTCTATCACAACCAGGGGAATGGCACTTTTCGCGAGGTGGCGGAAGAGGCCGGCGTGGCGGGTACAGGGAAGGAATGGGGAACGGGTTGCGCGTTCGTCGATTACGATCGCGATGGCAAGCTCGATCTGATGGTGGCGAATTACGTTCACTTCGATGCGTCCAATCCTCCCGAGCCGGGCTCGGAAGCGGATTGCACTTGGAAGGGAACGCCGGTGATGTGCGGTCCGCGCGGACTTCCGTTCACGACCAACATTCTGTATCACAACGAAGGCAACGGAAAGTTTCGCGATGTGAGTGCCGCGAGTGGGATTCAAAAGACGCCGGGGCACTACTGCTTCTCGGTGACGACACTGGACTATAACGATGATGGATGGCCAGATATTTATGTTGCGTGCGACTCAACGCCGGCGATTCTGTATCGCAACAATCGCAACGGCACCTTTACGGACGTTGCCGAGGATGCGGGCGTGGCCTACAACGAAGATGGGCGCGAGCAGGCGGGTATGGGTTCGACTGCCGGCGACTACGACGGCGATGGGCGCCTGGACATCTTCAAGACAAACTTCTCGGATGACACATCGACGCTGTACCACGCGAACGGTGACGGAACGTTCACCGACGATACCTTTGCAGCGGGGCTCGGAAGAAACACGGAGGAGCTTGGTTGGGGGACGATGTTCGCGGATGTCGATAACGACGGGTTTCCCGACCTGTTGGTAGCGAATGGGCATGTGTATCCCCAGGTCGATTCAGCTCATCTGGGAGCGACTTACAAGGAGCCTCGCTTCCTTTACTGGAATCAGGGGAATGGCAAGTTCAAGGATGTGTCCAAGAGTTCGGGACCGGGCCTGACGGTGCCATACTCCGGGCGGGGGCTGGCGATTGCAGATCTTTGGAACGATGGCCGGCTTGAGGCCGTGGTGAACAACCTGAGTGATTTTCCTCTGCTGCTGGTCAACGAGGCTAAGAACAGCAACCACTGGCTGGGGATCAAGCTAACGGGAACCATCTCCAACCGGTCGGCCATTGGAGCGCGGGTCACGGTGCATGGAACCAAACGCGCGTGGGTGGACGAAGTTCGCAGTGGATCAAGCTATGACAGCAGCAGCGATCTGCGTCTTCATTTTGGTCTTGGTGGCGAGACGAAGATCGTCAGCATCGATGTCCGCTGGCCTCATGGAGAGTCGGAGCAGTTTTCGTGTGACGGCGTAGATCACTTTGTGGGCGTGGTGGAGGGGAAGGGAAAACCGTTGCACTAGTTGGCGTTGGGCTGCGTCGTGTTCATGGCATCGGTGTGGGGTTGCGGCGAGGCGACGATGACCTTGCGTTTGGTGCGGAGGTAGGCGATCAGGTCCTCAATCTGTGGCGACGTCAGGGTGCTTCCGTAAGCAGGCATTGTCATTCCGCCATCGTGAATCTGCAGCCGCATCTGCGCCTTGTTCATACGCTTTCGGACCAACTGCAGGTCGGGACCATGCTTCCCACCGATGCCGTCGGTTCCATGACAGTGCGCGCAACCGCGCTCGGCGAACAACTCCGCGCCGCGCTGCGTGGCCTTGGAGCTTGCTGATACCGGCGTTTGCGGCAGAAGGATCGCCACACCTACCAAGACACACGCCATCATGCTGCAAACCACTGCCGACTGTACAAACGATCGCATCAAATAAACCTATTTCAGGGTAGGAGAATTGGAGGCGCTTTGTCCAGAAGAGGGCGTGGCCGCGACCGTGGGAGTGGTTGGGTGACGCTCGTCGGCGCCGTGCTCGTCGAGATCATGCACATGCCAGGGGATACTTTCCTGCGCGACATCAGGGTGTAAACGCAGATATTCGAGAGCAAAGGTGCTTGCTGTTGGATCGTTCTTCTCGTCGGCAAATGCAGCGGCCTCTACGGTGGCCTTCTCTTTCATGCCGAGACGGCGATAGAGAATCGCGAGGTTGTAGTGGGCGGAGAGGTCATCGGGGTCGATGGTCTGCACGAGTTCATATTGCGCGCGTGCGAGTTCGTACTTGTGTTCCTGGTAGAAGGAGAATCCAAGCTCTCGGTGCGCATCGCGCGACTCGGGAAACTGCGCTGCGACTTTTTGAAGGTCAGCAATGGCTTCGTCTACTTTGCCCTGATTGCGCAGTACGAGGGCGAGATAGTAGAGGGCGCGGGCGTTGTCCTTTGCGAGGGTAAGAGACTTCTCCAGATAGGGGACGGCGTCGTTGTACTTCTCCCAGGAGATGAGGACAATTCCGATGTTAGTGGGGGCGTCCGCATAGTCGGGGCGCATCGTTGCGACACGCGCGAATGCGTTCATGCTGGCTGCATACTGCTGGGCATCGAGCAGACCAATGCCGTAGTTGTTCCAGCGCATCCAGTCCGGATTCTGAAACTGAAGAGGCTTGGTTGCCTCATTCGATCCTGCGTTGAAGGTGCGGGTGGTGCTGGCCACCTCAATGACAGGCTCTGGATAGTGCTTGCCCTTGGGCGGGCTCATGACGGCGTCAATAAAGTGCTGATCGAAGCGGCGATAGAGTACGGCTGCGGTGACGCTAACCGGTCCGCCAGCGCGCGGCATGGTGAAGGCGTAGCGCACCAATTGCGAGCGGCCTGACTGAATGGTGTTGTTGAAGGCTACGACGCGGCTATCCCAGACCTGGTGGAGATCGTTCAGCTTGCCTTCCTTGTTGATCAGGCGATTGGTGAAGCTGTGCGCGGCGGGGTCGAGTGCATCGTTCGGCTCGATGAAGCCGCTGCGGGCGAGAACCTTGCCCTTCGCGTCCTTGACGGTGAAGGCGACCCAGGCTTGATAGAAATCCCGCTGCTCGGGCACGAGTGAGTGGCCGATTCCTTTGTTCTGAAGCACCACGGAGACCGTAATCCGCTGACCTGCATTGAGCGTGAAGGGTTCTGATCCAAGGGGCGCAATCAGTTTCTGTTGATTGGCGGTGGGAACTTCAGGCTCGATGGCGAAGATGTCGATGTTGACCGCATCGTTCTGCAGGAGCTCTTTCACCTTCTTCATCTGCTCATCAAAGTGGTAGTACGCCGGGATCAGGGAGTTTCCGCCGGGCCAGCGATGCGACTCGAGCTTGCCATCCTTCGCCCCGGAGTCGGGGAGCGAGGTTAGCTGCTCTGCCGGCATGTGGCAGGTCTGGCAGGTTGAGACCACGGGCTTCTTGTAAAAGGGAAGCGGCGACTGCTGGGAGAATGAGGAGTTCTGCCACTCGTCATAGACCGCAAAGGCGCGCTGCCATTTGTAGCCATTCAGCATCCCAGGAAGATTGGCCTTGTGGCAGGCAGCACAAAACACCGCTGTCTTATAGAACGGCTTCATTACCGCGGCGTCGTGGCGGTCCAGGTGGGCGAGGATTTCGGCATCGGGTACAGGCCCGTGGATCGGCTTGCCGTTCGCGTCGACCATGACGGCGGGCTCAGCGAGCACGTAGCCTCCGGTGCCGTACTTACTGACGGACTGGATGGAGTGGCAGACCATGCAGGTGATTCCGTCACCGTCGTAGGGCCGCGAGAGAGGACCGCCATCGGTAAGAGCGCCCGCGGAGAGCGCTACCGGATTGTGGCAGCCCTCGCAGTGGCGAGAAAAGCTGAGGCCTTTCCCGTTATTGAGGAGGTTGACGTTGTAGATGTACCAGGGTGGACGAACAGAGTTTGAGTGGGCGGACTGACGCCATTGCGCGTACGAGGCCTGGTGGCAGTGTTCGCAGTATTCCGCGCTGAGAAAGCTTTTGGGGTTGATGAATTCGCCGTTGTCGGTGGTCATGTCCGAGGGAAGAAACGGATGACCGGCGCGGAAGCGATCGACGTAGTGGGCGGCGATTTTCTGGTTGTAGCTGGTACGCGCGTCGGGCGCGGCTTTGGAGTCGGCGGTGGCTTGAGCGCAGGCTGGGATTGATACCAAAATTGTGAGGGCAATCGCGCTGGCGAAGGCGAGTGTCGATTGCTTGTGGGAGAACACGCGAGACAACATTGCCAATCCTCAAAACTGTGTTGGAAAACTGCGTTGCGTTGCTGCGAAAGTCTGTTCGAGGCTATAGTATGCGGCTAGCCATTGTCTGCTGATCAAACGGTAGAGGTTGATCTCCATCAAAAGGTGCAGGCCGAAGTGTATTCGGAGAGATCAAGGCTTTGGGGCCGTTTTGTCCTGCTCTTCCTTGGATACCGGTTTGCCCTGTCCTTCCTTGATGGTCACGAAGCGATCGATCTGTGGAACGTCAAACTGCTCGACGTTGCCGCTGGGCCAATGGACTACGAGCGAATCGACTTTGGTTGCAGAGCCCAAACCGAAGTGCGGCCGCATGTCGGAGGTGGAGGCAAAGCTTCCGCCCGAGAAGATGTCGTCGCGCTGGCGCATGCCGTTGGCGGTGAGGTAGAGAGTGGCGCCGATGGCGTCGCGCGGACTCTTAGGGCCTCCAATGAGTTTGAAGGCGACCCAGTGGTTATGATTATTATCCACATCGAGCAAGAGGGCGGGGGCGGAGTCCATGTTATTTACTACCGCGTCCATACGGCCATCGTTGAACAGGTCACCAACGGCGAGGCCGCGAGAGGGCATGACTTCGGCAAGGCCGGTGCCTTCGACGGCGGGAACGGGTTCCAGTTGCTTGCCGTCGATGTTGTGAAACAAGAGCGGCCGTTCTGCCCAGCTGGTTCCCCAGTTGTTCGTATCGGCGTTGCGGTAGACGTGGCCGTCTACTTCGAGAAGGTCCTTCCAGCCATCGTTATCGTAGTCGAGGAATGCGGTGCCCCAGCCGAGGAAGGGAATGGTCATGTCGGCGATGTGCATCTGGTCGCTGACGTCGGTGAAGTTGGCGTCGCCATCGTTTCTGTAGAGGACCTTGTAGTCGTCGGAGAAGTTGGTGTTGAAGATGTCTACCTGGCCGTTGTTGCGGTAGTCTCCGACGGCAATACCCATGGAGGCGGTCTCACGACCTTGCGCATTCAGGGCGTAACCGGAGGCGTAGCTTTGATCCGAAAATGTGCCGTCGCCGTTGTTGATGTACAGGTAGTTCGGAGTTGAGTCGTCGGCGACGAGAAGATCCACTTTGCCATCGTTGTTTACATCAACGAAGACGGAGGAGAGGCCGTAGTAGCCGGGCTTGTCGCTCACGCCCGCCTTCACGCTGACGTCGGTGAATGTGCCGTCCCCGTTGTTGTGGAAGAGATGGTCGCTCTCACCGGGCAGACCGCGCGGGCCGCAGTACGTGCGAACGCCGCGGTAGCTGCAGAAGGAGAGTGGAAGTCCATCGGTATCGGTCATCTGCGACTTCAGGTTGTAGTGAACGTAGCCCGGGACGAAGAGGTCGAGTCTGCCATCTCCGTCGTAGTCACCCCACGTGGCGCCGGTGGACCAGTTACCCAGCGCGACGCCCGCCTTTTCTGCGACATCGGTGAAGGTACCGTCATGATTGTTGTGATAGAGCCGATTCTTGCCAAAGTTGGATACATAGATGTCGGGCCATCCATCGTTGTCGTAGTCTCCGATGGCTACGCCAAATCCCCAACGGTCGTTTCCGACGCCAGCTTTCTCGGTGACATCGGTGAAGGTGCCGTCGTGATTGTTGTGGAACAGCGCTGCATGAGGTGGGAGGGCCTTGCCGTCGAGCGCGGCCTGCGTGCTGCCATTGACGAGATAGATATCCAGCCATCCGTCATTGTCGTAGTCCAGTAAGCCGACGCCGGAGCCGATGCTCTCGAGGATGTAACGCTTTGCAGGTGTGCCCATCACGTGGTGCCATTTGGTCAGGCCAGCCTTGGCGGCAATGTCCCGGAAGATGATGGGGCCGGTCTTTACGATGCCGCCCTCGGTGATGGGCAGGTGGTTGGAATCCTTAACAGGCGCAAATACGCCCTCGGTGCTGGAGCCACCATGTGCGGCAGGCTGCGCTCCTTCCTGCGGCCTTTCCTTCTGGGATTCGAGCGGGGAGGATTGCGCGCGCAGGGGCAGCGTGCAAAGCAAAAGAGCGAAAGCGATGGCAGAGCAGGCGAGGTGGCGAGCAGCGGCAGATGAAGATGACATGTTGGTGCCCAGGGGTACCTTTCCGAGTTCGCGCAGATTCGGCCGATCCTTTGGGTTTTGGACAGCGAACTGCGGCCATCGTACTTCAAGGATGGGCATTAATTAATGGCGTTCTCCAAGGTATCTTGAAAAATCGGCTCACGGATCAACCATTTGGTGGAGATGGCGTCCTGGAAGTCATTTTCTTGTTCGTTGGGCTCGTAAACAGCTGAAAAAAAAGAATATTGTGGAATGCGATTTCCTCAGGTACCATCCATCATGACAAAGCAACCTTATTGCTAAGACAGAATGACCTCCCTGAGAAAATCTTCCGCGCACCATTCATCGAAGAAGGCCTCTGACGAGGTGGCGAATGTGGTGTCGCCTGGAATTCCGCGACACCGCGCGATCTACCAGGAGCTTCTGTCGGAGATCCAGTCAGGGGCGTACAAGCCCGGTGACAGGCTGCCTAGTGAAGCGCTTTTGTGTGAACGATTTGACGCATCCCGGATCACGGTTGCCAAGGCGGTGCAAGGGCTGCAGCGCGATCACCTGGTGAAGCGGCGGCCCGGATCCGGCACCTATGTCGAGTCTCCCGCGCGACCAGACTCTCTTCAATTTGGTTTGTTGATCCCCGATTTGGGGACCACGGAGATCTTTGAGCAGATCTGCCAGGGGATCATGCGGTCCCCGGCAGCGAAGCTGCACTCTCTTACCTGGGGACACTCCACCGGCGACAAGGGTGACGCCATACGAGCGATGGAAGAGCTTTGCCAGCAGTACATTTCACAGCGCGTGGCGGGCGTATTCTTTGCGCCGTCGGAGTATGCCAGGGGCAAGGACGAGGCGAATCGAAGGATCGCCGGGATGCTGGAGCGAGCTGGAATTCCACTTGTGTTGCTGGACCGATGCTTTGAGCCTTACCCGGACCGCTCCAACTTCGATCTGGTAGGGATAGATAACCACCGCGCGGGCTACGTGCTGACGCGCCACCTGCTGCAGACGGGAGCGAGGCGGATTGTGTTTGCGATGCGCGGCGAATCGGCTTCGACAGTCGGTGCACGTGCTGCCGGCTATCGCGAGGCGCTGCACTCGCTACAGGATGGAGAGCACGGAACGGTTGTGACGGGGGACTTTGAAGACCCGCATTTTGTGGAAGAGATGCTGGGGCGCGTGAAGCCTGACGCTATTGTGTGCGCCAACGATGTGACTGCGGCGCGGCTGATGCAAACGTTGGTTTCGCTCGGCGTGAAGATTCCCGCCGACATCAAGATGGCAGGTGTGGACGATGTTCGCTACGCCAGGTTCCTTCCCACGCCACTCACGACGGTGCGGCAGAACTGCACCGAGATGGGGGCTGTGGCGATGGCGACGATGCTGCAACGCGTGGAGTCACCGGACCTACCGGTGAAAGATGTCCTGGTGCGATTTGAGTTGATCGTTCGCGCGTCCAGTGGGCGGGCGAATCCAGAGGACGAGTCCACGGTCTTCTAGCGGGTGAGGCTGAGTGTGTCGCGAATGGATGCAAGCAGCGCCTCTGGGAGCTTGGGTGTGGCTCCGGGCTGGCTTGCTACGTAGCTTCCGCAACGGTTGGCGACGTCATTGATCTGGGGTAGAGATGCCTGGCGCATGTAGGCATGTACCATGCCCGCGGTGAACGCGTCCCCTGCGCCGATCGTATCGACCACCTTCACTTTGTACCCCTGGTGACGATGCATGCCGGAGCGGTTGACGAGCAAGCTGCCGTGGGGGCCAAGCGTGATGGCCACCAGGCGGCATTGGGTTGCGAGCTGCAGCAACGCCTCGGCTGCGTTCACGGCTGCGCTGGTCAGCTCGATGCCGTCCGCATAGGGAAGGCCAGCGGCGAGCGTGGCTTCGCCCAGCAGCCGGCCGACCTCAGGGAGTTCCTCGTCGCTGACCTTGATTATGTCTGCATGGGCAAGGCTCCAACGCAAGACCTCGGCGTTGCAGAACGGCTTGCGGAGGTTGAGGTCGCAGACGCGCGCACAGCCTGGGCGAGCTGCGGCAAGAAATCCACGGATGGTTTCGCGCGAGATGGGGCTGCGCTGCGCCAGCGTTCCGAAGCAGATTACGGATGCGGTGCCGGCCGTCTGGAGCAGCCCGGCGGAGAGTGCAATGGCATCCCATGCTGCGGGGGTAACAATCTCGTAGTGCGGCCTTCCCTCGTCGTCCAGCGTTACAGCGACCGTGCCCGTGGGCAGATTGCTCGACACCTGTACGTTGGCGAGATCGAAGCGGGTCTGCGCGTAGACGTCCGTGAGCGGATCCACGGCGAGCAGGCACAGACGCTCCATGGCTTCATGGCCAAGCTCGTCGTCCCCCACGCAACTCACCAGGGCCGAGTGTTCGCCCAGCCGCGCACTGAGGATTGCGTAGTTGGTGGTGGTGCCCCCAAGGCGAGCGCCCGTTGGAAGGAGATCCCAGAGCAGTTCTCCAATGGCTACGTTGAGGTGCGGGGGAGCGGACACCATGGCTTGTCTGACCATCCAGCGACGTTTGGATGCGCAAGTATACGATTGCTGGGATGTAAATGTCATTGCGATTCTTCAGAAAAAGCACGCAAAATGACATGTCATCCTCTATGGCCAAAATAGACATGAAAATGCTAGGATTGGTCGTTTTTACTGGCTGGTTCTCGACGGCTTGAACCGGATTTACGGGTGAAGTCTGCGCGGGCGAGGCTGGATCTTCTGTATCGTCATACGATATTGAGGTGGTCGACTTGTTTTCTTTGCCGATACGTTCGGGGAGTTTGTTCTTGATGGGCCTGGCCTTGTTGACCGGGATGGGTGGTTCGGCTCCAGTCGATTTGAAGGGACAGGCAGTTGATCCGATGGCAGATCAGGCTGCACGGGTGGTGGTGCTCTACTTTGCTGCAACGGACTGCTCAGTTTCCAACAGGTACGTGCCGGAGATCCAGCGCCTGCAGAAGGAGTTTGCTGCGGAGGGTGTCCACTTCTGGTTCGTGTATCCGAATCCGGAGGATACGGCGGCGGTGGTAAGTGCTCACGATCAGCAGTTCGCAATTACCACAAGCACGGTCTTGGACCGGGATCAATCCCTGGTGAGGCGAGCCCATGTGGTTGCTACGCCGGAGGCTGCGGTTTTCGTTCGGGAGGGCGATGGTTTGCGGGAGGTGTACCACGGGCGGATTGACGACCGGTACCTTTCCTTCGGGCATGAACGACCGCACGCCATGCATCATGACCTTGAAGTGGCAATCCAAGCTGCGTTGGCGCATCGCCCGGTACCGCCGCCGGGAGGTGATCCGGTTGGCTGTGCGATCATGCCGTTGAATCTATGAAGTCCTGGTCGATCATTCTTAGCAACGCATTCCGCCTGCTTCAGTCTCGACGGCGCGAGTTGATCCTCGCGGCTTTGGTGATCTGCGTCGCGGTTTGTGGGAGGGAAGGTGTTCAGGCGCAGCATGTTCAGGCGCCGCATGTTCAGGGGCAGCAAAGGCATGGCCCCGGCGATGTCAAGACTGCCGCAGGGACGGCGGGTCCGGGTGAGGCAGCGGTGACGTGGTCGCATGACATTGCTCCGATCGTCTACGCCAACTGCAGCACGTGTCATCATCCTGGCGGAGGAGGGCCATTCAGCCTACTCAATTACAGGGATGGCCGGCGTTGGGGCCCGCAGATGATCCAGGTTACACAGTCGCATTACATGCCACCCTGGCTGCCAGTGCGTGATCCCCATGCGGTGGGCTACGTTTCCTTCCAGGACCAGCGCGGACTCACCGACCATGAGATCGAACTGATCGCGCGGTGGGAGAAGACCGGCATGCTCGAAGGCAATCCGGCAGAGGCGCCAGCGGTGCCACAGTACAACCAGACATGGCAGCATGGGCAGCCGGACCTGGTGCTTATGACGAAGCGTCCTTATAACCTGGCCGCCGGTGGTACGGACGTCTTCCGAAACTTCATTCTGCCGTACCCACTAAAGCAGACGCACTACATCCGCGCGATGGAGATTCGTCCGAGTGTGCCGTCGATTGTGCATCATGCGAACGTGCTCATCGATCGCACGGCGTCCTATCGGCGAGACCACCCGGACACATGGCAGGACGGGATACCGGGCATGGAGTTATCCGTGGATTCGGGCAACATGTTTGATCCTGACAGCAGCTTCCTATTCTGGAAGCCGGACACGCCATTTCTTGTTGAGCCCGCGTCGATGCCATGGAGGCTTGATCCCGGGAATGACCTTATTCTCAATGTTCATCTGAAGCCGTCTGGGAAGCCCGAAGTGATTGCCGCGCAGGTGGGTCTCTACTTCACCGACACTCCGCCGACCGAGCATCCGATGCTGCTGCAATTGGAGCATGACAGCGCGCTCGATATACCGCCGGGGGATGCCAACTTTGTTGTCGAAGATTCACTGAAGTTGCCGGTGGATGTGAAGGTCCTTGGTGTGTATCCCCATGCACACTATCTTGGACGGCGACTTGAGGCGTGGGCGACGCTACCGGATCAACAGAAGAAGTGGCTGATTCTGATCCCGAGCTGGGACATCGATCGCCAGTCTGTCTATCGCTACACCGAGCCAATTGTTCTGCCCAAGGGCACGGTGTTGCATATGCGCTATGTGTACGACAACTCCACCGCGAACGAGCACAACCCGAACGATCCGCCGATTCGCGTGAGGGCGGGAAATCGCTCCGTCGACGAGATGGCGCACCTCTGGCTGCAGGTGCTGCCTATCAACGTCCCTGCGGGATCGCCTGATCCGCGGTTGTTGCTGGAAGAGGCGTGGATGCGTCAGCGCCTTACGAAGGAACCCAACGACTCGATTGCGCTCTACGACCTTGCTTCGGCCGAGACAGCGCTGGGCCATTACAAGGCTGCGGCCGCAGTGTATGAACAGCAAGCAGCGCAGCATCCTAACGACGCACGCACGCTCACTGCGCTTGGCGCGACGTACGAAACCTCGGGCGACTGGCAGCAGGCAATCCGTGAGTATGAGACGGCGATCGCGGCCCAAGCGAATGCCTGTGATGCGCGCTTTGATCTCGCACAACTCGAACTGAAGCACGACCAGGCTCACGAAGCGGAGTCACAGCTGCGGTATATGCTCGATCATTGTCCTGCGGATGCGGGCGTCCACAGCGGGCTGGGGGTCGCGCTGGTGGCTGAGGGGCAGGCTGATGCCGCTGGTGCGGAGTTCAAGCGCGCACTTGCGCTAGACGCAGCGAACTTCACGGCGCTGTATAACCTCGGTCTGCTGGCGTCCCAGGCAGGCGACTTCCAGACGGCGGTGGACCAGCTCAGCCTGGCGGTTGGAGTGCGACCAAAGGATGTTGACGCACGAGTGCAACTGGCAGGGGCGTACGCGCAGTCAGGATTTTTCGACGACGCAACGGCGCAGCTGCTTGAGGCGATCAAGCTCTCGCCAAACGACGCCAGCATTCACGCGCTGCTCTCACAGGTGCTTGCGGGCAACGGGCATCTCTCCATGGGGATTGACCAGCAACGCGAGGCGTTGCGACTGGCTCCGAACGACCCGGACGGGTGGAACAATCTGGGGGTGATGCAGGCGCGCCAGGGCGATACGGCCGAGGCGCGTCAGGACTTTTTGCACGCCCTGCGGCTGGCCCCGAACCATGCGCAGGCCCAGGCGAACCTGCAGCATCTGCCGCAGTAGAGCCGTTTGATCGTGCACAACAAATGGCCTTCATGTGGACAAACGCGTGGCCGGGCAGCATGCTGGAAGGAACGAATGCTGACCGATTTGCTCCATCTACGCGCGCGCCTGGTTTGTCTGCTGGCCTGCGCTTTGTGGGTTGCGCATGCGTGTTCTCCGTGCACGGCGCAGAATCTGCGTTACCTGAGCCAGCAGGCCTGGTCGACGGAAGAAGGATTGCCGCAGAGCAGCGTGCACAGCATTGCGCAGACTCCCGATGGGTATCTTTGGATCGCGACAGAAGGTGGGCTGGCTCGTTTTGATGGGATTACGTTTCGGGTTTTCGATCGGGGCAGTGACCCGGCCTTCACCAGCGACGATCTTTGCTGTCTTGCTGTGAACCGCGATGGCCTGTGGGTGGGAACGGAAGATGGCCTTCTGCGGCTGCAGGGTGGGCAGTTTCGACGGTACGGAACTGCTGACGGTCTTGCTTCCTCTGCGATTGAAGCCGTGCAAGTGTTGGCCGATGGTTCTGTCGTGGTCGATACCGCTGACGGTTGGGCAGCGTGGGGGAAAGGAAGCTTCCACGCACTTTCGGGCGCGCCGACGGAGGTTGCGAACGACGCGGCAGGGTTGGTTGCGGTGCAAGAGCATGCATCGTGGAGATTCTCGGCTACGACGGTATCTCAGGGTGAACGGCAGTGGCGCGTTGGCCATGAACTGCCAATCGGGCGTATCCAGGCCGTATCGGTGGACAATGAAGGGGCGGCATGGGTGGGGATGAACAACGGACTGCTTTATCTGAAGCCCGACGCTGCAACGCCTGTGCCCGTGACGCTGCTCAGCGGAAACTCGGTGCTCTCGATCTTTGAAGACCGGGAGGGCAACCACTGGATTGGGACAGAGACCTCGGGGCTGCATGTGCTGCGGCGGTTGGCATTCCGCAGCGAACCGGCGCTCGCGGACCAGGCTGTGACCAGCGTAGCGCAGACCAAGGGCGGCGATGTTTGGATTGGCACTCGCGACGATGGGTTGCGACGTGTGCGGAATGGTGTGATGGACGAACCGGTTCCCGTGCGTGCGCTCACGAGCGCCGTGGTCCTCTGCCTTGCGCCGTCAGCGGACGGGGGGCTTTGGGTGGGAACGCCCGATGGCTTGAATTACATCGGTGCGAACGGTGCTGTTCGGCGGCTTACTTCGGCTGATGGGCTTCCGGACGACGATGTGCGCTCACTGGCGGTTGAGAGTGACGGTTCGGTGTGGGTGGGTACTCGGCAAGGGCTCGCACATCTTGCAGGAGCTCAAACGCCGCTTAAAATCAAGACGCTTACGAGCATGGATGGACTGGGCGGAGACTTGATTGGAGCGTTGCTGCTGCGGTCGGGAGAGCTCTGGGCGGCCACGTCTGGTGGGCTTTCGGTGGTGCAACCCAACGGACAGATTCGCACGTTTACCGCGAAGGATGGACTCGGTGCGAAGATCACCACGACCATGGCGCAGGATAGCGACGGGCATCTGTGGGTCGCAGGCAACGACGGTAGTCTGAGTCTGCTCGAAGGCCGAAAGTTTGTGCGTGTGGGAGGGTTTCCTTCCGGGATGGGCCGCGACGGAAACATCGAGGGGGTCACGGCGGACCGACTAGGGTTTGGCTGGTTCCGCATGGATCGCGGGATACGGCGCATGTCCTGGAAGACGCTGTTGGGCTGCGCAGGAGTTGCGCAGTGCGCGCTGCCGCGAGGGGCCACGGCGAAGTATGGTCTCGCGGATGGGCTGCCGAATGACGAGGTGGTTGCAGGAGAGCCCTCGGTTGGATGGCTGACCAGTTGGGGGGAGATCTGGTTTCCTACGCGCGGAGGGGTTGCGATCGTGGACGCGGAGCACCTTCCCGTAAACACCGTTGAGCCGCCCGTCGTGCTGCAGCGATTCTCCGTCGATGACATCACCGAGCCCCTCGGTTCAGCGCCGATCAAGATACCCTTCGGCCACGCCCGATTCACGATGGAGTATGCAGGATTGAGCTTTACGGCTCCGTCAGAGGTGCGCTACCGGTTCCAGTTGCAGGGTTTTGATAAAGGATGGACCGAGGCAGGGAACCGACGCTCGGCGACCTATACGAATCTCACGCCGGGGGCCTATGTGTTTCGCGTCCAGGCCATGAATAACGATGGAGTCTGGAATCGGACGGGGGCAGAGCTTCGCTTTCGCATCATTCCACCGATCTATCGCAAGTGGTGGTTTGTTCTGCTGTGTGTGCTGATCCTGCTGGCGTTGCTGGCGGGGATGTACTTGTTGCGACTGCGCAGACTGCAGGGAGAGTTCGATGCTGTGCTGGCGGAGCGGAATCGCATGGCGCGAGAGATTCATGACACCCTGACGCAGGATTTTGTGGGCGCCTCGTTGCAACTCGATCTGATTGCGCAACATCTCCATCGCGGCAAGGTGGACGTCGCGCTGGATCAGGTGAGACGCACACGGCAACTGGTGACCGATGGGCTGGAAGAGGCGCGGAAGAGCATCTGGGAGCTGCGCGCGAGCCGCTCGCACGATACGTTGCCAACGAGGCTGACGAAGGTTGTGCAGCTCGACACGTTCAGTGACCTCAAGCCGCGATTGCATATTGGCGGAGCCTATCGGTCGGTGGATCCGCGGGTCGAGAGGGAGTTGCTGCGCATTGCCCAGGAGGCACTCACAAACGCGTTGTATCACGCTCACTCCACCGAGACCACCGTTGAGCTGCATTACTCGAGTGATATGCTGATGCTCACGATCGTAGATAACGGTGTTGGGTTCGTTTTGAACGAGGCATCCGGGAAGACTGGGCACTACGGACTTCTGGGAATGAAGGAGCGGGCCGCTGCGATCGATGGAACGCTTGAAGTTGCAAGTGAGCCTGGGCAAGGAACCAAGGTGACCTTGCGAGTGCCCATAGCGCAGAGCGTGAGGTAACAATGGCAGAGAAAATTCGCATCATGTTGGTGGAGGATCATCAGGTTGTGCGGCAGGGCCTTGCGGCACTGCTCACAACAGCAGATGATCTCGAGGTGGTGGGTTCGGTCGGAGATGGTTTGGAAGCCATCGAGGAGTTCCGCAAAGTACAGCCGGATGTCACGCTGATGGATCTGCAGATGCCGAAGCTGGGCGGGGCGGAGACGATCAAGCGAATCCGCGCAGAGTTTCCGCAGGCCCGCTTCATCGTGCTAACGACATTCGATGGAGATGAAGACATCTATCGCGCACTGCAGGCTGGAGCGCGCGCCTATCTGCTGAAGGGCATGCCGCTCGAAGAACTGCTGACGACCATCCACGCGGTACACAATGGCAAGCTGCATATTCCGGCGCCGGTGGCGGAGAAGCTGGCAGAGCGGCTCAGTGGCCAGGAACTGACGGCGCGAGAGTTGAGCGTTCTGGAGAGAATCGTAGCGGGGCGGGCAAACAAGGAGATCTCGGCCGATCTTTCCATCTCTGAGGCGACGGTCAAGACGCATATCAACAGCATGCTCGGAAAGCTCGGGGTTGCGGACCGGACGCATGCCGCCACGGTTGCGATCCAGCGTGGGTTGGTGAGTCACCGATGAGAGTCTCGTGCAAGATCGTCGCGTTGTTTGCGCTCGTTTGTGTGCTGCCTGTATCGATGGTGGCGCAAGGTAAGGGCGTACCGGGGAAGCGAGACTGGCATGCGGCAACTCCCGCCGAGTTGGCGGCTGTTCTTCCTGCTCGGGCCCAAGTTGAAAAGGAGCATATTGAGACAGAGATGCCGACGGCTACCGGAGTTATCGACTCGCATGGACGGGTGGTAGCGGCAGTCGTGTTGATTACGGCAGGCTATGCGGCAAACGGGAAGTACTACTACTACCTTCTGGCGCAGGCTCCCATTCGGATTGGCGAAGACATTACGCTGCAGCCAGGCACTTACGCGATTGGATGGACACGAGCGACGGACGGTCTTCTGGTTCACGTGTACGAAGCGGAGACGGGTGTGCCCCGCGGCACCGTGACAGCGCATCCGATCAACCAGCCGTTGCCGATCGTCCCGGTGAAGATATGGCCGCCAGAGGAGCGTAGTGTGATCCAGATTGGCCGGTTCGCGCTGCCTTATTCTCTGGAACCTTAGCGGTCGAAGAGCCTAAAGAGAACCAGCAGATCGATTATCACCATCTACTCTTAGGTGTGGTTGGTGGGCGAGACAGGGATCGAACCTGTAACCCCGGACTTAGAAGGTCCGTGCTCTATCCAATTGAGCTACTCGCCCCGATACTGCAAGTGTCAGGGACTCGGCGCACCTTCCCTCGACGTCTACCCCAGATGGCGAACACGCAAGGGATAGGCAGCCACTGAATCGATTGTAGCGGAGCCACGCGCAGCTTCAAGCTCTTTGCTGCGCAGCAACGTCACGATGTCATCCATCGCTAACTCCCAGCGCCGCCGGGCGATCTCCGCATCAGGGCCAAGTGCGGTTAGATAGAACGTGACAGCAAACCCTTCCAGTGGTCCATTGAGGTCCAGAAATGCGGGCCGCAGCACGCACTCCAACGCGGCTTCCGGATGCGGCAGGCGTTGGGCTCTGCGCACAATGCGGTCGAGACGGTCCTGCTGCTGGTGGGCGGAGGCGAAGACTGAGCGTTCGCGCCACAGTAGATCAATGTAGCTTGCAAACCCGCACACAGCGTCCTCGTACGGAAGCATCAACTCCATCCGAAGCCCATCAAGCGTCTCCGCTTGCTCGGTTGAGGAGAGCAGCCAGGTGTCACACTTCGCCGTAAGGAACGGTGAGCGCGAGGCATTCAAGGAACGCAGGGCGCGGGCCAGCGTGGGGTTATGCTCCGCTTCGTGGATCTCCGCAATGTCGTAGGGGTTCGCGCGGAGGTCGACGAAGTGACCGCCTGCCGCGGAATCGGTGGGGTTCTCGCTTCCCTCGGATGTCCAAGGAACGACCAGCGTAGGCGCATCAAGAGAACACTCGGCGGTCCATTCAGAGAGCATCAACGTATAGGATACGTCAGGCGTGGGCGAGAACGAAGCGCAAGGCCGTGTGTTCAGCCCAGTAACCATCGTTATAACCTTCGTTGTTCTTCTCGCGATCCGGGGAAGCCAGAAAGGCGCAATGCCCCCCATGCTCTGTCTCGAGGAAGGTAATGTGAGGGTTCGTGATGATCGCCGCGCGCGTCTCAGCGGTGAGCCTGACGAAGGGGTCGTCGAGCGCGTG
Source organism: Acidobacteriaceae bacterium (assembly GCA_049587035.1). Taxonomy (GTDB): domain Bacteria; phylum Acidobacteriota; class Terriglobia; order Terriglobales; family Acidobacteriaceae; genus Granulicella. The sequence continues at coordinate 22,638 of JBAVDD010000361.1, read as the reverse complement.
CACGATGAGCGCAGGGATGCGGATCGCCGGCAGAACGCGCGCAGCCGCAACGCGGTAGTAGTAGTCATCCGCAGATCGAAAGCCGCAGTAGAGCGCGGTGATCCGCTCATCGAACTCACGCAGCGACGTGATGTGCGCAGCCCGTTGAGGATCGTATGCGCGCGGAAAGATTCCTGCCTTCTGGCGAAAGCGCTTCACCATCGCACGAACGAACTTGCGCTCGTAGATTCGGTTCTGAGGCTCATGGAGCGCGTCTGCGGATGCGGCAAGGTCGACCGCCGGCGAAACACCGACCACGGACCGCAGTTGCGGTGGGGCCGACTCTCCAAGGTCGCCTGCCAGCTTCAGCACCAGGTTGCCACCCATGGAGTAGCCAATCAGCGCGATTGACTGCAGATCTTCCGCCTCGATGAAGAACTGCATCACGCGATCGACGTCCTGGGAGAGCCCCGAATGATAGAGCGTCGGTGTTCGGCGCAGCTTGTCACTGTCCTTGCCCGGCCCGCAGTTGCGCATGTTCATGCGAACGACATTGCAGCCGGCCAGCCAAAGCTTGTTGGCATTGCCGATCACATATTGCGAATGCGACGAGCCTTCCAGACCGTGTAGAAGGATGGCCGTCGGGCTCGTTGCACGCTGGCTTATTGGCTGCCAATGGCACTCGCAGAGCACCTGGCTCGCGATCTGCGAGCCGTGGGCCGGAGAAACTTCTACCAGCTGTTGAACCGGGGCGGGAAGGGAATCGCGTCGCGGTAGAAAGTTGCCCAGGATCGTCTGCAGGTGTCCGTTGACCATCCAGCGGCGCGGTCGGAAGCGCGGATACTCAGAGGGCCAATCAAGTCCAGGATTGAGTTCGGTGCCGGGGAGTGTAGTCGAACTCATGCGGCGCCTCCGGGGCCTGTTTTCACTGCTCCGTGCAGAACGGCCGCCGCGTTCAACGCTCCCGTAGGCTCATCCTCGTGCTTGAAATATGCGTAGACGTCGCCCTGCTGCGCGAGTTCGCGGAAGCGTTTGGCGAACGCCTTCAGCTCGGCCGGTTTGTAGCCTCCGCTGCGTCGCAAGCGATAGCATCGGAAGCTCGTTGTCGTCACATCCGGAGTCGCCAGTTCATCGCCCTCTGCGACGCAAAGGGCGCAATGATACCGGCGGAGCACCTCATAGGTGGCTTCTGTGAACCAGCTCGGATGGCGAAACTCAAAGGCGAGCTGGAGATGTGGATTGGCCTCGAATGTTGGATCGCTGAGAAACGCCTTCAGGCGGTCCACGTCAGAGGCAAAGTTCGGCGGCAGTTGAAACAGCAGCGGTCCAAGTTTTGACGCAGCCCGCGCGGCATCGACTGCACTGACAAACTCTGCCACGGCGGACTGGCTATCGCGCAGGCGCTGAAAATGGGTGATGCGTTGCGGAGCTTTGAAGCTGAACCGGAAGCCGGGCGGAGTAGCATCGAGCCAGCCCTGTAGTTGCGCCGCGGAGGGCAGTGTCCGAAAGGTATAGTTGACCTCGACTGAAGTCAGCTGACTCGCATAGAACTGCAGAAAGGCGCGCGAAGGCACATCTTTTGGATAGAATCCCGGTTTCCATGTGGGATAGGCCCAGCCCGAAGTCCCAACAAAGAGATTGCCCGTTGAGGATGCCGGAGAGGATGCCAGCGAGGGAGAGGCGGCGATGGCTTTCTGAGTGCGCGGCAAGCTAATTCTCGCAGTGCCTTCGGGAGTATCGCGCGCACCAGCGCACGTCGAGCGGGGGAAGCGATTGCTGAAGGATTGGGGCGGCTAGTGGGGGTCGAACCCACGACATCCGCTGCCACAGAGCGGCGTTCTGCCACTGAACTATAGCCGCCGTATCGTTCTTGATTGTAGCATCCAACGAAGCAGAAGCGAAGAGGAGCGTACCGAATGACAGCCAAGACAAACGATCCGGAGATTCTGCCCCCGCGCACGGATCGAAGCGGCCCATCCAGCGTTCATCCACGCTTCGGAGGCGGCGGCGGAGCCTTTCGCGATGAGAACCTCGACCTGCTCTCGCGCCTGCTCGACACCTGGTTCAGGGTTCCCGGCACGAACATTCGTTTTGGACTCGACGGCATCGTTGGTTTTATTCCCGGCATCGGCGACATCCTCGGTGGTCTTGCCAGCTGCATCATCGTTCTGGCCGCCTACTTTCGCGGCGTTCCCCTCATCACCATTGCGCGCATGGTCGCCAACCTGGCGATCGAAATCGTTGTGGGGCTGGTCCCAATCCTGGGAAACCTCTTCGACATCGGCTGGCGCGCCAACCGCAGAAACTATCACCTGCTTGAGCGCACGCTCGCAGCACCTCGACGAGACACCGGTCGAGACTGGCTCTTCATGGGCTTGCTTGGCCTCTGCCTGCTGGCCCTTGCGATGTTGCCGTTCCTGCTGCTGTTGTGGCTGGGAGGATCTCTCCTGCACTCTTTGGGTGCGCCCGGCTGGCGCTGAGTTGATATGATGAAGAAGTCGGGGCGTAGCGCAGTCTGGTAGCGCATCTGCTTTGGGAGCAGAGGGTCGGGGGTTCGAATCCCTCCGCCCCGACCATTTCACCCACCAGTTTGGTTGACGCCCGCCCAATCTAGCGGAGGCTCACCTTTGCCATTTGCTCCGTCCCCGGCGAAACTTCGAACGAAAATAGATGCGTTGCATCGTCGTAGCGCTGCCCGCCAACCTTCCCCTCGGTGGCAGCTATCCGTGGCCGATGCGTCGCATATCCAGTAAGCGTGATGGAGCTCTCGCCGGTCGCAAAGGAGACCGTAGCTTCCAGCGCGCCAGTACTGCTGACGGAGGGGAACCGCTTGCGCGCCAACGGCACGATCTTGCTGACGTCTCCGAGCAGAGCGATGCCGCCTTCGCTGATCGGCGCCAGGACTTCATAGCCCCAGCCGTCGCTATATTGCAGTCCCAGGCTACCCCCCGCGGGAATGACGCTACCCTTCTGCAACTTCCAGTTCCACACATATACGGATTTCGAGATTCCAAGCTCGCTGAGCGGGACCTGCGAGGTATGGTTGTCCGTAGCGCCGTTGCCCACCCTCGGATACGAGAAGACATACGTCTCCGCCACGCTTCCAAAGTTGCTCTGCGTGATGGCAATCATCGGTCCTTTCGCGCCCGAGTCTCCCGAAGCATCTGCCAAATACATTGCGTCGATCGGAGTCAACGGTGTGTCTGGCTTCAGAATCACCGAATCCGCGCGCACCGCACGCTTCAGGTTATCCGCATCGATTGTGCCTAACGAATCTCCCGTGCCCACCGGACCGGCGGAGAGCGTAGCAACGACCAGGTTCGATAGTTCGGAGCTCATGAAAACATCTGCCCACGGCCAGAGACCCACTGCGTGTGCGAGCTCCGACGTATACAAAAAGGTGTCGTAACGCGCCGGCATGAAGTGATCGTCGCTGGTGCGGATAGTGCGCAGATCTCCAAACCGCGTGCTGGCCATGAAGTATCCGGGCAGCGCCATGCAGTATTGAATTCCAATGTCCTGCTTCGCCATGCTGTCCGCCATGTCATCCAGGTATGCATGAGCTTGGTCGATGTTGATCGCTGGCCGGGCGTTCCTGTTCAGCCAGTCCTGCTCATATACCACCACTCCGCCGTCGTGCAGATACTTTGCTGTTGCATTCCAGTAGCGCGGATCGATGATGACGTTGTCGGACATCTTGTACTCTTTGCGATACGGACTGGACTGCGAGATCCAGCGTGCATGCGTCACCAGCGGCAGCTTCAGCCGTTGATCGAAGCCTGCGAGCCCGTCCGGGAAAATAGTAGGGTCGGCACGGTATTCAAGCGCCCCGTTGTCGTCGCCGGCGTTGTTGCCCTTTTGTTTCGGGTACCACCAGCTGTCCAACTGCAGGTACCCCAGCGGCACGCCGAGCTGCTTGAACTGGTCGCGAATCGCGAGCAGCGTCCCCTCATATCCCAGCGCGGGATCGAACTTGTAGTAATACTTCGCGCCGTTATCGGTCCAATAACCAAAGCGGTTCAGCACCACATCGGCGTCGTTGGCGACCGGCGGCTTGCGATTCATGCTCTGCAATGCGCTGCCCCACCTGTCCAGCGTCTTTGTAACCCCGCTGCCGAACACCAGCAGCGTGCGATGCGTGAAGCCGGAAGGAAGGGAAGTGATCGCAGGAGAGATCCCACTGCGCATCGCGCCGTCGGAGGACGTATCCATCTCCGACACCAGGAAGTTGTCCGCCGGCGAAAGTACCATCGTGTTTCGGTCGTGATCGAAGAACACCCAGGGGCCTTGCGAATCGAGCTTCCCAAAATCAATTGGCGAGAAGTTGACTACGCGGTAACTGAAACGCATCAATGACTGCGGAACCGACTGAAAGCTGGGGAAAGAATCCGCGTTAGCGCCACTCTCCTTGTGGATGTCCAGAAACAGAACGGCGCCACGATTGGAATAGAGTCGGATCGCCGCAACTCGTTCACCCTGTTCGTAGCTGGCCTCCAGCTGACGATATGTCCCCATCGCATCCCTTCCGGAGGTGGAGCGAACCGTCTCCGCAGCCCCAGGCAGCTTGCCCGTCAACGTCAGATTCATGTGGGCGTCGCCAACGGTGTAGACGCCGCTCCGGTCAAAACTGACTTCCACCCCACCGCCGCGAATGCTCGACGTTCCGTGTGCGAGGCATGTCGCGGGAAGGGCGATCAACAGGCAGGATGCAGCAATCGAAGCGATCTTCAAGAAATTCTCTCCTTCTTCCGAGTCTGCCCGCTATTCTGAGCCAGCCGGAATAGCAATGTAAAGACACTGTGACAGCTTCCGTCAACGAGCCATAAAACGCACGTCGCGGATTCATGAGAACTGCACGACAGATTGATCAGCCATCACGTGAAAGCACGAACCTAAGTTGCTCCGCCCGTGTACAAGAGCTATCGTGAGAGGCAATGACCATCACACCGACTGTCCTCGACTCCTTCCGACTTGATGGGAAGACTGCGCTTGTCACGGGCGCATCCTCCGGTATCGGTCTTTCGATCGCCATCGCACTCGCCCAGGCAGGAGCCACGGTTGCCTGCCACGGAAACTCTCATCCGGCGGAAGCAACCGCCCAGTCGATCCGAGCATTCGGAGGAGTGGCCACCGCATGTTCGGCAGACCTCTCTTCGGTAGATGGCGCCCAGCAACTGTTTGACGCTGCCACCGCCTCTTGCGGCCCCATCGACATTCTGGTGAACAACGCTGGCATCATCCTTCGGCATGAAGCGGTTGATTTTCCATTCGAAGATTGGCAGAAGGTGATCCAGGTCAACCTCAACGCGGTCTTCCAGCTCTCGCAGCTCGTCGCCCGATCTCTGATTACGCGTGGCGCGCCCGGCAAGATCATCAACATAGCATCGCTGCTCTCCTTCCAGGGCGGCATCCGAGTCCCTGCATACGCAGCCTCCAAGGGTGGAGTTGCGCAGCTTACAAAAGCCTTCGCAAACGAATGGGCGTCCAAACAAATCCAGGTGAACGCAATCGCACCCGGCTATATCGAAACAGACAATACAGCAGCGTTGCGAGCCGACGAAACACGTAACCGGCAAATCCTCGAACGCATTCCGGCAGGCCGCTGGGGGAAGCCAGGAGACATTGCTGCGACCGCTGTCTTTCTCGCGTCTCCAGCCGCCGATTACATCACCGGTGCTTTGCTCAACGTCGACGGCGGCTGGCTGGCTCGCTAACGCCGTCAGAGCCGTAAGGGCCGTCTTTTTCGCTCCCGCTTCTTCACCGTTCGTACGGTTTCTCCGCAGTGTACGCAGGGCTTGGCGGCAACGTCCACGCAGAGAAAGGATCGGGATGCGCGGGGTCGAAGCGCGCAACTGGCCGCCGCAGGTAGCGTGCCAGCGGCAACTTCTGATCCTGGATGCTCTGAACGATCGTTCTGGCAAGTTCGTACGCGCCATAGGCGTTGAAGTGCGTATTATCCGCCAACGCCTCCGACTGGTCTGGAAACGTGTTGGTGGGATAATGCACGAACGCGTGCAGCGTGCCATCCACGCCCATCGCGTCAAACAGGGTCTTGCTGAGGGCATTCAAGTCAATGAGAGCGACATGTTGCTGTTGCGCGACCTCGCGCATCGCCTGCGGATACTCACCCAGCGTCTGTATGATCTTTCCGCTCGCATCGAAATTCCGTCGATTCATCGGCGTCACCAGGATCGGTGTTGCTCCATGCGCGCGCACCTCATGAATGTATTGCAGCAGATAGGTCTTGAAGTCCGTCGCCGCGGGCACATACCCTTTCCCCGGCTTCTGATCGTTGTGCCCGAATTGCAACATAAGGTAGTCGCCCGGCTTGATGGTTGACATGACCTTTTCCAGCCGACGCTCGCTAACGAAGCTGCGAATGGTCTCGCCCGACTCCGCTTCGTTGGCAATCGATATCTTCGGACCAAAGAAGAGCGGCAGTATCTGTCCCCAGGCCGCCCAGGGCTCCTTCGTCTGGTCCACCACCGTGGAGTCGCCCGCTATGTACAGCGTCGGAACATTCTCCACGGCTTCGATTGAAATCGACCGCACGCTCGGGTGGTCGCCGTTGAACTCCAGCGTAAGCTTATGGTCCCAGTCCAGGACCCCAATCTCTCGTGGCTTCAGGCGGACCATCACTACGGGGCCGGCTGCATCCGGTACGTCTTTCGCAGCAACGATCTCCGGGGTATGAACATTCACATTGAACACAATGCGACGCGAGCCTCGGGCCGGAACCGCCATCTGATCAACAAACAGTCGGCGCGACTCTGCTTTAACTGTGTTCGTGGACGCGTCGGGTCCGCCCAGCACGAGCGTCACGCGATAGTTCCCATCGTGGGCAGCGACGGAAAAGAAGAATAGCTTGTCGCTGCTGCAGGATCTCCCGGTAATCTGCTCGGGTGCTGTGTTGAGGTCGAAGCCGTAAGCGGGCAGCGTATCGGAAGCTTTCCCCGCCTCGTCATAAATAGACGTCGTGGATAAAGCGACCCCATGGCCATTGTTCTTTCCTGCATCACAGACGAAGCGCCGCGCCGTTTGAGCCAATGCAGCCCCAGACCCAAGCACGAACATTCCACTGAGTAATAAAATTCTGGAGCGACAATGCATGAAATAGCTCCTCATTCAGGGTGACGGATGCGATCATACAGAATTGCATCAATATTTGGAAACAATTTTCCTATTGACACTACCTTCTCGTCTGCGTAGAGTTTGCAGGTGCCTGAGAAGTATGAGTGCAGGAGTTTGTCGCATGAAGCCGGGCTTACGAAGTTCGTGGTGCGCAAGAACGCCATCCGTCACACTCATGGAACTGCGCGCGGCTCGGCCGAAGAGGGAGTTTACTGCGCGCACATTCCGCCCGGCGAAGATGCAAATTATTCTCGCGGCTCTTGTTCTCATGCTTTCGCTCTCCGAGACACGGTCGCAGCAACTCACCGTACCCCAGGCACACGACGTCGCACAGCTATATCAGGACTTCGTTCGTCCCCCAGACGATGCTCGTCCAATGGTTCGCTGGTGGTGGTTTGGCGTAGCTGTTCAAAAGACTGAGATTCTCCACGAATTGCAGCAGATGAAGGCCGACGGAATTGGTGGTGTTGAGCTTGCCTTCGTCTACCCGCAGGTGCTCAACGATCCATCACAGGGCCTCGAAAATCTTCCATTTCTTTCGCCCAGGATGTTGGAGGCTGTAGCTTACGCGCAATCAGAGGCCCGTAAACTAGGCCTGCGCGTCGACGTCACTTTATGCAGCGGTTGGCCTTACGGTGGTCCGTCCATCACACTCAACGATGCCGCAGGTCATCTGCGAACAGTGCAGCTTCTTCTCGGCCCCGGCGACGAAACGGTGCCTGCGCCGCACCTAGCCACAGGCGACTCCATCGTTTCTGTTCAGATTGTGAACGGCGCGCCAAGCCACTGGGACGCGACCTCCGCGCACCCACTCAAGTTGCAGCAGGGAAGAGTTCACGCCGAGCCGACGAACCTTACGCGCACGGTTCTCTTTTTCATAGCCGGTCACACGCGTCAGCAAGTCAAGCGTGCGGCCGTTGGAGCCGAGGGCTATGTTCTCGATCCCTTCAGCCATCTGGCAGTCGCCAATTATCTCAAGTCCGTGGGCAGTCCGCTCGTAGGAGCCTTCGGGCCCACACCTCCCTACGCAATCTTCTCGGACTCTCTCGAAGCATACGGAGCGGATTGGACTCCGGATCTTCCTGCTGAATTTCTCAAACGTCGCGGCTACGATCTCATTCCGCATCTTGCTGAACTCTTGCACGGCGGGTCGGTTCAAGCCGATACCATTCGCCACGACTATGGCAAGACGCTTACCGAGTTGGTGAACCAGAACTATCTCACGCAGATGACGGAGTGGGCTGTTGCTCATCACACCCGCTTCCGCTCGCAGACCTACGGCACCCCAGCGGTCAGCTTCGCCAGTCAAAACCTGGCCAGCCTTGCCGAAGGAGAAGGGCCGCAGTGGCGTTCATTCTCGACACTCCGCTGGGCAACTTCCGCCAATCACGTCTTCGGTCACGACATCACATCCGGCGAAACGTTCACGTGGTTGCACTCGCCTGTCTTTCGTGCGATACCGCTCGACATGAAGGCCGAGGCGGACATCGACCTCATCATGGGAGAGAACCAGTTCGTCTTCCACGGCTGGCCGTACTCCCCGGCGCAGGTAGGAGAGCCCGGCTGGTCGCTCTACGCGGCCGCGGCGCTGAACGATCACAACCCCTGGCATCCGGTCATGCCCTACGTCACCAAGTACCTGACGCGTCTCAGCTTTTTGCTGCGCCAGGGCGAGCCTGTCAATCAAGTTTCGATCCTCCTTCCTACCGACGACGCATGGGCGGGTTTCTCTCCCGGCAAAGTCAGCGTGACCGATACGATGAAGATGCTGGTGCCAGCGAACCTCGTCGCAGCCATCCTGTCTGCCGGCTACAACGTTGACTTCACCGATGCAGAAGCCATTCGGAGCGTGGGCATCCACCATCAGATCCTGGTTCTGCCGCCCACATATCGCATTTCCTCACAGACACTCGACGAGATCGCCAGCTTCGAGGCCCGCGGCGGCAAGGTCATCGCTGTCGGAAGAATCCCCTCCCTCTCACCGGAGGGTCGGCCTTTGAAGATTCCCGAAGTCTGCAAGCAATCGGGCCAACCCACCGCCTGCCATCTCATGTTTGATCCGACGCTTGGCAGCTTGGTGAAGGATGCGTCGCATCTAGGCGCGGCATTGCACGAAGCGGCGCCGCCCGACTTGCATCTGACCGATGCAGACGCTGAGACCAGAAGCCAACTGGGTTTCATTCGCCGCCATCTCGCCTTCGCTGACGTCTACTTCGTCGTGAACACCAGCAACCGACCCATACGGGCAATGGCAGACTTCGCAACGATGTATCGCTTCGCAGATCAATGGGATCCCGACTCCACCACAGTTCGTCCGGCGTCTGCCAAAGCGCAACCAATCCACCTTGCTCCTTACGAGTCTCGCGTCTTCATCTTCTCTAACGAGAAGCTGGACCAAGTGACCGAGCCCCCCGCGTCGCCCACTCAAGAGCTAGCAAACCTGAGCAGCGATTGGCATCTGCGCTTCGTATCCACCGGCCAAACATATAACGAACCAAAACTCGCGGACTGGACAGCATCGCCTGCCACGCTTCACTATTCCGGCGAGGTCGTCTACCAGCGGGAAGTGAGCGGCGTTGATCTTCCCAAGCACGGTCGCATCCTTCTGCAAGTCGACGGCGGAAAGCCGCTGCCAGGCATGCCGAACTCTACTCCCATGGAAGAGACGGTAAGCCCCAATGCAACACCCAACCCGTTCATCACGCACACGGGCCCAGGCATGCACGCCTACTACGACCCACCCATTCGCGCAGCTGCCATCGTTGCGATCAACGGTGAGGTCGCCGGTGCTCTTTGGCACCCTCCCTACGTTCTGGATGTCACGAAGTACCTCAAGCCGGGCAGGAATCTGATCGAGTTTCGCGTCTTCAACACGGCCCTGAACGCCTGGTCCGCGCTCCCGCCGCATAGCTACAAGCCGCTCATCGCCAAATACGGCGACCGCTTCCAGATGCAGGATCTAGACAAGGTGAAGCCAGTCTCCTCTGGCCTTCTGGGTTCGATCCACCTCGTCACGGTGGAGCAACCATGAAGACCGCTATCGTACGTCATGCTCTATCGTTCGCACTTCTCGCGAGCGCACTTCTTGCGTCCCCATCGCACGCAGAAACCTTCAACGTGAAAGACTTCGGCGCCAAGGGTAACGGGACATCTCTCGACACCATCGCGATTCAATCAGCAATCGATGCGGCCGCCAAGTCAGGCGGCACTGTGACCTTCGCTCCCGGAATTTATCTCACCGGCTCGCTCTTCGTTAAGAACAGCGTCACGCTGCAGATCGGCAAGGATGTCACTCTGATCGGCTCGCAGCATCTCGCCGACTATCCCGTGAAGCCAACCCGAATCGCCGGCATAGAGATGTCGTGGCCCGCGGCGCTCATCAACGTCTACCAGCAGTCGCACGCAACCATCGAAGGCGAAGGTACGATCGACGGCGACGGTAAGGTGTTCTGGGAGAGCTACTGGGCGCTGCGCAAGAAGTACGATTCGCGCGGTGTCCGCTGGGCCGCCGACTACGACGACCAGCGTCCCCGCCTGATCCAGGTCTACAAGTCCGATCATGTGCGTCTAGGCGGCGGCCTGCATCTCACGCGCTCAGGCTTCTGGACGGTGCACATCTGCTTCTCGTCCAACGTGACGGTGGATGGAATCACCATTCGCAACAACGTAGGTGGACGAGGCCCCTCCACAGACGGCGTCGATATCGACTCCTCGCGCCACATCCTCGTCGAGCACGCCGACATCTCCGTCAACGACGACGCGCTCTGCCTCAAAGCGGGCCGCGATGCCGACGGCCTCCGCGTCCATCGGCCCACAGAAGACGTCGTGATCCGCGACACCATCGTGCGAGACGGAGCAGCCGTGGTCACCATCGGCAGCGAAACCTCCGGAGGCTTCCGCAACATCGAAGCCTACAACCTCACCGGCTTGACCCATGTCGGAGTTGGCATTCTCTTCAAGTCCGCGCGCACACGTGGCGGCTGGGCCCAGAACATCCGCATCCACGACATCACACTCATCGATATTCCCGTAGTTTTGAGAATCACAATGAACTGGAACCCAAGTTATAGCTACGCGCACATCCCCGTCGGCATGACATCCTATCCGTCGTATTGGAAGGTTCTCGCCACGCCCGTTCCAGAGCAGCAGGGAAGGGCCTCCTTTCACGACGTCCATATCTGGAATCTTCATGCGACGGGCGCGAAGACAGCATTCGAGGTCAGTGCCTTCCCACAGAAGCGGCTCGACAACTTCACCTTCAACCACCTGCAGATCGAAGCGCAGACCGCCGGACACATAGCCGACGCGAACAATTGGATGTTCTCAAATACCACTCTGAAGACGGAAGATGGTAGCGTAGTCATGCTTTCGGATGACTCCAACATCAAGGGGATCGCATCGCGCTTGTCCTCATCAGCGTCTCCTACAGCAGCGTCTTCACCCAAAAGCTCTCCTGCAAAGGAAAAGAATCCATGAGACAAAGTAGCTCCATAAGAACGCTTGTGCTGGCTCTCGTCGCCCTGACCTCGGGAGCGCTGTATGGTCAGACGTATCCCGCGCCCACGCCGTCGCAGCAGGTTGGTATCGACAAGGACACCGCACGCCACTTCGGCGACGCTCCCACTGACCCAGGCCCACTGGCCAACGATCTCTCACCTGCGATCACTCCGTCGGCCATCGATGCGGCAACGCGCAAGGTGGCGGATTGGGAGCTTGCTCGATCACAGCCGTACTTCGATCGTATCTGGACGTCGGGCGCGCTATACACCGGCTTTATGGCTGCCTCGCAGTCAACCGGCGATCCTAGATATCGTGACGCCATGACCGCCATGGCAACGAAGTTCGATTGGTCGTTGCAAAGTCACCTGCCAAATGCAGATGACCAGAGCGTGGCCCAGACCTATCTTGAGTTGTATCTGCTGGACGGTCGAAGAGATCAAGCGATGATGGCGTCGACGAAGATTGAACTCGACGCTGTGATGAAGCTCAAGACACTGAAGCCTGGCGATCCGCGGATCCCCTGGTGGTGGTGCGATGCTCTCTTCATGGCGCCTCCCGTGTGGTCTCGCATGTACGCCGCGACTGGCGACCGCGCCTATATTGACTACCTCGACGCCCAATGGAAGCAGACCTCCGACCTGCTCTGGGACCAGCAGGAACACCTCTACGCGCGCGACGAGTCCTACAAGACCAAGCGCGAGCCCAACGGGCAGAAGGTCTTCTGGTCGCGCGGCGAAGGCTGGGTCATGGGCGGCCTCGTCCGCACGCTCGAATACCTTCCCCAGGACGATGCAAGAAGGCCCTTCTATATCGAACAGCTTCGCGAGATGTCGGCGAGTGTTGCGAGCCTGCAGCACGAGGATGGGCTCTGGACCTCTGCCATGCTTGATCCCAAGGACTACCCCGAGCCAGAGATTTCTGGCTCCTCGCTGATGATTTACGCCATGGCATGGGGCGTCAACGAAGGCATCCTCGACGCGAAGGTATACCGTCCCGTGATCGAACGTGGTTGGCAAGGCATGCTCCATCATGTCTACGCGGACGGCCGCCTCGGCTGCATTCAACAAACTGGCGCCGAGCCCGCCTACTATCTCCCCAGCTCCAGTTACGATTACGGCGTCGGAGGCTACCTGCTGGCGGCCAGCGAAGTCAAGCGCATGGCCATTCGAGAGGAGCAAGCCGCAGCAGTCAGCACCGATCCGGGCGCGACCATGCGCTTCAATCTGCCGAAGGATAGCAAGCCCGGAATCCCCACCATCTGGCTGGTCGGAGACTCCACCGTGCGCAACGGCCGCGGCGACGGCGCACACAATCAGATGGGCTGGGGGGACGAGCTCGCACCGTTCTTCAACACCGACAAGGTCAATATTGTGAACCTCGCTATCGGCGGCCGAAGTTCCCGCACCTACATCACTGAAGGCCACTGGGCACAGGCCCTTGAGCTCTTCAAGCCCGGCGATATCGTGCTCATTCAGTTTGGCCACAATGATGGCGGCGCAATAGATGATCCATCGCGCGCGCGCGCTTCCATCCCTGGAACCGGGGACGAGACGAAGACCATCTACAACCCGGTGCAGAAGCGCGATGAGACGGTACATACCTTTGGCTGGTACATGACGCAGTATGTAAAAGGTGCAAGGAGCAAGGGATCAACGCCCATCCTCTGTTCACTCATTCCGCGCAAGATTTGGAAGGACGGCAAGATCGTTCGCGGCACCTCCACCTATGGTGGCTGGACGCACGACGTTGCCCTCGTGCAGCACGCCGACTTCATTGACCTTAACGAGATTACCGCGGAGAAGTATGACACGATGGGACCAGAGGCCGTGGAGCCGCTCTTCGGAGATCCCCATACCCACACCACCGCCGCCGGAGCCATCATCAACGCAGAAAGCGTGGTCGCGGGCCTCAAAGCTCTGTCCAGCGACCCCGCAGCCAAAGATTTTTCTGCCGCGGGCCGTACGATCCAGCCCTATGCAGCAAAACCATAGATGATGTCGCAACTGAGAAGGAATCATTCAGTCGTTTCCGTACAAAGATGCTTTACGGTGATAACGGCTGTGTACAAGAGGAGGACGTCGATTGCGGCGTGTCGCAAAGATTATTCAGCTCAATCCACAGGATGAAGCTGCCTACATTCGCTACCACCAGCAGGTGTGGCCTGCCGTGCTCGCGACCATCGCTGCCTGCAACATCAGCAACTACAGCATCTTCCTTCGCAATGGCCTCTTGTTTTCCTACTTTGAGTACAACGGAAGTAACTACGAGGAGGACATGGCCAGGATGGCCGCCTGCCTGGATACCCAGCGCTGGTGGAGCATTATGGATCCCATGCAGCTTCCCATGCCCGACACGAAACCTGGCGATAAGTGGAGCGAAATGCAGGAAGTATTTCATTTTAGCCCAGCGCCGGTTGCCGAGGAGAAGGGCGACTGATCAGGAATCGTCGCTGTGTTGAGCCGCCTTGGTGACTCTCCGTCACGCCCGCCAAACCATAACGTCTAGCGCAACGCCGCGTGCATCGCAGCCGCTGTCTCCTGGACCTTCATGTAGTTCCCATAACCGATCACGATGGTCGACCCAACCAGAAGGAAGAGCCCCGCCGCCACCAGCAGCTTGGTGCGGCGGCTCGTTCCGCGCCACTCCCGCAGCGCTAGCCCCCACAGCGTCGCAAAGATGATGATCGACGCCATGTGCAGCGCCCAACTCGAGAAGTCGTACTTGCCCATCTTCGTCTGCCCCATGGAATAGAAGAAGAACTGGAAATACCAGATCACGCCCGCGAGTCCGGCAAACAAGTAGTTCGCGATCAGCGTGCGCGAGGTCAGGCGCCGAAACTGTGCCGTGTCCGTTGGATCGAACTCGGTCAGCGTCTCTCCGCTCACCGTCCCAGCGCGCATCGGGTTCACCCCCGGCGCTCCGATGAACTGGCGCACCGAGCGATTCTTGGCGATCAGAATCACTGACCAGATAAAGTTCGTGAAAAATCCGCCCCACAGAACGACGATCAGAATGGGCAGGTTCTGCCAGAGATCCAAGTCGTGATGCGCCAGTAATTGCGTCTTCGCGATGTCGCCAATCGGAGCGCCTGCCTTCAGGCCGAACGCAAAAAAAGAGCTCATGATCCCGGCAAAGATCGCCACCGCGATGCCCTTGCCAAACGAGAAGTCCAACTCCCCAGCCTCGGCCTTCTCTTCTGGCGTAACCTCGCGCTCCTTTGAGAGCCCAGCCAAACCATTCACTGCCACCGCCACCAGGCATAGCGCAACGCCGGCAAGAATAATCTGCCCCGAGGTCGAATGCATCACGCCATGGATCGACCCGTCATAAATTGGTGGAATCAGCGTCCCAAACGCCGTGCAAAGCCCCAGCGCGATCGCATACCCCAGCGCGATCCCAAGGTACCGAATCGCAAGCCCGAAGGTGAGTCCACCCACGCCCCACAGCGCACCCCAAAGCAGGGAATAGAAGATGCTCGACTTCGGCGCTGCGTGCAGTATGTAGGAAAGATTTGGAACGAAGATGTAGGCAAGCACTACCGGCGCAATGATCCAAGCCGCAAACCCCTGGATGAGCCAGTAGATCTCCCACGACCACCGCTTGATCCCGCGGAACGGAATGAAGTTTGTGGCGGACGCGAACCCGCCGATCCAGTGATAGATCACACCAATAAACGGATTCGCTCCCACGTGCCCTCATTCGCTATAGGATGGTGACTGCTCTTCCCGAATGCGTACCATCGTACCCGACCCGGTTATCATTTGGAAATATCCTCTCTATTGAATTTGTACCTTGTTCGCAAACGACCTTCGCCCCCACGCAGGAAGAAAAAATTCATAGAAGCTTTGCTCGGAAGTTTCAATAGAGAGTATATTTCTCATTTGTATCCGTATTTCTTCCCGGAGGATCACCCAAATGCCGCAACACCTTGATAACAACTCAGACAAAGTGTGGAGCGCGCTGGATGAATTCCGCATTGAACTACCTTCCTGGGGCTTCTCGAACACAGGTACCCGCTTCGGCAAGTTCGTGCAAGATGCCGCCGCGACGACGGTCGAGGAGAAGTTCGCCGACGCAGGCCAGGTGAATGCTCTCACCGGCGCCAGCCCCACTGTTGCACTGCATGTTCTGTGGGACCTCCCCAGCGGCAAAGCCGACGTGCCAGCCATCCAGGTGCTGGAGAAGAAGTACGGCGTCAAGGCCGGCTCCATCAATCCCAATCTCTTCCAGGACCAGGACTACAAGTTCGGCTCCATCGCCAACCCTGATTCCGAGATCCGGAAGCTGGCTCTCTCGCACCTGCTCGACTCTGTTGAGATCGGACGCGAACTGCACTCTCGCGACGTCTCCCTCTGGATCGCTGACGGTTCGAACTATCCCGGCACTCAAAGCATTCGCAACCGCATCGGCTGGATGGAAGAAGTTCTTGGCGCCACGCATGCAGCCCTGGGCGCGGACCAGCGCATGCTCGTCGAGTACAAGCCCTTCGAGCCCTTCTTCTATCACACCGACATCGCCGACTGGGGCATGGCTCTCGAGCTTGCCCGCCGCGCCGGTCCCAAGGCCAAAGTCCTCGTTGACACCGGCCATCACTACCAGGGAACCAACATCGAGCAGATCGTAGCCTGGCTCCTCCACCTTGGAGCTCTCGGCGGCTTTCACTTCAACGATCGCAAGTACGCCGACGACGACCTCACACTGGGCTCCATCGACCCCTACCAGGTCTTCCGCATCTTCCACGAGATCCTCAGCGCCACGCCCGAAGAGCGCTCCGGCATCGCCTTCATGATCGACCAGAGCCACAACCTCAAGGGCAAGATGGAAGCGATGATTCAGACCGTCACCAGCGCGCAGGAGCTCTACGCGAAGGCCGCCCTCATCGACCGCGAGCGTCTCTCCACGCTCCAGCAGAGCTGCTCGCTGGTCGAAGCAGAGGAGTGCCTCCGCGACGCCTTCTGGCAGGATGTACGGCCACTCGTTCGCGAGTGGCGCCGAGCCCGCGGCCTCCCCGAAGACCCCCTCAAGGCGCTCGCAGAATGTGGCTACATCGAGAAGATCGCGCAACAGCGCGCCGCAAAGAACAAGGGCGCTGTCGCCAGTTACGCATAATCGTGAAGCCCTGGTTTCATCTCCAAAATTCATTAGGGAAATGCCGCGGAAGTATCAGATAATGGTGCAGCTCAAGTTCGATCCAGGCAGGTGAACATGGCAGCGCGCAAGACAACCAAGAGGCTCTATCTCATCCCCGTCCTGTCGAAGTCCCTCGACATCCTCGAGCTTCTTCAAGCAGAGAATGAGCCGATGACCCTCGAGGCCATTCATCGCAAGACCCGCATATCGAAGACCACCGTCTACCGAGTGCTCAAGACCTTCGTCCATCGCGGCTACCTGGCGCAGGCCTCGGACGGCACCTACCGTCACGTCACCGGCCCCAAGAAACTCCGCTTCGGCTTCGGCGGCCAAAGCGCGGAGATGCCCTTCTCTGTCGAGGTCACCGAAAGCCTCAAGGCCGCGGCCACCGCCGTCGGCGTTGACCTGGTCATCCTGGACAACTGCTACGACGGCGCCACCGCGGTCCGCAACGCCGAAGAGTTCATCAAGAACAAGGTTGACCTGGTCATCGAGTTTCAGGTCGAGCACGAAGTCGCTCCGGTTATCGGCGACAAGATCGCTGGCGCCGGCATTCCGCTCATTGCCATCGATATCCCTCACCCGCACGCTACCTACTTTGGCGTCGACAACTACCGACTGGGCCTCGAAGCCGGCGAGGAGCTGGTCAAGCACGCCGTCACACACTGGGGCGGGAAGGTTGACTGGGTCATCGGCCTCGACCTCCCCGAAGCCGGCCAACTGGTGCAGAGCAGAATCACCGGAGCCTTCGAAGGCGTGCGCAAAGTCCGCCCCGAGCTTCCCGTCGAACTCTTCGTACGCATCGACGGCCGCGGTCTGCGCGACAAGAGCAAAAAACTCATCTCCGATTTCCTCGATCGTCACCCCAAGGACAAGCACATCCTCATTGCCGCCGCCACGGACTCCAGCGCCCTCGGTGCCGTCGACGCGATACGCGAACACAACCGCGAAAAGCACGTTGCCATCGTTGGCCAGGACTGCATCGCCGAGGCTATGGCAGAGATGCAGCGAGACAAATCACCGCTCATCGGATCCGTCTCGCACGAAACCAACTCCTACGGCCCCAGCCTCATTCATCTCGGTCTGTCCCTCTTGCGCGGTCATATGGTGCCGCCCTACAACTATGTCACCCACAAGATGGTGACGCGTGCTTCACTTCTTTCCAGCTAGCTTCTGCTGCCATCTCGCCGTCGCTCCCGCGATCGATCCGAACCAGCTTAGAAGCTGGTTTGTTGTCAAAATTCAGATAGGAAATAGTTGTTGTATTGGTATTTACTTGATAAAATAGTCGTAGATGGTTCACTTGAAAGGTTAGGAATCGAGATGACAGTGCATGGAGGCCTCCGCTTTCTCGAGGATCGTTGGGATGAATCGGTTGCAGAAAAGCTCGATGGGCCAGAGCTGC
This sequence comes from Acidobacteriaceae bacterium, assembly GCA_049587035.1. Classification (GTDB taxonomy): domain Bacteria; phylum Acidobacteriota; class Terriglobia; order Terriglobales; family Acidobacteriaceae; genus Granulicella. The sequence continues at coordinate 4,493 of JBAVDD010000361.1, read as the reverse complement.
TGAGATATCGATCCAACCTGCTGGGCTCCGATCTGCGCATCACCAACTTCGGCGGCGGCAACACCAGCTCCAAGCTCGACCAGGCCGATCCCCTCGACGGCAAGACCAAACAGATTCTCTGGGTGAAGGGAAGCGGCGGCGACCTCGGCAGTATCAAGCGCTCCGGCTTTGCCACCCTCTATCTCGACAAGCTCATGGCGCTGGAATCGGCCTATCGCGGTGTCGAGCTCGAAGATGAGATGGTCGACATGTACCCGCTCTGCACCTTCGGCAACAACCCTGTCGCCGCATCCATCGACACGCCGCTGCACGGCTTCCTCCCATTCCCTCACGTAGACCATCTGCATCCCGACTGGGGCATCGCCCTCGCCGCCTCCGCCAATGGCAAGATCAAGATGGAGGAGTTCAACAGGGAGTTCGGCCACAAGCTCGCATGGCTCCCCTGGCAGCGCCCGGGCTTCGAGCTCGGCATGATGCTCAAGAAGATCGTCGAGCAAACTCCAGGCTGTGACGGCGTCGTCCTCGGCGGCCACGGCCTGTTTACGTGGGGCAACACGCAGCATGAAAGCTACCTCAACACCATCACCATCATCGACCAGCTTGGCCAGTTCATCGAGCGCCACGCGTCCACTCCAACCCACAAGCGCTTCGGCGGAGTCGCCGTCGAATCACGTAAGGACCGTGCCGAAATCGCAGCCGCAATCATGCCCTATCTGCGCGGCGCCGTCTCGCGCAAGCAGCGTTGGATCGGCAGCTACACCGGCTCCGAACAGGTGTTGAACTTCGTCAACTCGGCGAGCGCTGAGAAGCTCGCGCACCTAGGCACCAGCTGCCCGGATCACTTCATCCGCACCAAGATCCGTCCCATGTTCATCAAGTGGAACCCCGCCAGCGATCCAGCCGAACTCAAAGAGCTGATCGAATCCGCACTCGAAACCTACCGCGCCGAGTACGCCGAGTACTACAAGAAACAAGCCCTCAGGGACTCGCCAGCCGTCCGCGACGCCAGCCCCACCGTCGTCCTCATCCCTGGCGTCGGAATGTTCAGCTTCGGCAAGAATAAACCCGAGTCCCGCATCACCGGCGAGTTCTATATCAACGCCATCGGCGTGATGCAGGGCGCGGGCTCCCTCGGCGCAGGCATCACCTGCACAGACATCCCGCAGGCCGGCCCCGCCGCGTCCGCCGACCAGTTCTCTGTCTACCAGAACTACGTCGCACTCCCGCCGAGCGAGGCGTTTCGCATCGAGTACTGGAAGCTCGAAGAAGCAAAGATTCGTCGCCAACCTCCCGAGAAGGAACTCAGCCGCCAGATCGCTCTCATCGTCGGCGGAGGCAGCGGCATCGGTCGCGAAACCGTCCTTCTAGCCGCCGGGCGCGGTGCGCACATCGTCGTAGCCGACCTCTCGCTCGCAGCAGCCCAGCAGGTCGCAGACGAGGCTCGCGCGATCGCAGGCAAAGAGTGCGTCGTCGCCGTCGCCATCGACATCCGCAAGCGCGACGCCATCAAGGCCGCACTCGCCGCAACCGTCGTCGCCTTCGGTGGCATCGATCTCCTCATCAATACTGCTGCACTCTTCCCCTCCTCGCCCGATGGTGTCATCTCCGACGCACAATGGGCTGTCACGCTCGAAGTCAACGTCACAGCAAACTATCTCCTCACCGACGAGGCATCGCGCATCTTCACGGACCAAGGGCTGCGTGGCAGCGTCGTCCTCACCAGCTCGGCGAACGCAGTCGTGCCCAAGCGCGGCACCGAAGCCTACGACGTCTCCAAGGCGGCTCTCAGCCACCTGGTCCGCGAACTCGCGGTCACCTACGCGCCACTCCTGCGCGTCAACGGCATCAGCCCTGCCACCGTCGTCAAAGGCTCCACCATGTTCCCGCGCGACCGCGTAAAGGCCTCGCTCACCAAGTACGACATCCCCTTCGAAGAAACTGCCACCGACGACGAGCTGCGTAATCTCCTCGCAGCCTTCTACGCCAAGCGCACACTGACCCACGTGCCCATCGACCCCAAAGACTGCGCCGAAGCGATCCTCTTCATCGGCGGCCCCAAAGCGCCCGTCACCACCGGCCACCTCATCCCCGTGGACGGCGGCCTCACCGAGGCGTATCTGCGATGAAGAAGGAACCCCTCGCTGCCGCCGCTCGTGAGGGGCGTCCGACTCCCACTCTCAAGGACCAACGCGCCCTTGTCGCCATCGACCTCGGCGCCGAGAGCTGCCGCGTCTCGCTCCTGCGCTGGCAGCACGGCTGCCCCAGCATCCAACTCGTCCACCGCTTCCCCAACCAGGCGATCGAGCGCGTCGACGGCCTCCATTGGGACATCGACCTTATCCTCAGCGAGCTCGGTCGCGGCTTGCGCGACTCCGCCAACCTCGCCTCCGAAGGCATTCGCTCTATCGCGATCGATGGCTGGGCTGTAGATTACGTCCGCCTCGACGCCCAGGGCCAAGCCATCGCCAACCCTTTCTGTTATCGAGACGAACGCACGATCGCCGCCGAGCCAGCGCTTCACAAGCGCATCACCGCTGAAACCATGCGCGACATCACCGGCGTTCAACTCCAGCGCATCAACACCGTCTACCAGGTCTTCGCCGATAGCCCCGAACTTCGCGCGCTCCGCTGGATCAACCTGCCCGAGTACATCCTCTATCGGCTCGGTGGCCGCCCCGTGTCCGAGCGCACCAACGCAAGCCACACGCAGATGCTCGACCTCGAAGGCCAATGGTCGCCGCAGATTTTTGCAGCGCTGGAGTCCCCACTCGAAAGCGCACCCTCGCTCGTAGATCCCGGCACCGACCTCGGTTCACTCACTGGCCCCCTCGCCGAGCTGCCCGCTTTCACCAACACCCGCCTCATCGCGCCAGCCTGTCACGACACAGCATCCGCCATCGCCTCCATTCCCGATGCTGGCAACGACTGGGCCTACATCAGTTCCGGTACTTGGTCGCTAGTCGGCACAGTCCTCGCGTCGCCGATCAACACACCGCAAGCCCGCGCAGAGAACTTCAGCAACCTTCGCGGTGTAGACGGCACCTTCTGTTTCCACAAGAACGTGAACGGCATGTGGCTTCTGCGCCAATGCATCGAAGCCTGGAACCAACACCTGGCGCACGAGGGAAGGGAAGCGCTCACCATTCAAGACCTCGTGGAATCCGCCGCCGCCGCACCCGATCTAGGCTACACGCTTGATGTTGACGATCCCGACCTTCTGCTCCCAGGCCACATGCCGGAGCGTATCAACGTGCAGCTTAGCCGTCGTGGCCTGCCGCTTCTCGACCCATCGCCGCAACGCGCACCGCAGCTCGCATGCTTCCTCTTTCACAGTCTCGCCGCACGCTACGCCGAGGTCCTCCGCAACGTAGCGAGCATCACCGGCAAGCGGCTCCAACATCTCTACATCATGGGAGGCGGCAGCCAGAACCAAGTGCTCAACCGTCTCACCGCGGAAGCAACCGGTCTCGAAGTTCTTCGCGCCGGAACCGAGTGTTCGACGGTAGGCAACTTCGCAGCACAGCTCGCTGCGCTCGAACCCTCTAGCAATTATGCCGCTCGTCCAACCAGCGTCTGGGCCGCGCGTCTGCAAAATCTCTAACGCACGCAGCGATTCTTCACGCCGACCGCGCATCCCGCAGAACCGTCATCGCAGCGTTGCGGCCATTTATCCCAATCACGCTTCCCCCCGGATGCGTGCATGCGCCACACAGGTAAATCCCCTGCATCGGTGTCCGCGCCGTAAGCCTCTTCGACCACATGTACGGCGGCAAACACTCGCCCTGGAAGATGTGCCCACCCGTCAGCCCCACCTTCTCTTCAATGTCCGGCGGCCCCAGCACCTGCGCCTCAATCACGGAGCTGTCCATGTTTGAGCAGAACCGCCCCAACGACTTGATCGCCACCCGCTTGACCTCATCGCGCCGCTCCTCCCACGTGCCTTCCGCAAAGCTGTAAGGAACATACTGCGCGAACACAGACATCGTCTGCACCCCGGCCGGCGCCACTGTTGCATCATGCACGCTTTGAAAGTAGAGCTCACACCATAAGTGCTCTGGCAGTTCGCCCCGTTGCGCCGCGGCATAGCCCGCCTTCCACTCCTCATGCGTTAGCGGTGCGTTAATTTGTCCGTAGTGATGCGGTGCATCCGTCCCCGGTCGCGCCACAAAGTTTGGCAACTCCCGCATCAAGACGTTCAGTTTCACCGTGCAGCCCTTCATCGGGACCCGCTCCACCTGCGCCTTCCACGCATCATCGGCATTGTCCTGCAGCATCGTCAGCGTCCGCCGCGGGTCTGCATTCGACACCACAATCGCAGCATGAATCCGCTCGCCGCCCTCCAGCACGACGCCCTCCCCGGGCACAATCCTAGCCACCGGCACGCCCGTGGCCACCACCGCTCCAGCCTCTCGCGCAGCGTCGCACAGATAGAACGAGACCATCCCCATCCCGCCCCGCACATACCCCCACATCCCCGCCATGCCGCCCAGTCT
>JBAVDD010000360.1:0-12799 GCA_049587035.1 Acidobacteriaceae bacterium | reverse complement strand
CCGCCTCCAGCAACGCATCCACAAACCGGCTATAGTGATCGATCCCCTTCATATTCGGCGCGCCCACACCCGTAGGCTGAATCCGCGGCCACGAAATAGAAAACCGCTGACTCTTCTGATTCAGACTCTTCGCCAACGCAATATCCTGCGCATACCGATGGTACTCATCGCAAGCAACATCCCCCGTCACACCACCCCGCACCTTGCCCGGCGTATGCGTAAACTTGTCCCAGATCGATTCGCCCTTCCCATCCTCATTCCACGCGCCCTCATTCTGATACGAAGCCGTAGCAGTCCCCCAAAGAAACCCCTCAGGAAACCGCGCCGCCTTAATCACCTCATCAGGCACCGCACCCGGAATCTGTTCCGCCTGCACCACACCACGCGGCACATCCGCACCGGCCGACCGTCCATACAAGACCGCACCCGCAGCAGCGGCCAAAGAACCAGCAGCAAAGTCTCGACGGTTCATCTCTCTCCTCAACACCAACTTCAAAGTCCAGGGAGTAGATCTTCAGCTCCCGCCAACACTCTATAGGATGAAGGAGAACGAAGAACTGCGAACCCCACGATCATGACGTCATCGATCACCAGAACCTCCTTCACCGCCGCTTCGCTTCTCCTATCTCTCGGGCTTTCCTCCCCGCTGAGCGCACAACAAACCAAAGCGCCCACACTAGGAGAAATCCTCCAGCGAGTGGACGAGAACCTGAACCGCTACGACTCCCGCGTCCCAAGTCTTTTCTGCGACGAGCACGTCGTCTCATCCCACGCAGAACCCGGCGAGCGCGAACAAAACACCATCACCGACTCCATCTTCCGTCTCAAGCGCGTATCCATACCCGACCACCCAACCACCCTGCTAGAGTCCCGTGAAATTCGCTTGGTCAACGGCAAGCCACCAACCTCACAACACCTCCAAGGCCCAGCCTTGCTCAGTGGCGCATTCGAAGGCGCGCTCGCCGTCGTCTCTCTCAATCAAACAGCCTGCATGAAATACACCCTGCAGCGCATCAACCGAAAGCACCCAACCCAGCCCTACATCGTCCGCTTCGCCACCGTCCTCACCCCTCAGAACTCCAGCGACTGCCTCTTGCAGGAGAAGAGCCAGGGCCGCGTCCTCATCGATCCCGCCTCCATGCAGATCACGCGACTGGAGCTCTCCACCCCACATCACACCATCGACAACGAGAGCTCATACGAATCGCCCGTCATCGGCAAGCGCGATATCACCGTCGACTACGCTCCCGTCCTCCTAGGCGGCGAAACCTTCTGGATGCCCTCCACCATCACCATGCACGTCACCACCGGCTCCGGAACATTTCACCCGTCCTTCTGGTCCTTCCGCGCCGCCTACCGCAACTATCACAAGACAGAAGTCACATCACGCATCCAGTACGACGGCCCCTGAAACACCCCATGATCTATCCCCGCCGCGTACCCCATTCATGCGCACGCACTTGGCGCATGGTGGCGTAGAACGCTGCGAAAGTATTCAGCCTGCCGCGTTGCCTCTCAGGGCCTTCGCTAACTTCACCCAGCAAAGCGGAGCAAAAAAGACGGCCACATAGATCAGATAGATCCATGGAAACTGCCCAATATAAAAATCATGCGGACTCAAAGAGATCGGATTCTTGATCAGCACGAACCCAACATAATCCACTACTACTGCGGTCACCAGCCAGAAAGCTCCCAAAGCAAACGCCTCATCGCGCAACTCCGACCAATTGCTGTGTCTGCGCCCTCGGAAATACACCCACGCAAACATCCCCCAAACCACAAGGTTCAACCCAGGAAGAAACCGCTCCGAGAGAAGATAAGCCGCATTCTCGAGCGGTTCACTAGTCTGCGGCGTGTGCTTCACAATTGAGATAAGGACAGACAAGGCAATCCCAAGAATCGTCACCACGACATACGCCGAAACAAAAGTCGCGGCTGCCCTGGCGTAGTTAAGCCGCCGTTGCACTGCATTCACCATTTCAACTCCTGTAGACCTTCCCCCCTATACGAAATAAATCCACAGCTGGTTCCTGAATGCCGAGTATCACCTTCATGCGCACACACTTCACGCATGGGTGGGAGAGAGTGTGCAACGTCACTCTAGCTCTCTCCCTCGCCATCGCAACCGCAACTTGCGATCCCACCCGACATCCCTCATCCTATCCATCATGGACACCACCGCCCGCCGCACCACCCACTACCTCGTCGCCTACTCCGCCGTCGTCACCCTGGCCTTCATCCTCACCGTCTACTTCGGCTTCGTCCGCCCCGTCCACGCCACCTCCAGCATCACCGACTTCGACCACATCCGCGTCCACCGCATCGACATCGTAGAACCCGACGGCACCGACCGCCTCATCCTCTCCAACCGCGCCGACTACCCCGGCAGCTTCTTCCACGGCAAAGAGATCGCCCGTCCCGACCGCAGCGACTCCGCCGGCCTCCTCTTCATCAACGACGAAGGCACCGAGCAAGGCGGCCTCATCTTCGGCGGCCTCTCCACCAACGGCAAACCCACCAGCTTCGGCCACATCTCCTTCGACGACTACCAACAGGACCAAACCCTGAGCCTCGAAACTAGCAACGTTGAAGGCGAAAAAGCAACCTCACTCCGCATCAACGACATGCCCAACTACGCCCTCACCCCGGCCGTCATGAAACAGTTCGAACACGTCAAGGCGATGCCCCAGGGCCCCGCCCGCACCGCAGCCTGGACCGCCATCGAGAAAAAATATCCCTTCGGCTACCAGCGAGCCTCACTAGCCCGCCACCCCGACCGCTCCGTAGGCCTGACCCTAAGCGATCCTACCGGCCACCCCCGCCTCAAGCTCCTCGTAGCCCCCAACGGCGACCCCATCATCCAGTTCCTCGACGCCAACGGCAAAGTAACCCGCATCCTAAGCCCCACCCCCTAACCCACCCGCAGCCTCCACCCGCGCCACGCCCAGCCCGCGCCCGCGGCAACCCGCGGCTATCACTTCCGACAAGGCGACTCCTCAGGACTAATGCCGAAAGCGTCCGCTGATTCGTGCTAGCATCGACGGGATAATACTGCCACTGACAATGGACGTGCTTGCGAGCACCGTTGATGCCTTAAGCGCTATTTCGGCATTGTTGGAGAACAATGAAGCACCGGCTAACGCTGTTCAGCGACGCAGTCTACGCAATCATCATCACGCTGATGGTGCTGGATCTGCGAACGCCGGGAACTCCCGGGTGGCATGGCTGGTGGCATCTATTGCCGGGCATTGGCGGATATGCAGCAACATTTACGCTCCTGCTTGTGATCTGGCTCCATCACAATCACATGTTCAGCCATGTGCGTGAGATCAATCGGGCAATGTTCTGGTTCAATGGAGCCGCTCTTTTTTTCTCCAGCCTTCTTCCCTTGACTCTTCGCTCCGACATCGATCACCCACACGATCCGACGGCATACATCGTGTACCAGGTTGTTGCATGGAACGCCATGACTTGCATGACCTGGTTCAGATTGGCCGCCTCGAAAGTGCATGGCAACGACCCCGGCTGGAAAGAATGGTGCCGTAAGCGCAACCGGGTTGCTGTCATTGGCACACTGCAAGCGGTGGCTTTCTGCGCGCTCACATTCGTCTATTTACCGGCTGCCATCGCAATCTATCTTGCGATGCTGATCTTCCTGATCGTCTCCATCGACACCTCTGTGAATCCAGGCACCATGGTCACGAAAGACGAATGAGCCCCGCACGATTGAGCCACAACTCAGACCTTGTGTCAGTCGGTCCGGTGCGTCAACGGACGGAAGATTGCTCGCTTGCTATCCGCAAAAGTACATCTGCCAGCTGCGTTGGCGCGGAAAAGAATGGCGAGTGATCGGTGTCGATGGAAAACGTTCGTCGACATGGCGAATGCTTCTGCATCTCCCGTTGCAGCTTGAGCGTGATAGCGCGATCGCGATCGCACTCAATGTAATAGCGTGGGATTCGACCCCAGCGCTCTGCCGATGTTTGGACCGGCGTTCCAAAAGGCGCACCGGACTGGGCAACGAGACGCGACTGAGCGAACGCTACGTCTTCATCCGCACAATTTCCGTAGAACGCCTCGCGGCAATATTCCGGCTTGAACCCGATGGTTCCATCCGCCCGCGGATCAATGGTTGAGGGATTGACCATGCTGTCCGCGTCCTGCGAAGCCCAGGTCATCAGCGATTCGCCGTTGCGCGGCAAGAACGCGCACATATATACAAGCGCTCCAATTCGTTCATGGCAATTTTCAGCGGCCTGCGTAATGGCGATGCCACCCATGCTGTGGCCCACCAGAATCACCGGCTCAGGCTGCGCGCAGGCGATTTCGCAGATGCGGTCGGTATAACTCTCAAGCGTGACAGTCGCCGTAGGCGTTTTGTCATCTCCATGCCCCGGCAAATCCGGCGCGAAAACTCTGTGCCCCTCGGCTTCGAGCAGGGGTACGATCTTTCGCCAGCACCAACCTCCGTGCCAGGCGCCGTGAATCAGCACGTAGGTCATAGACATGATCGGAGCAGTCTATCAAAATTCGACACAGCCTGATTTCGATACGAGTGGCCTTCAAATAGGACATCTGGATGCCCTGGCATTAGTCCTCGGTAAACGGAGCCCGAAGTCATCGGAAGATACCTCCTCATAAACCCGCTTCTCGTCAGAAATCGCCGAACGGTGACAATTCGACACAGCGCTCGAGTTACCGCCATCCGGAAGCAATCCCGCGATTCCTAATCGCGAAACGAGCATAGCGTCCTCGGGTGCATCCACTCGAACGCCTGCGCTTGCCCCGCGCTCGCGACTCCCACGGAACTTCCTCCCCGACCTGGCGTACAAATCTCTATGCGTCTCTCCGCAACCCTCCTAATCTTGCTCGCCGCCACCGCCGCGCGCGCGCAACAACTCACCGCCGCCGACATCATGTCCCGCGTAGCCGCCAACCAGGACCGCTCCAACGCCGAGCGCACCCACTACATCTACGTCCAGCACGCCCACTCCCTCTCCCGCAAAGGCCACACCATCCGCTGCGAAGAAATCACCGACTTTCGCATCATCCCCACCGAAAAAGGCTCGACGCAGAAGCTCCTCACCCTCGGCGGCCACCTGCTCTACAAAGGAAAAGACCTCCACTACACCCAGCTCGACGCTCACACCACAAACGTCAAAGATGATGACAGCCTCCACATCGGCGTCATCGGCAAAGACGACGACCCCATGGACCTCGACCTGGTCGAAAACATCCGTCACAACCTGGTCTCTGACCAGTCCAAAGACGGCATCGGCGCCGGCCTCTTCCCCCTCACCTCAAAGATCCAGGCCGACTACATCTACACCCTGGCCGGTCGTGCCCCCATGGACGGCCGCGACTGCTACCACATCACCTTCCGCCCCCGCGACAAAGACGACTACGGCTGGAAGGGCGACGCCTTCATCGATACCCACGCCTTCCAACCCGTCCTCGTCCACACCACCATGGCCCGCAAGATACCCTTCGCCGTCCGCACCCTCCTCGGCACCAGCCTCCCTGGCCTCGGCTTCACCGTCACCTACGCCCCCGAGCCCGCCGACACCCCCAACGCCCTCTGGTTCCCCGTCTCCTTCGGCACCGAGTTCAAACTCCACGTCCTCTTCTTCTTCAACCGCACCATCGTCCTCGACGTCCGCAACCGAGACTTCCAGCGGACCCAAGTCCACTCCACCATCCTCGACGCCACCGGCAACCCCCTCCCACCCCCACCCCCGCCCGCCGCTCCGCCGCCTCACTAACTTGCTGTCCGAAAGCCCGCGCCCGAAAATGCAGTTCAAGCCGGCCCTGCGCATCACATAACCGGGTTCAGCGCGCACTAAAAATCGCCCCCACAAGGGGACGATTTTTATGAAGCCAGTCCAGGAAAAACTCTCAAACCACTCAACTAATTTCTTGCAAATGACTCAACTAGCTAGGGATAATCTCCACGCCGCGCCAAAACGCAACATGATGCTTCACCGTTTTAGCCGCAGACTTGGGATTCGGGTAATACCAGGCCGCATCCGGATTTTCCTGCCCATCGACAAGCACCGTATAGTACCGCGCCATGCCCTTCCAAGGGCAGTTCGAACTCGTTGAGCTCGGCCGCAGAAATGCCCTGTTTACAGTCTCTTCCGGGAAATAAATGTTCCCTTCAACGGTCTCAACCTTGTCGCTTTCAGCAATCGTCTGTCCGTTCCAAATCGCTTTCGCCATAGTCGCCCTTCCAATCGTTTCAGTCAGTTACAGCGACCGGGCGTCCCGCAAATAATAAGACAAGTACGGCCCAAGCCGCAGTATAAGCCGCGTGCCTCTACCTTTATACCACAAAACTACTGGAAATGGGAAGTCCCGTCCTGAATTCCTCCAGAACCCCATATTCTCCTCGGCAATTCGCGCTTCCTAAGCCACCGCCTCCACCACAGCACGCGTCTTGTCCGGGTCCGGACGCCGCCTTTCCTCCACCTCTTCCTTCACCTTTGGAGGTCCTATCTTCTTCTCATAGCTGCAGTTAGGCGTAGCAGAAACCTCCTCCGCAGCCCCCTTCCGAGCCCGCCGCTTCGGCAGCGCCTCCCGATTATTCGGACAAATCAGGAACGTCCCCTCCGCATTCGCATACTCCACCAGATACGCCGAGTCGCACTTCGGACACGTCTCATTCACCAGCTTCTGATTGCTCGTAAAGTCGCACTTCGGATACCGCGTGCACCCATAGAACGTGTCGCCGCGCTTGTTCTTGCGCACCGCAATCTCCCCTCCGCACTTCGGACAGGGAACCTCTAAAATCTCTTGCTTCACATACTTGCACTTCGGGTAACCCGAGCAGGCAATGAACTCTCCGTACTGCCCATCCCTCTGCAGCAGCGGCTTGCCGCACTTCGGGCAAGGCTCCTCCAGCACCACCGGAGGCTTGCTCTGCACCTTCTGCGTAAGCTTCCGAATTGTCTTGCACGGTGGATCCTCGTTGTACCCCGGGCACGCCATAAACGGCCCCCACGGCCCATTCCGCAGCACCATCGTTCGCCCGCAGTTGTCGCAGAACTCCTCTTCCTGCTCAGCATCCTGAGCCTCAGGCGAGTTCAAATCCGGCTTGGCAGCAAAGTTTTCCTTCGTATAATCGCAGCTATCCGGCTCCACCACCAGCTTATTGCCCTTCCCAGCAGCCGCCTGCAGCGCCCCAATCAGCTCCGTTTTGCTGTCCACTTTTGAGCTCGATTCCGTCGTATCTTCATTCATTGCCTTCACATACATCGGAAAGCTGAACGTCGCCAGCACCTTCTTCACCGCCGCCTTGGGATCCTTCTTCAGCGGACCCTGCGCAACAGTAATCGGCTTGGCCTTCGTAAAGTTCGAGCATGAATAGAAGCTCCCGAACTTTCCCCACTTCAAAATCAGTGGCGCCCCGCACTTCTCACACACCTCATCCGACGGCTTCTCCCACGCCTTGATGTCTTCCATCTCGGTCTCGGCGACCTTCAGCTCCTCTTCAAAATGCGTGTAGAACCCGTTCAGCAGGTCTGTCCACTTCTCAGTACCCTCTTCTACCGCGTCCAGCTCGCCTTCCAACTGCGCCGTGTACCCGGTCTCGAAGATGTAAGGAAAGTTCTTCACCAGCAGCTCGGTCACAACCATCCCAATCTCAGTCGGAACCAGCTTTTGCGCCAGCTTCTTCACATACTCGCGCTCCTGGATCGTATTAATGATGGACGCATACGTAGAAGGCCGCCCAATCCCCTTCTCCTCCAGCGTCTTCACCAAGCTAGCTTCATTGAACCGAGGAGGCGGCTGGGTAAACTTCTGCTGCGGGTCGAGCTTGTTGCAAACCAACCCCTGCCCATCCTTTAACTCCGGCAGTCTCCGGTCAGCCGACCCTTCCTCCGAAGTCGAATCCTTCGCACTCTCCGCATCGTCCGCATCAGCACTCTGCGAAATCTGCCGCTTCTCCGCAGCCTCTGCTTTGGCCTCTGCAGCCGCACGCGCAGTCTTGGCCTTCTTCGCCTCTTCCTCAAACCGCAACCATCCGTCGAACTTCAGAATGCTTCCCGTCGTCCGGAAGTCATACGAAGCCTCAGCCTTGGCCTCAATCTCTACCATCGTCTGGTCGAACACAGCGGCCATCATCTGGCTCGTCACCGCACGCTCCCAGATCAGCTTGTACAACCTGTACTGCTCATCGGACAGATACCGCCGCACCTCATCCGGCACAAAGCTCACGTTCGTCGGACGGATCGCCTCATGCGCCTCCTGCGCATCTTTCTTGCTCTTATAAACGTTCGCCTTCTCCGGCACATACTTCCCGCCAAACTTCTTATTCACCCACTCGCGAATCTCCGACACCGCATCCGCGCTCATGTTCGTCGAGTCAGTTCGCATGTACGTAATCAAACCAACCGTACCTTCGCTCCCCAGCTCGATGCCCTCATACAGCCGCTGCGCCACGCCCATCGTGCGGCGCACATTGAAGCCCAATCTTCCCGCCGCGGCCTGCTGCAGCTGGCTTGTCGTAAACGGAGCCCGAGGGTTCTGCCGCCGCTCCTTCTTCTCAATCGACTTCACCTCCCAAGTCGCGCGCTCCAGCTGCTCCATCACCTCATCGACCGCGCCCTTGTCCGGCAGCGCATTCGACAGAAATGCCTCTTTCCCATCCGCATCCGTTCCATTCGACACACGAATCGGCAGCCCCTGCACGCCCACCATGCGCGCGGTAAACTCCTGCCCGTTCTTCTGCGGCGACAACACCGCATCAACATTCCAATATTCCACCGCCTGAAACGCATTGATCTCACGTTCGCGCTCCACGATTAGCCGCAGGGCCACCGTCTGCACACGTCCCGCGCTCAACCCGCGCTTCACCTTATCCCACAGCAGGGGAGATATCTGATATCCCACCAACCTATCCAGCACGCGCCGCGTCTGCTGCGCATCCACCAGGTTCTCATCCACATCGCGCGTATGTTCGAACGCCGCCTTCACAGCCTTCTTTGTAATCTCGTTGAACGTCACGCGCCGCAGCTTGCTCTTGTCCTTGATCGCAGGCAGCAGCTGAAACTTCAAGTGCGCGGCAATCGCCTCACCCTCGCGGTCAGGATCGGCCGCCAGAAAAACCGAGTCGCTCTTCGCCGCCAGCTTCTTCAGCCGGTCCACCACCTTCTCTTTTCCCGGAGAAACAATGAGCGTCGGCTCAAACGTCCGATGCACTAACTCCACCCCAATATCATTCTTCGGCAAGTCCATGATGTGCCCAATCGAGGCTTCCACCACGTAGTCACTGCCTAAATATTTCCCGATCGTCTTCGCCTTAGCCGGCGACTCCACGATCACCAGATTCTTCGCCATACAACACACCTATTCAGAGACGCCCGGCCAAAGCCGCATCTCCGCTTCCAATTCCTATGCAACCTATCACGTTTTGCCAAGGTCAAGTCAAACCGCTCACCGATACCCATCGGCCTACGATTCAACTTGCTCGTCTTGTTGGACGCACAAACTTATTATTCAGAGCCATCTCTTCTAACTTAACCGATGCTCTCGCTAAAAGCTGCGAACATAATTTTTACCTGGCATCTGCTTCACTCTACCGCTTAGCTCCAATTCGAACAACGCCGTAAAGATTTCACCCGAAACCATCTTCAACTCTAGCCGCTCAATCAGCTCATCCAACTGCAGCGCCTCATCCTGTCGCAACTCCTGCAGCACAGTGCGTTCATGTTCGCTCATCGAGGCCGAACTCGGCGGCTCGGGAAACATAGATGCATTTCCCCCCCCGGAAGATTCATTCCCACCTACCTGCGCCTGCAACTCATCCTCCAGCTGCATCCGCACCTGCGACGTCAGGTCCTCCCAGATATCTTCCCAGGTCGCTGTCAACTTCGCACCCTGTTTGATCAGCGTATTCGGTCCCCAGGCGTTTTTATTCGTCGCATTGCCCGGCACCGCATACACATCGCGCCCCTGCTCCAGCGCGCATCGCGCGGTAATCCGTGTGCCAGAGTACTCGCCGCCCTCCACCACCAGCACGCCAATACTCATCCCGCTCAGTGTCCGGTTGCGTATCGGAAAATTCTGCGGTGCCGGAAACGTCCCCAACGGAAACTCACTCACAATAGCCCCACCCTGCGCCACAATCTGCTCAGCAAGCTTTTTGTTCTCCTTCGGATAGATCACATCGATCCCTGTCCCCCAGACGGCAATCGTCGCCCCACCCGCTTCCAGAGCACCTTTGTGAGCACACGTATCCACGCCACGCGCCATGCCGCTCATCACCACCATCCGCCGTTGCGCCAGGTCGCGACTCAGCATCTCCGCCATCCCCGCACCATACGGCGTCGGCTGTCGCGTTCCCACTACCGCAATTCCTGGTCGATTCAGCAGCCCCACATCGCCACGCACCCACAACACCGAAGGCGGATCATAGATCTCCAGCAGTGCCCCCGGGTATGCCTCGTCCTCCGGCGTCAACACCTTCGCTCCTTGCTCAGTCGTGCGCGCCAGCTCTTCCACCGCCGCCTTGCGCGCGCGTCCATCAAAGCAGAACTGCGCAGACTCCGCTGGCAATCCCAACCCCTCAAGTTCTGTCAACGAAGCCCCAAACACGCGCTCGGCAGCTCCCAGCCGACGCACCGCCCGCGCACATCGTGTCGGCCCCATACCCGGCGTCAACGCCAGCGCAAGCCAAGCCAGCTTCGCCTCGTCTACTCTGCTCGTCTGCAGGCGCGTAGCTGCCCGCGTCTCGTTTGCAACCCCATCCATCATCACGCGTACCTCTCTGCTGCGTCGTGATCGCATCGTATAACATTCCTAAGAAAATCGCTGCACGGCCCTCTTCTTCTAGAATCAAAACGTGCCCCTACGCGTCTCGACCATCTCCTTTCTGAACCCCGCCCCGCTGCTCTACAACTTCGAACACGAGCCCACCGCCTCGACCCTCCGCGAGCACTACGACGTCCACTACACCTCGCCAGCCACCTGTGCCGCCGAACTCAACTCCGGCACCGCCGACCTTGGCCTCATCCCCATCGCCTCTCTCACGCCTGAACTCGCCATCGTCCCCGGCTGCGCCATTGCATCCCTCGACGAAGTCCGCAGCATCCTCCTGCTAGTCAAGAACCCCTCGCGCCTCTCCCTCCCGGAAGCCCTAAAGCAAGTCCGCACCGTCGCCGCCGACACCGCCAGCCGCAGCTCCGTTGTCTACACCCGCATCCTCTTCGAGCACTTCCACCAAACCCACCCCACCTTCATCGACCTCCCCGCCAACGCCGCCAACATGCTCGCCGTCGCCGATGCCGCGCTCCTCATCGGCGACCCCGCACTCCTCGCCGTCGAACGTCGCACTACCGCACAACCCAATATCCTCTGGCTAGACCTCGCACACCTCTGGCGCCAACTCACCGGCCTCCCCTGGGTAGCCGCCGTCTGGGCTCTCCGCCCCGAAGCCCTCGCCCCCGCAGGCCTAACCCCTCAGCAACTAATCCACGACCTAACCGCCAGCCGCGACGCCGGCCTGGCCCACACCGAGCAGCTAGTCAACGAATGGACCGCTCGCCTCGCCCTCACCTCCAACACCATCCGCAGCTACCTCCGCCTCAACATCCACTACACGCTAGACCCCGACTGCCTGCGCGCAATCGAACTCTTCCGCACACTGGCCGCCAGCATCAACGCGCTTCCACCTCTCCCCACCCTTAACCTCCTCAGCGCTTCATAAACAACAAGGGCTCTTGAGCATCAGCAAATCTCCGTCATCTCGATCGAGTCTCGCGCCTTCATTCGAGACGGAGCGGAGAGACCCCTGTATTTGCACTATGCAGCCACAACCTTCACTGCGACACCTCCGGCGCCCAGGTCCATCCCTCAAGCCTGGGCAGAGAATCCCGCAACACCGGCAACCGCGCAAACGTCTCTTTCTGCTCCGCCATCACCATCGTACTCACCAGCGCATCGAAAGCATCCTCCCCCGCCAGCGCCTTCTGCATCACGCCCCGCGACAACCCCGCATACGCCGCATCTCCCTTCCGCTTCTTCCGCAAATACTCCGCGCGCGCCTCAGCATTCGACTTCCGCACCGCTCCCGTATTCAGCCGCGTATACATCTCCACAACTAAAGGCTTAGGATCCCGTCCCACCAAAGCAGCCCGGTCAAACGGCCACACCCGAAACCCCGCCTCCCTTAACCGCAACAACACCGCAAACCCACGCAACGAAGCCGTACCCACACTCCCGGCCCCGCCAATCTGAAACACGCTCTTCGGCGCGATCCCCTTCACCAGCGCCCGCCGTTCCGCCTCCGGAATATGCGCCGCAATCTTGTGGTCAATATCGGTAGCCCGCAGCATTCGATGCAAATTCTCCCCCGAAAACTCCGCCGGTCTTTTATGTGGTTTCCCCCAAAACCGACGGTCCTCCGCCCCGCGCATCAACCACCGCTCCACAAACCCGTCCTCCACAACGCGCCTCCAAAACTCCGGAGCACTCCCTACGCCATGCTCATCCCTCACGAACCAAGCCGGAAAGCTGAAGCAGAAATCGAACCCCACCACCATCCGAGGCGTCTCGCGCGCCATCTCCGCCAACCACTCCGCAACTTCCAACCGCGTACGCCCCGCCTCCAACCGAACGGTAACCGTCCCGCGCGCATCTTTCGTCCAAATCCCCGCCCAGATATGCCGCCGCTGCCCCGCTGCATCGACGCGTCCCGACCAGTCAATCCCCACCACTCGCTGCACCGAATCATTTTTCACCACACTCTACCCTCTATCCTCGACACTCTCCTCCATATCCACCTCTTCCACCTCCGCAC
>JBAVDD010000359.1:0-1877 GCA_049587035.1 Acidobacteriaceae bacterium | reverse complement strand
GCCGAGGGCTACGATGCCGGGGACGTTCTCGGTGCCGGCGCGGCGCTGGCGCTCCTGCGGGCCACCATGGAGGATTGGCGCGAGGTGCAGGCCGGCGCGGACGAAGAGGACGCCCGTGCCTTGCGGGGCGTACATCTTGTGGCCGGAGAGGGAGAGGAGGTCAACGTTCTTGAGGGCGCCTCCGAGATCCTGGCTACCAAGATCGAGGGGGAGTTTAGCGGCGGCTTGTACTGCGTCCGTGTGGAAGACGATCGCGGGGTTGTAGGCCTTGGTGATGCGGGCCAGCTTGCCGATGGGCTGGATGGCGCCGGTCTCGTTGTTGGCGAACATGATGGAGACGAGTTTGGTGTCGGGGCGGAGGGCGGCTTCGAAGGCTGCGGGGTCGATGATGCCTTCACGGTTGGGAGCGAGGGTAGTGACTTCGACGCCGCGGTGCTGAAGGGATTGAGCGGTGAAGAGGACGGCGTGGTGCTCGATCTCGGTGGTGATGAGGTGCGCGGGCTGGCGGGCGTCGAGGAAGGGACAGAGGACGCCGTTGAGGGCGAGGTTGTCGCTCTCGGTGCCTCCGGAGGTGAAGACGATCTCCTTGGGCGAGCAGTTGAGCATGCGGGCGATGGAGGCGCGGGCTTGTTCGACGGCGCCGCGGGCGCGCTGGCCGGAGCGGTGGGCGGAGCTGGGGTTGCCGAAGGTTTCGGACCAGAAGGGACTCATGGCTTCGACGACCTGGGGGAGGACGGGGGTCGTGGCGTTGGCGTCGAGATAGATGCGGTTCATAGGTTGATTCTACGATCCTACGCTGTCCTGCGAGGGCTTCGCATGCCGGCGACGGAGAAAGAAAAACGACCCACCCTGACTGGCGGTGTTCTGCTGGTCGAGGTGGGCCGGAAAGGAGGAGGAAACTATTTAATTGCTTGGAGTACAACGGCGATGTCGAAGTGGTGGGTGCTGTTGGGGACGTCGATGGAGCCGAGCATGACGGGCTTGTCGAGGATGAGGGTGGCGATGCCGTCGAAGACGGTCTGGCGAACTACCGGCTCCTGGATGCCGGCGATGGTGGAGGGCGCTCCCAGACTGGACTGTTCGACCTTGGCTTTGAGGATTGCTCCGCCTTCGTGTTCGGTGAGAGAGGAGTCGATGTTCATGCCGACGTCGAGGTAGGTGAACTGGGTTTGGGAGGTTGCGTTTTCGGTGGCGTACGAACCGGTGGCGACGGGGACCTTGTCGCCCTCTTTGATGCTGGTGCGTTGGCCTTCTACGACCACCATGGAGAGGTGTTCGGTGCCGATGGTCTTGCCGCCGTCGAGCTCGGTGAGGGTGTAAGCCAGGCGATAGGCTTTGTGGGGGCGGTCGAGGGTGTGGACCAGGGTTTCAATTTTAGCCATTTCCTGGGGATAGGTGCTGACTACGAGAGCGTTTTGGTTGGCGACCAGATAGAGCCTCAGACCCGGATCAAAGGAGTTGCGGATGGCCACCATAATCTCGTTGGCGTCGTTTTGGCTGCTGATGTTTTGAAGGTAGATCGTCTTGGTTTGTGCGTGCATGGTCGCGCAATCGGTTCGTTCAGCGTGCGTAGTGAGCTGTGAGCAGTCGGGGGAGTTGGTATCGGCCGCCTGGGCATGAGCGGCTAGGCCCAAGGGGAGCATTGTGAGAGTGAGAAGGGTTCCTAGGAAGAGGCGAGGACTGGGCATGCGTGGAGCTCCGTTCGGTGAGGGTTAGTTGGAGAGAGAGGGGGGTGGTTGGGGCGCGGGAGCTGAGGTGGAGATCTCCTGCGGCTCGGCGACGGTGTTGGGTTGGAGTGCGTCGGCTACTGCGAAGGGGGCGAGGAGGGTGCGTACGTAGCGCTGGATGTTGGCGTCGGTGCGGGCCTTTGCTTCGGC
>JBAVDD010000358.1:0-3765 GCA_049587035.1 Acidobacteriaceae bacterium | reverse complement strand
GGGTACGCATACTGCTATGCCTGATGCGCAGATTGCGACGATGTTTGGGAAGACGCCTCGGGAGTTGTTTCGGGTGCATGACTGGCGGAATGACATTGTGACGCTGGGGGAGGTTCCGGGGAGTTTCATGCTGGAGGTTAGTGAGGGGAAGCTCGATTACTCGTGGCCGGCGCAGGTGAATAAGTTGCTGGTTGGGTCTCCGAGAGACGGGGGTGGGCATGATTTGATTCTGTCCATTGGGCAGGTGGTGCCGCATGAGGTGGTGGGGATGGCGAATGGGTCGAAGAATATTTTTATTGGGACTGGGGGGGTGATGGGGATTCATCGCTCGCATTTTCTGGGGGCGGTGTATGGGATGGAGCGCATGATGGGGCGGGCGGATACTCCGGTGCGTAGGGTGCTGAATTATGCGAGTGAACATTTTGGGAAGCAGCTGCCGCAGATTGTTTATGTGCAGACGGTGGTGAATAAAAATGCCGCTGGTGAGCTGGTGATGCGGGGGATGTTTATCGGCGATGACACTGAGTGCTTTGAGCGGGCGGCGGAGTTAAGTCTGAAGTGTAATTTTTTGATGATGGATCGGGAGATCAGGAAGGCGGTGGTGTTTCTTGATCCGCATGAGTTTCACTCGACGTGGTTGGGGAATAAGAGTGTGTATCGGACTCGGATGGCGCTGGCGGATGGGGCGGAGTTGATTGTGCTGGCTCCGGGGGTGATGGAGTTTGGTGAGGATAAGACGATTGATAGGCTGATTCGGCGGTATGGGTACTGCGGGACTCCGGCTACGCTGGAGGCGGTGAAGGAGGATGCGGAGCTGGCGGCGAATTTAAGTGCTGCCGCGCATTTGATTCATGGGTCGAGCGAGGGGAGATTTAAGATTCGGTATTGCCCGGGGCATTTGACTCGTGAGGAGATTGAGGGCGTGCACTATGAGTATGGGGATCTGGGGGAATATTCGGCTAAGTATGATCCGGGGACGTTGGTGGATGGGTGGAATGTGGTGGATGGGGAGGAGATTTTTTATATCTCGAATCCGGGGTTGGGATTGTGGGCTTATAAGGGGCGGTTTGGGGCGTAAGGGGAATCCCAAGGCTAAAACCCTCTGCTAATCCGGTAGGGCAACGCAAGTGCAAGTGCAACTGCGGATCCCTGCGGGATGACAAACCAAAAAGGCAAAGGCAAAGGCAAAGGCAAAGGCAAAGGCAGAGGCAAAGGCAGAGGCAACGGCTTGCGCACGTGCAAAGGCGGGTGGGAGAGTTAGTGGGCGCCGGCGGGGCCGTGGCCTGGTTTTACTTTTTTGAAGAACCAGACGGCGATTACGCAGGCGAAGCTTAGGAGGGAGAGCCAGCGGTAGATGTCGATGAAGGCCCAGTAGGAGGCTTGCTGGGTTAGGTGGTGGTAGATGGTGGCGTTGGCCGCGGGGGCGGCGTTGGCGGCGCCGAAGTAGGTGCTTAGGAAGCCCTTGGTGTTGTGCAGAGTGTTTTCGTAGGCGATGCCGGATTGGGGCATACGGTTGGTGAGGAAGTTCTGGTGGGCGTCGGTGCGGCGGGCCAGGAGGGTGGTGGCGATGGAGATGCCGATGCTTCCGCCTACGTTGCGCATGAGGTTGAAGAGGCCGCTGGCATTGCCGATCTGCTCGTTGGAGAGCGTGCCGTAGGCGGCGGTGTTGATGGGTACGAAGACGAAGCTTAGACCGAAGCCGGTGATGAGGATGGGAAGGAAGAGCGTCCAGGGAGACATGGTCAGCGTGGAGGAGCCGAAGTAGAGCGTGGTGAGGCCGAAGGTGACGAAGCCGAAGGTGAGGAGATAACGCGGGCCGACACGGTTGGAGAGGTATCCGATTACGGGCATGCCGAGGATGGCGCCTACACCGCGCGGAGCTACTACCAGGCCGGCGGTGAAGGCGGTGTAGCCGAGCAGCTCCTGATAGAAGAGTGGAAGAACTACTACCGTGGAGTAGATGGCGATGCCGAAGAGAAAGATGAGGAGGCTGCCGACCAGGAAGTTGCGGTTCTTAAGGATGTGGAGATCGACGAGGGGCTGTTTGCCCCAGAAGGACTGGTAGATCCAGACGACGAAGGCGGTGGCCATGGCGAGGGCGGCCCAGCGAACCCAGGTGGCGCCGAACCAGTCGACTTCCTGACCTTTGTCGAGGATGATTTGCAGGCAGCCTACCCAGACGATGAGGGCACCGAAGCCGAGGTTGTCGAAGCGGGAGACCTTGGCGTCGCGGATGTAGGAGGGGTCCTTGACGTACTTGTTGATCATGTAGAGGGCAAGGATGCCGATGGGGATGTTGATGTAGAAGGCGTAGCGCCAGGAGTAGGTGTCCGTTAGATAGCCGCCGAGGGTGGGGCCGAGGACGGGCGCTACGACCACGCCGAAGGCGAAGACGGCCATTGCGGCTCCGCGCTGGATGGGTGGGAAGCTTTCTAGAAGGATAGCTTGCGAGAGCGGCTGGAGAGCACCGCCGCCGGCTCCCTGGATGACGCGAAAGGCGAGGAGGAAGGCGAGGGTGGGAGCGGCTCCGCAGGCGAAGCTGGAGAGAGTGAAGATGACGACGCAGGACATTAAGAAGCGCTTGCGTCCGAATTTGAGGGAGAACCAGTTGGAGGCCGGGAGGAAGATGGCGTTGGAGACCAGATAGCTGGTGAGGACCCAGGTGGCTTCGTCGGTGGAGGCGGAGAGCGAGCCGGCGATGTAAGGGAGCGCGACCGAGGCGATGGAGGTGTCGAGGACCTCCATGAAGGTGGCGAGCATGACTGCAGCGGCGATCCACCACGGATTGATGCCCTGGGTTAATGCATGCCGGGCTTCAGGTGGGGATATGGCCGTTTCTGTTGCCATGCTGGGAGTTTCTCCACTCTTTCTCGCAGGATGTTGTGCCGCGGGTGCGGCTCGGAGTTATTGACAGATGTTGGATGTGCGACGGTGGGAAGAGATGCCTGAAGTTTTTCGGAGGGCTAGTGGTGCGAGTGGGAGTGCTTGCGATGGCTGCGCGGGGTTTCCGCGATGGGCTCGCCCCAGGGGAGAGAGGGGTTTAGCGGGAAGTAGCGCTTGAGGGAGAGGATAGGAGTTTCAAAGAGATGGAAGGAGAGCCAGGAGACGATGCAGGTGATGATGAACGCGGCGACGGCGCGAACGATGTGATAGTAGTCGCCGGTGTGGGCGTGGGTGATCTGGGTGCCGATGTGGTCGAACCAGGGCTCTAGCAGGATGTGGTAGACGTAGAAGCCGTAGCCGATGCGGCCGAGCCAGCCGAGCGGGGCGAAGGAGAAGACCTTGCGCGGCAGGCCGGTGCGCAGGACCAGAGGAATAGCCGCCGCTGCGGCGACGCTGATGGCCGGCAGGCCGAGCCAGAACTGCACGGGGTCGGAGAGATAGAGGGTGCCTCCGTAGTAGCAGGTCCAGAGATAGATGCCGAGGCCGGTGAGGAACGCGGGGCGGGCATATTTGCGGATGATCCTGTGGGTGCCGGGCTTGCGGCCGGTGGGCGCGGTGCGGTTGCCCATGGCGAGAGAGACGGCGCAGCCAAGGGCAAGGGCGGCGCTCTGGGTGAGGAGGAAGTAGTCGTAGAGGTGGGCGTGGCGCGCTCCCTTGAAGGCGGGCAGGGTGTAGACGGAGAGGAGGAATATCTCGGTGAGACCGAAGCACCAGAGGCTGAGGCGGAGGGCGTGACGGCGGCTGTGCGCGAAGAGAAGAATGATGGGCCAGATGAGGTAGAACTGCTCTTCGACGGCCAGGGTCCAGAAGTGGTAGAGAGGC
>JBAVDD010000357.1:0-3170 GCA_049587035.1 Acidobacteriaceae bacterium | reverse complement strand
GGTTATGGATGAGGATCGTTGAGGTACGGTGTGCAGGCTGGGACGCGAGCGGTTGCTGCGGACGCCGGCTATTTGTTTCCGAAGAAGCTGGAGGCTTCGCCGAGCAGGCTGCCAAGTCCACCACCGGATTCAGTTGGCTGGCCATCGGCCTGAGCTGCACCGCCGCCTAGCAGCGAGTTGAACATCCCCTGGAACTGGGGTGGGATTCTGGAGCCGATGTGCTGCAGAACAATCTGCTCTACTTCCTGTGCCTTGTCGGGGCTGAGTCCAGCTTTTTGTTCCAATAGATCGGTGATTTCGCTCATGGTCGTTATCCTTTGCGTGAAAGATGGGTTAGGTCAGGCAGGAGCGTAGTGCCCTCGCGCTCCTCGCACAAACCGTGGAGGTTTGGAAGTTAGTGACGTTTCCGATCACATCTCTGCGGGAACGGTGAGCAACGGGACGTGCAAAATTCTGGCGCATGCTGCGTTATGCGTTGATCCTATGGCCGCATGGAAGCCTGCTCCATACTCATTACCCTTGGCGGGTTCGTCAAGTCAATCTTCGTTTTTTCAACTGGCTGCATTTCGTGCGGCCTCGGCCTGCAAACGCTCGAAGATGCGGGCGAGTTTGAGGACGCCGGGGAGGATGTTCTTTTCTTGCACGGCGGCGAAGCCGATCTGCAGGCTCTGGGGGGGGGATACGGCGTGACAGTAGCGGCTGAGGGGGACGACGTCGATATCCTGCTGGGCGGCGCGTTCGGCAACGGTTTCGGCGTTAAAGCCCGGTTGCAGGCGGCCGATGGTCTGAAGGCCGGCTTCGATGTTGACTACCTCGAGGAAGCCGGCGAGGTGTTGCTCTGCGGCCTCGCGCAGTAGGAGGAAGCGCTCCTCGTAGATCTTGCGCATGCGACGGAGATGGCGGCTGAGGTGCCCCTGCTCGATGAACTCGCAGAGAGTGGCCTGGTCGAGAAGGGACTGGTGGCGGGTGGTCATGGCCTTGGTGCTGGCGAAGACCTCCACCAGGTTGCGCGGGAGAACGAGATAGCCAAGCCGCAGAGACGGGAACATCACCTTGTTGAAGCTGCCGCAGAAGATCACCTTGCCGCCGTGGTCGAGCCCCTGCATGGCGGGGAGCGGGCGGCCGGAGAAACGGAACTCGCTGTCGTAGTCGTCTTCGAAGATGGGGGTGTTGTACTTTTTGGCCCATGCCAGCAGTTGCAGGCGGCGCTGCAGGCTCATGGTCATGCTGGCCGGGTACTGGTGGCCGGGGGTGACGTAGACCAAGCGACTGCCGCGGAAGTCGGATTCCCGGGGAGCTGCGCCTTCGGCGTCGAGGCGCATGGAGACGATGCGCGCGTCCATGGCCTGAAAGACGGTGTAGGCACCCTGGTAGCCGGGGTCCTCCATGAGGACCTTATCGGAGGGGTTGATGAGGAGGCGGGCGGAGAGGTCCAGGCCCTCCTGTACACCGGAGACGATGATGATCTGCTCGGCGGAACAGTTGATGCCGCGCGAGGTGTGTGCGTACTGAGCGACCACCTGGCGAAGTGGTAGATATCCCGCAGCTTCGCAGCCGAGCAGGTCGCGGGTGGTGGCGGCGCGGAGACGGCGGGAGGCGAGCTGCGCCCACAGCGTGGTGGGAAAGAGATCGAGCGCTGGAAGGTTGGTGCGAAAGGCGTAGTTCTCCGGCTTGACCGGGAGCGTGAAGGGGTGGACGCGCGAGGCGAAGACGGAGAGATGAGGGCCTGGCTGGGACGGTGAGCCATCCTGCTCGGCGAGCTGTTGGGAGTGGAGCAGATGCTCGGGAAGAATCTGCGAGACGTACGTGCCTGAGCCGCGGCGAGCTTCAAGGTAGCCCTCCGCCAGGAGCTCGTCGAGGGCAGCGAGGATGGTGCCGCGGGAGAGTTGATACTGGCGGGCGAGCTCGCGGCTGGCTGGTAGTTTGGAGCCGGGTTCGATGCGGCCGTTGAGGATCTCCGTGCGCAGGGCGTTTCGCAGCCAGTGGAAGTTGGGCGTGTCCGCAGGACGCGGGGGCAGAATCAGCTCGAAGTTCGAAGCTCGGCGCGCCATGCGATTGTTCCTTCCTCGGTCTTACCGGAATCTGCTGGTTGGATGCAGATTTAAAGTGGTCTGGTTAATTTTACGTAAGTGGGCCTTTCCAGTCGAACCAATTGGGATCATCCTAGTTTGTGATCCCTTCCGGGTCTAGGGTTCGGTTGCTGGGGTCGCAGAGACGAGCCGATGCGAGAACGGACGCGTCGACCAGGACGTCGAATGGGAGGTTGTGATGAAAACAATACGGATTGGCTTTGTTGGATGGGTAGGAGTGGTTGGGTTGGCGGTGGGATGCGTCATGCTGACTTCGCAGAGTGCGATGGCGCAAACCCAGAATTCGGTGAGCTTCGGGCATCATACGGACCAGCAGCCATCACAGACGGCGGATGCAGTTCCGGTGTTTACGCCGGAGCTGAAGGCCGACATGCTGGAAGTGCACGGACAGTATGAGTCAGCCATAGACGCATACCGCAAGATCCGGCCAGAGACAGCAGAGATCTCCAACAAGATCGGCATCGCCTATCAACGGATGGGGATGGATCAGGAGGCGATCGGCTGGTACGACCAGGCCGTCCGCATGGACCACAAGTATGCGGCAGCGTATAACAACGTCGGCACGGTGTACTTCCACGAGAAAGACAACAAGCTGGCCAAGAAGTTCTACAAGAAGTCCATCCACCTGGATGCGGACTCGGCGCCGTTCTGGAGCAATCTGGGTGCGGTTTACCTCGCGGATCGGAAGTATAGCGATGGTGTCGAGGCCTATGAGAAGGCGTTCAAACTGGATCCCAATATCTTCGACGAGATTGCGTTGAATGGAATCCATCATTATGAGTCTCCGGAAGAGCTGGCCAAGATGTATTTGACCTTTGCGGAGATCTACGCCCACGCCGGCATGAAGGCGCAGGCAGTCCTCTACATTCAGAAGGCGATGGATGAGGGGTTCCACAATCGGGAGATGCTGCAGCAGGACCAGCAACTTGCGACGCTGCACGGCTATCCAGCGTTTGAGTTGATGGTCGCGGACCGGCACAGACTATAACCTGCCGAACCGCGAAGCTAGTTCGCTGTCGGACGAACTCAATTGATTACTGTGCACGGTGATTCCTCCCCCCCCCGTGCACAGTCCGGCAC
>JBAVDD010000356.1:0-2815 GCA_049587035.1 Acidobacteriaceae bacterium | reverse complement strand
GGCGTAGGGTCAGAGATGGGAGTTTTGCAGATGAAAATGGGCTTCGAAGGGATGTGCGTTTTGGTGATGGCGGGAACGATGGCGGCGGGTGTAGCGGTTGCACAGAGTGGGGCTGGTGGTGGGGTGGTGGGGTTTGGGCCTTCGAATCCGTTTTATGCGGCTAGTACGCTGCCGTTCCAGGCACCGCCGTTCGACAGGATTAAGGATGCTGATTATGAGCCGGCGATTGAGGCGGGGATTGCGCAGCAGATGAAGGAGACGGAGGCGATTGCGGATGATCCTGCGGCGCCTACATTTGAGAACACGATTGTTGCGATGGAGAAGACGGGGCGGCTGCTGAACCGGGTGACGCTGGTGTTTTCTGGTGTGACGCAGGCGAATACGGATGCGACGCTACAGAAGGTGCAGGATGTGGTGACGCCGAAGCTGGCGGCGTTGCAGGATTCGATTTATTTGAACAGCAAGTTGTTTGCGCGGGTGGAGAAGGTTTATGACGAGCGCGCGTCGTTGGGGCTGGATGCTGAGGGGATGCGGCTGGTGGAGGTGGACTATCGGGCGTTTGTGAAGGCTGGTGCTCGGCTTAGTGATGCGGATAAGGCGAAGCTGAAGAAGTTGAATGAGGAAGAAGCGGTGCTGTCGAATACGTTCATGAACAAGCTGCTGGCGGGAACCAAGGCGGCGGCGTTCCATACGGACGATAAGGCGATGTTGGTGGGGTTGAGCGATGCGCAGGTGGAGGCCGCGGCGCTGGCGGCGAAGGGGCGCGGTGAGTCGGGGTATGTGATTCCGTTGCAGAACACTACGCAGCAGCCCGACCTTACGTTCATGAGCGATCGTGCGGCGCGGAAGGCGTTGTTTGAGGATTCGTGGACGCGCACGGAGCGTGATGATGCGAATGACACGCGGGCTACGATTGCGCGGCTGGCACAGGTGCGGGCGGAGAAGGCTGCGTTGTTGGGGTTTCCGAACTATGCGGCGTGGGCGCTGCAGGACCAGATGGCGAAGACTCCTGCGGCGGCGTTGAAGTTTATGGATGCGCTGGAGGGGCCGGCTACGGCGAAGGCGCGGAGCGAGCAGGCGGAGATTCAGGCGCTGATAGATAAGCAGACAGCAGGGATGGGTTCGGGGATGGCGGCTGGTGGGTTCCAGGTGCGGCCCTGGGATTGGGAGTTTTATTCCGAGCAGGTGCGGAAGGCGAAGTATGATCTGGATGAGGCGCAGGTGAAGCCTTACTTCGAGCTGCATCGGGTGCTGCAGGATGGGGTGTTCTATGCGGCGCATGAGTTGTATGGGTTGAGCTTCAAGCGGCGGATGGATATTCCGGTGTATCAGCCGGATGTGATGGTGTACGAGGTGATCGACGCGAATAAGAAGCCGCTGGCGCTGATGTACTTTGACTACTTCAAGCGCGACAACAAGGCGGGTGGCGCGTGGATGAGTGAGTTTGTGGGGCAGTCGAAGCTGCTGGGGACGTTGCCGGTAATTTATAACGTGGGGAACTTTCAGAAGCCCGCGCCGGGGCAGCCTGCGTTGATCAGCTTTGAAGATGTGACGACGATGTTCCATGAGTTTGGGCATGGGCTGCATGGGATGTTTGCGGATACGGTGTATCCGAGCTTGTCGGGTACGAATGTGCCGCGGGACTTTGTGGAGTTTCCGTCGCAGTTCAATGAGCACTGGGCCAGCTATCCGGAGGTGTTCAAGCACTATGCGGTGAACTACAAGACGGGTGCGCCGATGCCGGAGGAGCTGGTGGCGAAGATGCGCAAGGCCGCGAAGTTTAACAAGGGGTACATGGTGACTGAGGCGCTTGCGGCAGCAGAGTTGGATATGCAGTGGCATACGCTGGCGGCGGATGCTCCGCTGCAGAATGTTGATGAGTTTGAGAAGGCTGCGCTGGAGAAGACGCATTTGAATTTGGAGGCGGTGCCGCCGCGGTATCGGTCTAGCTACTTTCTGCATATCTGGGCGAATGGATATGCCGCGGGATACTACGCTTACTTGTGGACGCAGATGCTGGATGATGATGCTTACCAGTGGTTCGAGGACCATGGCGGGCTGACTCGTGCGAATGGCGATCGGTTCCGGAAGATGGTGCTGTCGCGCGGGAATACCGAGGACCTGGAGACGATGTATGAGGCCTGGCTGGGGGCGAAGCCTAGTGTGGCGCCGATGTTGAAGGATCTTGGATTGGTGGGCGCGAAGGAGTAGTGAGTAGTGAGTAAGGAGTAGTGAGGAGATGATGATGCGTTGGATGGGTATTGTTGTTGCGGCGGTGATGGCTAGTGGCTTGGCGGCTGTCGCGCAGAGTGGTGGTTCGGCGGCGGTCGTTACGGCTCCGCTTGCGGTGCAGGTGCAGAAGGTGGAGATGGAGAATGCGCGGATGACGGAGGAGCTGCAGGACTGGGCGCAGTTGGGGCGGTATCGGGCGGCGGATGCGGCGCTGCCTGCGAGTGAGCCTGGTCGGGTGGTGTTTTATGGGGACTCGATTACGGATGCGTGGGTGCAGAATGGCGGGAAGTTTTTTCCGGGGAAGCCTTATGTGAATCGCGGGATCAGTGGGCAGACTACGCCGCAGATGCTGGTGCGGTTTCGGCAGGATGTGGTGGATTTGCATCCGGAGGTGGTTGTGATTTTGGCGGGGACGAATGATGTGGCGGGGAATACTGGGCCTTCGACGCAGGGGATGATTGAGGACAATTTTAAGGGCATGGTGGAGATTGCGCGGGCGAATGGGATTCGCGTGATTCTGGCGTCGACGACGCCGGCGGCGCGGTATCCGTGGCGGCCATCGGTTGAGAATGTGGCGGAGAAG
>JBAVDD010000355.1:0-19765 GCA_049587035.1 Acidobacteriaceae bacterium | reverse complement strand
GCACCATGGAAGGTGTCGTCAGCCCCGCAATGTCCGTGAACTGAATATCGCGAACAGGTGTCGGCCGCTTCACAGAAAAAAGTGAGTACCAGTCATCCATCCGGATATCTTGAAAGTGAAAACCACTGCTTGAACCACGTCCGTCCGGCTGCGCCCAGAGTTCCATGAGCCCGAACGGGACACCGCACCCGCCCAATCCCATGTGCAGAACATCCGAGTTCTTCATCGTGAAGTTGCCGCCTTCGAAGTTCTTGCGCGGCCATGCGACTCGCACAATGTTCGAGATGCTCGTCGACATCTCGCTATTCTCAACCAGGATGTTCGTCACCGGAGACCCTTGTTCTGCGAACGCAGCCTGACCATACCCATCCCAACTCGACTGCAACGCAAAGTCGTCGTCTGCAGCGCGGAAGAAGCTGTTGCGGACCACAGTATCGCCGCCTCCCAGCCAGTCCATCCCATCAGCGTTCGCATTGCCCGTGTTGGCACCGATCACCTTGAGATTGTCGTAAACAATCTGCCGCGAATTCTTCATCTGGATCTGCCAGGTGCGGCTGCGCACCACGCACGTGATGTCAGAGATCGAGATATCATGTGCATTGTCCATCACGATGCAGTGCCAGTTCCGCTTGTGCATCCATCCATCGTCATTGTCTGGGTTCTGCGGACCATCGTAGACAATAACGCCCGGTCCAAACACCTTCACATGATCCACTCTCCATAGGTTGAGCGAACCGAACACGACAGCTCCTGGCGCCAGATAGATACGGTCACCTGTATGTGCATCGATATTCTCGGTGTGTGCTCCAGGCCCGATATAGCGAAGCCCTGGCTGCGCTCCGACCGGAGCATCCTTCTCAGGAGCATTCGCGAACAGATAGAGCATCTCGGCCTGCGTCAGATAGTCACCCGGCCTTGAGATGGAGATCTTCGCTGGCCCGTCGAGCTTGAACGTGATCGTCCGTCCCTCACGGCGAGCCCGTATTCCAAGCCGCCACGGCTGCACCTCGACACCCGCCGCCCAAAAGTCATCGGTGGGCGCAGTAACGGAAATCGTCATGTGCTTGTGGGCCACAAAATTCAGGAAGTATAAGTTCAGCGCAGCATGCATCACCGGTGTCTGCTGCCCATTGATCGTGACCACAAAGTGATTGGAAGCGATCTCAGGTGGCACTGGCGCCAACCGGGTATGACTCGCCCAAGCGTTCGAACCAAGTAAACTGATCCACAGGACGACAACAATCATTCCCCGCCGCTGCATGTTATCGCCTCTCTGTTTACGATGCTGCACCGGTGCGGACCCTATGCAGCCAGACTTCACACCCAGCATCACTGCACTCCTGATGATATCGATATCAATTGGCTGAATACTAGGCCTGCCCTCAAATGATTGTCAATCGTCGTCGCCAGTCGCCGCAGCACGAGAGTCCTCTCAAAACACTTGCATCAACTTCTCTCCAGAAGGCCAAAGTGAAGTCTGTTCATCGTCACCACGCTGCGATATCATGCACGCACATGCGTATTGTTTTAATACTGCTTCTTCTCTCTACGTCTGCCTCCGTCGCCCAGAATACCGAGCCAGACAATCTGCTGAAAGCCGCGATTCAAGCCCAGCAGCACGGCGACTACAAGACAGCCATCTTGGACTATCAGCAAGTGCTCAAGCTTCGTCCGGATATGGCAGAAGTCAGGGCCAACCTGGGAACTGCGTTGTCTCACGAAGGCCGCTACCAGGAGGCGATCACAGAGGACCGCCTCGCGTTGGCTGCTTCTCCCGGCAACCTGGAGATCAAGATGAACCTCGGTCTCGCCTACTTCAAAAAAGGCGATATGCCCAAGGCGGAGGAGATTTTCAAGCAGGTCCAGCAGTCAATGCCCGACAACCCGAAGATTGCGATCCTGCTGGGGGATAGCGAAGTGCGGTCCGGTCAGGCTGCAGCCGCGGTGACCATGCTCACTCCCCTCGAAGCCGGCAATTCGGAAAACCAGGACTTTGAATTTGTCCTTGGTACCGCGTTGATTCATTCTGGACATCTGCGCGACGGGGTAGCGCGTATCCAGAAGGTAGCGGAGGCAACTGGCGCCGCAGATACCTACCTGCTCGCCGGTTCAACCTTGCTGGACCTGCATGATTTCGCACACGCAAAGACGGATCTGGAAGAAGCGCTGCGACTAAACCCCAATCTGCCCCGCGTCCATGCCTTGACAGGAATCGCGCGGGACATGACGGGTGACGCAATGTCCGCAGTGCCGGAGTTTCAAGAGGAACTCAAGCATAATCCCGATGACTTCGACTCGAACCTCTATCTCGGTGCGATCCTCTACAAGCAACGTCACATGGCGGAAGCCAAACCATTTCTCGACAAGGCGCTTCAGTTGAAGCCTTATTCGCAGCTCGCACTATACGAGTCGGCGCTGTGGGATAGCACGTCGGGCCAATACGAAGATGCTGCAAAGTATCTTGAGGCGGTGGAAAAGGCCAATCCTAGCTGGCTTGATCCGCACGTTGAACTGGCAAAGGTTTACTATCGTTTGCACCGACCGGCTGACGGCGCGAAAGAACGCGCGATCGTCGCCAAGCTCAATGCGCAGCAGCAGAGCGAGGGGCCACCGCAGCCCTGATCCACATTCCGCAACTCCGTATGCGACGTCTTCGAAGCCATCCTACTTTGCTGGTTCAATTACCTTCAGGATCTGGTCGGAACTCACATGATTCAAGGTCTGAACAATGCCCGATGGCCACCATATCGTCACCTCGTCCGCATAGCTATCGTGGCCGAGACCGAAATGTACTGGGCCATCGCTCGATGAGGCATAACAGACACTCGTCGTCATGTGGTTGTACTGCGTCCCGCTCTTACTCACAACCCTTATTCGAGCGCCTATACCATCCCGGTTGCTCTTAGTACCATGCAAAGCAAAATCAAGCCAAT
The DNA here is from genome assembly GCA_049587035.1 of Acidobacteriaceae bacterium. Lineage (GTDB taxonomy): Bacteria > Acidobacteriota > Terriglobia > Terriglobales > Acidobacteriaceae > Granulicella. Next base: position 16,832 of record JBAVDD010000355.1, on the reverse strand, counting down.
GATTATGGTTGTTACTACGATTCATCCATATCTCTGCATTGGCACTTAAAGCGGTAGCCACCACGTCGACTCGCCCATCCCCATCCAAATCGCCAAACGCGCAACCGCGGTGACGAGCTCCAGGGGCAGCCTTGAATCCAGCCTCTCCCGTCAAGGCAACCCATTTGCCACTTGCACCCTCGTTATGGAACACCGTGTTGTATTGGTCAATATCCGCGCCGGGCACGGGCATCGACTCCACATGCCCGCGCGTCACAAATAGGTCTTTCCATCCGTCATTATCGAAGTCATAAAATCCAGAGCCATAACCAGACATGGACATGCTTTCACTCCGCATCCCACTCGAAGTCGTAACGTCACGAAACGTTCCTTTTCCGGTATTTTCGTAAAGTGGAAAGGTCTGGTTGTTAAGTGCGACATAGGAAATGTCAGGATAGCCATCATTATTAGAATCGCGAAAATCAAGACCCATTCCAGAGATGAAGCCCCCATCGTCCGGAAGCGCTACGTCGGCCTCGAAAGCCACTTCCTCAAATTTATCGCCAAGATTATGGAACAGGAACTCATAACCTGCATCATTCGTCACAAATAGATCTTGTTTTCCATCGAGATCGTAGTCCGCCATGCCAACTCCCATGCCCTTGCCGGGATGATCTCGGATACCCCACTTTACAGACTCATCTGTGAAGGTGCCATCGCCATTATTAATAAACAATTGGTCCGGCGCAGGCTTGTAATAGCGAGGATGGCAATAGTCTGCTACTCCGTGATAAGAGCAGAGTGGCTTACCTGAATACTCCCATTGCATGTAGTTCACAACGAACAGGTCCAATAACCCATCATTGTTCACATCGACCCACACAGCAGCAACTGACCATATCGGACCGTATTGGGGATCGACGGATTTGTCCAAACCAGCTTTTGCTGTTACATCCGTAAACGTACCGTTCCCATTGTTGTGATACAGCGTATTCCCATGAACACCAGCCACAAAAATGTCAGGGTGGCCATCATTATCGTAATCGCCAATCGCCACTCCGATGTCATACCCCTTGCCGGCAAGGCCTGCCGCATCCGTCACATCCGTGAACTTGCCATTGCCGTCGTTGCGAAAGAGATGATTTTTGTACTTTGGAGAGTCTTTCTTGAGCGTCGCAATGTTAGCACCGTTCGCAAAGAAAATGTCAGGACGTCCGTCACCGTTATAGTCGAAGACCGCGACGCCGCCAGCCATCGCCTCAGGCGCATTCTTGGCTGGGGTCTCATCATTTTCTAAAATGAAAGGGCTTTTCTGTAGAGTGAACTGTATTGGAGAACCTGGCTTCGAAGTAGGCGCCTGAGACAAAAGCTGCGAACCGAAAACAGATGATCCAAGGACACTTAGAAAGAGGCAGCACCGAATGAATTGAGTAATCATCATCATACGTCGAAAGCAAGAGGGGCGGCTGTAGCCGCCCCTCCTATAGTAGTCGAATAATCCACTAGAAGTAGAACTTCGCTGCTAGCGTGATTAACCTGGAGCCTGTCTTGAAGGCCGGCTTTCCTGTCGTATTAGCGTTTGTGTTGGTTGGCGAGATAGAGATGACTTGGATCGGAGTTTCGGTTGTTACACCGTTGGTTGTTGTCGTGGTGAAGCAGTCAGGGCAGGTGGCGGGTGCGCTTTGCTGGAAGTCGAGCGAGATGTCGCCGTTCCCCGCTAACCCGAACTGCTTGAGTGGATGGTTGAGCCAGTTGTTTGCAGTGGCACGGAATTCGAAGTACCTATGTTCCGTAATGTGGAAATCCTTATAAATGCCGAGATCGCTATCGAAATATGCTGGATTCCTCATATAAGGCATATTTGCAGGCCCTTGGGTTCCATAAGCTGGCGTCGTGAAGCAGTTAGGATTGAAGTACTGTCCTTTCGCCAGCCCCGCCTTTGGATTGCAGGTTAGTGCTGGAATTAGAACATTGTATGCATTGGTCCCGAACCAGGTGGATGTACTCACAGAGTTGGCGATTAGCCCGTTCGGCAGTGTAATGCCGTTGTTAGGCAGGTCTGGATGTGCCATCGTTGGCACGGTAAGACCGCTCGCATAGGTCGTATTGAAACCCTCACCCGTGTTCAACTGAAGCGGTGAACCGCTCTGGTATGAGGTGTAGCCGGATAGCTTCCATCCATTGACCAACTCTCCAGTAACTCTCATACCCACTCCCGAACCATGGATCGGGCTCGGAAGTGCCCAGTTGTAAGTCAGATTCAAGATGTTCGTCCGGTCAAAGGCCAGCACACCGTAGTTATTGCGGAGATTGAAAGGATCGACACCAGTCCCGTTTTGAGGACCGTTATTTGATCCGCCATCACGAATCCCTAGCACCTTCGAGAAGGTATAGTTCGTCATGAAAGTAACAGGCCCAGTCTCCTTGGTGAAACTTACCTGGAGCGAGTTGTAATACGAGTAAGCAGCATGGGAAAGCTGAAACACATTTTGATAGCTCTGAAGCGGGCGATAATCATTGATAGTGAAGGTTGGCGCAGGTGTAGATCCGCATCCTATTGGCTGATCGGCATTAACTTTCGTTTCGCATGGGGATGACGGCGATACCAGCTGCCCGGTAATCGGGTCTGGTTTGAAGAAGCCGCCAATCGGAACATTGTTCAGATTGCCGATATTGCTGTTGCCTCCATCTAGATACTCTTCAGCACTGTGGGCACCAACGTAGGACACTTCAACGAGCGTCCTTCTGGGTAGCGCTTGCGAGATCGTGAGGTTGTAGTCAGCCGTCCAGGGTGTACGAGCATCCCCCTCTTGCATGGCGTCAACGTTAGCCCCGTTCTGCTCGGTACCCGAGGGTGGAGTGAACGTGGTTACATTTGCATAGCCGGTGAATGGGGTAGGAGTCGTGTATCCAAACGAGCCAAACGGGCCGCTTTGGGCGCTGGCTGTTTCACTTGTAGCCTGGTAGCGGTACCACGCAACGCCTCCGCGGAGTACCGTCTTGCCTGTGCCAAAGAGATCATAGGCTAGTCCTATGCGCGGAGAATAATAGAACACCGGTGACACGAATCCAGAAGTAGGCACGTTTGGAGCGATCGCATGCCACAGAAGCCCGGGATTCTTTGCCGTCGGATTCGCGTTGTATGCGGCAAGGTTGAAGACCTGGAAACCAGGATCCTTGCCAATGCCATACCACTGGCCTTCATGATCTAGGCGCAAACCGATATTTGCAGTAAATCTCGGCGTTACCCTCCACGAATCCTGTCCATAGATTGAATACTGATGGAACTGTGTATCTTGCGGTACATCGACGTTTTGCTGCGTGTAGGAGTAGATACGGCCCAGCATCATGTCCGCAACGAGATTGTTAGTCGAGTTCTGTCCATACGTTTCGAAACTATACGTTCCATTGTTGGGAGCGTTGTTGTTCTGGCTGTTACGGCTATCGTCCCAGTAGGCACCCGCCTTCAACGTGTGATTGCCAATCACCTTAGTAAAGTTGTCATAGAAAGCCGGGACTTCCTTGATGCCTCCGAACGTTCCAAAAGTGCTGCCATTCGTCATCGGGTAGTAATTGATGCTCGCTAGCTGCGCGTTGCAGCAGTTATCAGGTTCGAAGTTTGGGATCTGTGGTGTTGTCGCTCCAAAGAGGCCTGGAACATTGAAGTCGTTCGTAGTACGTGAGGCAAGTGACGGGTTCGCGAGCTTATACGGATTTACAAAGTGCGACATCGAAAAGACGAACTCGTTGGTCGTGGTGTTATTGAATACATGAGTCAGGTTCGTCAAAATGACGTAGGTCACGGTGTTCGAAGCTCCCGGAGTCGGATACGGGAGGGTGTTTGGCAAGGCCCACCAGATAGAGATGGGAGCCAGATCGGCTTCCTTCTGATAGGAATACGAGCCCGTGAGTTTGGTATTGTCGCTGATAGCATAGTCGAGTTTTCCCGTTGCTTCCCAGCGATTCTGAGGCAGGTTATTCACATAACGATAGTTTTGCCACCCGTTTGCTTTACTGGGTGTCTCATTGGTGCCAGGGTAGAGTTTGAGAATACCCGGTATGTTGGGGTCGATATCGGTAGTGGGGAACGACGTAGGCGTACCTCCGGCGGGTAATTCAGTAGCCGACAGGTTCTCATAGAACCGCGGCCACGCTGAGACCGCATTCATGTCGACGCCCGTGTTGCTGAAATCTCCAGATAGCTGCGCGGCATTCGGAACGTTGTAGTTGATGATCGAGCCCGCAGGTTGCTGCTTCATGTACTCGTAACCAGCCCAGAAGAACAACTTCTTGCGGTCACGATTCCAATGAATGAAGGGAAGCAAAACAGGGCCGCCGATATTGCCGCCAAAGTAGTTGTAGCTCTGAGCTGCGTTGTTTCCACCCTGAGACTTCGTGTAGGCGTCAACGGAATCAAGCGATTCAGGATGGGTGTAGTAATACAGTTCTCCATGGAACTGCCGGCCGCCGCTTCTGCTGAAGGCCTGGAAGATCGTCGGTCCTTTGGCGTATTCAGCGCCGTAGTTTGACGTGAGAAACTTGATGCTCCCAATCATGTCCGGGTTGATATTGGCGATCTGAGTGCCGAAGTTGCCCGGATCGACGAGATCTGCGCCGTCGAGCATGTACGCCATCGTGCCATACGGCAGCGCGCCGTTGGAAGAGTAATCTCCTACGGGACCTTGGTTGGAACCGATCGAAATATCGCTGAAGGGCGAACCTTGACTAGAGCCGTGGTTGATCGCCATGCCCGGCATGATCTTCATCAATTCGCCGGCGTCGCGACCCTCGAGCGGAAAGTTGTTGATCATCGTCTCATTCAAGTTGGAGCTGATCTCAGCGGTGTCGGTCGGGACAACAGCGGCACCACCAGCAACCACGTTAACCTGAGAGGTGACAGAACCAATCGCGAGTTGGATGTTCGGTATCTCACGGGTATCGCCCTGGTTCATGACAACGCTATTCTCCTGCCATGTGGCAAACCCCTTCGCCATGACGCTAACGGAGTAGTCCGCCGGCTGAATGGCGGTAATGACGAAGCGCCCCCCGGAGTCGGCGGTCACCGTGCGTACATCGCCGCTGGCCTCATTCTTCAGAACCACTTGGGCACCGGGCACAATGGCTCCGGTGGTATCGTGAACGGTGCCGCTGAGGGTACCTGTGATCTGCTGGGCTACGGCCGCCGAACCGATCATGGTCAAAATCAAAAGGAGCGCTACCGGCAGGATGGCGAGGCCAAGGCTAAACGGCCTCTTTGAGCTCGCCAATCTATGAAAGTGATCAAATTGCTTCATTTACTAATGTCCTCCTAAATTTTTCAAACAATTCGTATGCATTGGCCGATCGAAGGCTTTCAGATAATTGCTATCGATATCAGCGAAATCGCTTACTTCTAAATCTGCGCTGTTACACGAGCGAACCTTGTAAACCTATGATCTCAGAGGGCTAGTCATGCTGATATCGATATCTAATTCAATGCTGAAAGCTCAACTAGAACGATTTACTGACTGCAAATCATCCTTTTGGACGACAATCTCTTAGCGCCGACTATTGATACATCTCGCGTCTATCACTGTCAAGAAAAATGTTTTTGCACCGCCTCAACCACCCGTAGACCGCGAAGGATCATCATCAATTCGCGGTAATATTGTTGTTTTCCAAAGGAAACCACGTGTGATAACGTTACACCGTCGTCCATTCCAACGAGCGGCTCGTTCCCCGTTGGATCTACTCAGCTCGAATATTGCCCGTGCGGCTCCTATGCTGCTGAGCTGAAGTGGTTGTCGGTTTCGTGATAAACCAGTGATAACCGGCAGCAACTTTGGATGTTATCGGTACCTATATGCAAACACACACGCGGATACACATCCTGGGTCGAGCAATCTGGAGGGCAGTTCCCTGCCTCGCATCGATTGCCCTCTTCCTCGCATGGGCAACCGCGACGGCGCAGGACCACTCGGCGCAACTTCAGTCCCTGATGACGAACGCCTCGTCCGCGCGGGTTCAGGGAGACATTCCCCACGCGATCGAACTCTATCAACAGGCCCTCCAACTGGATCCGAGCTGGCCTGAGGGCTGGTGGTATGTCGGCTCGATGCAATATGGAGCCAACAACTACGCCCCTGCCGCAATCGCACTGACGCACTATATTGACCTGACGCCAACCGCAGGCCCCGCCTTCGCGCTGCGAGGCCTTTGCGAGTTCGAAGAGGCAGAGTACCCCGAGTCTCTCCAGGATCTGCAGCGCGGAATTGCGCTAGGAGCGGCGAATCAGCCTCGCAACGCCGGAATCATCCTCTATCATGAGGCGATCCTGCTGACGAAGCTGGGGAACTTCGAGCAGGCCCTCGGCAAATACACCCAGATGGTGGCCCATGGCGACGTGAACCAGGATATCCTCGCGGCCATTGGTCTCGCAGGGTTACGCTTGCCGATGTTGCCCAAAGACATTGAACCTTCGCAGATCGAAATGCTCTCTGCGGTTGGTCAGGCAGCCGCACTTTTCATGGGCCATGATCTGCCCGCCGCAGACAACGCCTTCCTGGATCTTTTCGATCGCTATCCTACCGTCGCAAATCTTCACTACTTCTATGGGTATCTTCTGTTCTCCACGGATTCGGACAAGGCGATTGATCAGTTCAACAAGGAGCTTGCCGTCTCCCCAGACAGCGCGATCACGCACTCCATGCTTGCGTGGGCCTACGGTTCGCGTAGCGAGTACAAGGCATCCTTGGCGGATGCGCAGCAGGCAGTCAAAGAGAAACCCACTCTGCTCATCGCCCAGCTCGTGCTCGGACGAGCGCTCGTGGAAACGGGAGATAGGACAGACGGCGTGCAGCATCTTCTGATCGTCCTTTCGGCCGACCCAAAGAATCTGGACGCGCACCTGGCGCTCGCAAAAGCGTACTCCGAACTCGGGCGGAAAGACGATGCCAGACGCGAGAGGCTTCTATGCCTTGAGATTACGGGGCAAGGGGCCAAGTCACATGCAACGATGTAACGCGCTATTCGTTTTACTGATCTGGTGTTGTTGTGCATCGGCCCAGGTGAATCACAAACCGGTTACCTGTGCCAGCTGTCATCGTTCGCAAGCATTCACGCAACCGGATACGCAAATGGGGCGCGCCATGCAACTGCCAGGCGACAACCCTGAGCTCGCCGCGCACCCCAGGCTCACCTTCCGCAACGGCTCGTATCTCTACACGGTGGAGACACTCAACGGACAGAGCCGCTATTCCGTGAGCGATGGCACACGCACCATCTCCTTGCCGATCATCTGGTCCATGGGCGCGCAGGCGCAAACATGGATTCTGGAACGTGATGGTCGGATGTACGAAAGCCTCGTCAGTTATTATCCCAATCTTAAAGGCCTCTTCACGACAGTCGGCGACGAACACATAGCCCCAAAGACCCTGGAGGAGGCCCTCGGACGGCCGCTGTCAGACGAAGACGTGCGGACCTGTTTCGGCTGCCACACCTCCAACGCAATCGTCGATCACAAGCTGAATCTTTCCACCATGACGCCGGGGCTCAGCTGCGAGCACTGTCATGTGGGCTCCATGGTCCATCTCAAGAACGCAATCAAGGGTGACACGAGCACCGGCATTACATCGCTGTCGGACCTCTCCACAGAAGATCTGTCAAACTTCTGTGGCCAGTGCCATCGCACCTGGGAGCTCGTGACGAGGTCCGATTGGCGCGGCCCCATGAATGTTCGCTTTCAGCCCTACCGTCTGGAGAACAGCAAGTGTTACGACGGAGCTGATCCGCGCATCAGCTGTATCGCATGTCACGACCCGCATCGTAGAGTCGTGACGAATGCCGCATACTACGACAGCAAGTGTCTGGCTTGCCACACGACTCCGCAACAGGCCAACGCAAAGATATGCCCTGTCTCCAAACACGATTGCACAACCTGCCACATGCCCAAAACCAAGTTTCCTGGTGGTAACTTCATCTTCACCGACCACCAGATCCGGATCGTGAAGCCGGACGAGCCCTATCCGAATTAAATTGCAGCGTGAGAATGGAATGCCAAGCCGCGCGCACGATGGGAACCACCGCCGCTCTGCCCCTATCTTCATCCACGGGTGCTCACACTTCCAGCCAGGAGGGTGTTTCGCGCAGTTCGCGGGATTCGTGCTATCGTTATCAGCTGATCGGGTCAGGCTGGCATCCAGGTCGATGCATTTGGGATTGTTGCCTTGGCGAACTATCCCGAATATGATCTTCAGAACACCCGCTACACTAACCTGCGACGGACCTGTATAGGCCTCGATTCGCGCGAGAGATAACGAAACCAGATGGCCGGATCTGCACGAATGATCGATGTCGCCAAGTTGGCGGGCGTTAGCACAATGACCGTCTCGCGGGTGCTCAATGACACTCCGCACGTCAGCGAGGGCATGCGGCAACGCGTATTCGCCGCCATCGAGCAACTGCGCTATCAGCCCAACGAGCTGGCGCGTTCGTTGCGCAAGCAGCGTTCCCGCCAGATCGGCGTCCTGGTTCCCAACCTCTCCGATCCCTTCTTCGCGACCTGCGCCCACATGATCAGCACGGTAGCCAAGAAACACTCCTACTCTGTCGTGCTCTCCACCTCCAACGAAGACCAGCAGGCTGAGTTCGAAGAGGCCAACCGCATGCTGCGGCGCAACGTCGAAGGCCTCATCGTCATTCCCGCCAATCTGGGCAGCAACGTCTCTCTTCTCCTGGCTCACGAGTTTGAACGTCTCCCGATCGTCACGCTGGATCGACCCATTGCCGGCAGTCGCTTCGACAGTCTGCTGGTGGAAAACGAACTCGGTGCGCAGCTCGGCACCAGGCACCTCATCTCGCTGGGACACAAGCGCATCGCGTTTCTCGGTCTCTCCGACGACGTCTACACAATGAAGATGCGCCACGCCGGATACAACGCAGCCATGCTGGCAGGAAACCTCACGCCGCAGTCAGCCGTCCTCACCGGCGAACTCGAGGACACCCGCAAGGTGCTCCGCGAACTCCTGGCGCCCAAGCGGTCGCCCACTGCCCTGTTCTGCGCCAACAATCTCACCACCCGCCAGGTGCTCTACGCACTTCAAGACATGGGGATCCATCCACCGGACAAGATCGCGCTTGTCGGCTTCGACGACTTTGAGATGGCCGATCTAATGCGTCCCGGCACCACTGTCGTTCGCCAACCCACCGAGTTGCTCGGACGGACAGCGGCCGAGGTCCTGTTCGAGCGTCTCAATGGCAGCCATCCCCTGAAGCCAGGCAAGGAGCGCGTACTGCCCACCGAACTCATCATTCGCGGCTCTTGCGGCGCAAACCGCTAAGACCTTCCTCGACCTGCCACGTTCTACTGCATCCCCTATGGCATCACTGGAGTCTCGTTTCTCCCATGTGGTATCGTTCACACGTAACGTGAAACCAGATGGGAATCCCCACGAATCCACCTTGGAGCATCATGCGCCCTTGGCGCAACGGAGGCAGAAGCATGTACCGAAGTCTCAGGCTTAGCTGCGTAGTTCTGCCCTTACTCACACTAGCCCTATTAGCTCAAGGCCCGCAAAAGAATCCCGCGCAACACCCCTGGCAGAACACCTCCCTCTCTCCCGAACAACGCGCCGATCTGGTGCTGAAATCCATGACCCTGGACGAGAAGATCGCGTTGATCCACGGCACCGGACAGCCTGGATACGGCGCTCCAACTCCCGAGCAGCAGAACTCGAATGGCGGCGCCGGCTACGTTGTGGGCGTTCCTCGACTGGGCATTCCGGGCATCCAGATGGCGGACGCCGCATACGGGGTCACCAAGAGCGAGACCAACGGACGTTACTCCACAGCGTTGCCCAGTTCGCTCGCGCTGGCCGCAACCTGGGACACCGCAACCGCCCAGCGCTACGGCGCGCTCATCGGCCGCGAATTGCGCGACCAGGGCTACAACATGACCCTCGGCGGAGGCGTCGACATCGCCCGCGAGCTGCGCAACGGCCGCACCTTCGAGTACGGCGGAGAAGATCCCTTGCTCGCCGGCATCATGATCGGCTCCTCCATCAAAGGCCTGCAGGCCCAGCATGTCATCGGCGATGTCAAGCACTACGCCGTCAACGACCAGGAGGACGGCCGCACCGCCGTCAACGCCATCATCGGAGAGAAGGCCATGCGTGAGACCGACCTGCTGGCCTTTCAACTGGCGATTCGCACCGGCCATCCTGCGGCGGTCATGTGCTCCTACAACCGCGTCAACGGAGAGTATGCCTGTCAGAACCACCATCTGCTCACCGACGTCCTCCGCACCGACTGGGGATACAAAGGTTTCGTGCTCTCCGACTGGGGCGGCACGCACAGCACCGTCGAAGCCTCGCACGCCGGCCTGGACCAGGAGCAGCCCAACCAGTACTTCTACGGCGCAGCCTACAAACACGCCATCGAAGCCGGTTCCATCCCACAGTCAGAGTTGGACCAGCACGTTCGGCGAATCCTCTACGCTGAGTTTTCCAGCGGAGTCGTGGACGATCCAGTGCAAAAAGCGGTCGTCGATCCCTTCGCAGGCGCACGCACCTCCCAGCGCATCGCCGAAGAGAGCATCGTACTGCTCAAGAACCAGCACGCCGCCCTCCCCATCGATCCCGCAAAGCACCTCCGCATCGCCGTCATCGGCCTCCATGCGGATGTAGGGATGATCTCGGGTGGCGGTTCAGCGCAGGTCGATCCTCCCGGAGGCAACGCAATCATGCCTCCAGGCAAAGGCCGCACCGAGTGGATGGAACATATCTGGTTTCCGTCTTCTCCTCTCCGCGCGCTCAAAGCGGCGCTACCGCATGACTCCGTTCAGTTCGCCTCCGGTGAAGACCTCAACACCGCGGCCGAGCTTGCCCGCAACAGCGACCTCGTCATCGTCTTCGCCTATCAATGGGAGAGTGAAGGAATGGACCTGCCCTCGCTCTCGCTGCCAGATCATCAGGATCAGATCATCCAGCACGTAGCCGCAGCCAACTCGCACACCGTCGTTGTGCTTGAGACCGGCACCGCCGCTCTGATGCCCTGGGCCAGCAGCGTTTCCGCAATCGTAGAAAGCTGGTACAGTGGCACCGACGGAGCTCAGGCCGTCGCCGACGTGCTCACCGGCGAGGTGAACCCATCCGGCAAGCTGCCCATCACCTTCCCCCTCGCAGACAGCGACCTCCCGCATCCCACCCTGATCACTCCTCCCCCGGCCTCTACGGCAGAGTTCTACGGCGCACAGGCCGACGAGCATGACCGCGCAGGACTTCCACCATTCAACGTAACCTACAACGAAGGCGTCCTAGTGGGCTACAAGTGGTACGCCACCAAACACAAGGCTGTACTGTTCCCCTTCGGCTACGGACTCTCATACACCACCTTCGCCTTGTCAGATATGCACATATCTCCAGACGCCCGCACCGCGCAGGTGACGGTGACCAACACCGGCAACCGCCCCGGCCGAACCGTCGCAGAGCTTTATGCCTCGCTGCCTGCAGCCGCCGACGAACCGCAGCGTCTTGCGGGTTGGGAACCTGTCACGCTGCAGCCGCACGAGAGTCGCAAGGTGACCATCGCCATCGAGCCACTTACGCTCTCTGTCTACGATCTCAAGCAGCACGCTTTCACCCTGCTCCCAGGCAGCTACACCTTTCACGCAGGAAGCTCCTCCGCAGACCTGCCGCTCACCCAGACGATCGCGTTGTCTGGCGAGCAGTCAGTGCAGTAGCATCGCTCTCGGAGGTCGACGATGATTCCATCTTGCAAGCCACAGCTAACGAGCTTCCGAACTCTCTGCACCGGTCACGCTCTCCTCATGTGCTGCCTCACTGCCGCATTCACCCCCACGCTCCCGGCGCAGACAACGCAGCCGCATCTCGCGAAGCGCGGCGATGCTGTACAACTCATCGTCGATGGCAAACCCCTCCTTCTGCTAGCCGGTGAGCTGCACAACTCCAGCTCCTCCAGCCTCGACTACATGAAACCAGAATGGCCGCTGCTGGCCCACATGGGGCTCAACACGGTCCTCGTTCCCATCTCCTGGCAGCTTGTCGAACCCGTCGAAGGGCAGTTCAACTTCACCCTGGTAGACGGCTTGCTCGCACAAGCTCGCGCGCAGCATATGCACGTAGTCTTCCTCTGGCTCGCCGCATGGAAGAACGGCCTCTCCGGATACCCTCCGGTCTGGGTCAAGCAGGACCTCCAGCGCTTTCCGCGGATGGAACAGCCCGAAGGCCCAAACAACACGCTAGCCCCCACCAATACTCTCAGCACGCTCTCCCCCGCTCTGCTGAACGCGGATTCCCATGCCTTCCACGCGCTCATGGAGCACATAGCGCACGTGGATGCGCGCGAGCACACCGTCGTCATGATGCAAGTCGAGAACGAAGTAGGAGTCCTCGGCAGCACGCGCGATCACTCCGCCGCGGCCAATCAATTATTTGCCGGGCCCGTACCCTCCGAGCTCACGCAATATCTCCAGGCTCATCGCGAATCCCTCAACCCCGATCTCCTCGCACTCTGGGAGTCCAACGGAGCCAAAACCCAGGGCACATGGACCGAAGTCTTCGGCACCGGCCCGCGTGCCGACGAGATCTTCATGGCATGGCAGTACGGACACTACGTCCAAGCCGTAGCCGCAGCCGGCAAAACCGCCTACAACATCCCGATGTACGCCAACGCCTGGCTGGCATCGCTAAGCAGTTCGCCCGGCAGCTATCCCACCGGCGGCCCTCTGCCCTGGGTGATGGATGTCTGGAAGGCCGCCGGAACCGCGCTCGACATGGTTTCCCCCGACCTCTACGCCTCCGACGTCGTCGGGTGGTGCTCCAAGTACGACCGTCCCGGCAATCCCCTCTTCATCCCCGAGACCAACAGCGGCAGCGCCGGCGCGGCCAACGTCTTCTATGCCGTGGGCGAGCACAACGCTCTAGGCTTCTCTCCCTTCGGCATCGACGCAGGCATGCACGGTGAGTCCGCCTACAAAATCGCCACAGCCCAGGCAGCCGGCAACGCCGACCTCACCCAAAGCTACGCCGCCATCGCCGAGATCATGCCCCAACTGCTGCAGGCCCAAACGCATGCAGCAGTGCACGCCTTCCTTCTAACCGAAGCCCACCCCTCCGCCGACTTCGTCCTCGGTGGCGTCACCGTCCACGTCTCCCTGGACCAAATCTTCGGCAACCACACCAGCAGCGGATACGGCCTCATCCTCGCCGAATCCCCCGGCCACTTTCTAGGTGCCGGCAAAGGCTTCCGCGTCTCTTTCGGACCCATCAACGGCAAGACCAACCGCGTTGGTCTTGCCTCAATTGTAGAAGGCAACTTCCGCAACGGCACATGGATCCCCGGCAGGCATCTAAACGGAGACGAATCCGACCAGGGCAACTACTGGCGCTTCGACGGCAGCTCCGTCCACATCGAGCGCGCCACTACCTACGCCTATCCTTGATATCTTCCCCGCGCGCACCCACACCTCCCGGCGGTATACTTCTCCCGATTTCCAGGCGACACCCTCAGCCGCCCGGCATCTCATTACTCCATGGAGGATTCTGCATGAAGCACGAGATCGACATCGACCTAATCGCCAAGCTTCTCCGCAACCACGGCCACACCGTCGGACACATCATTCCGATCCCTGACAATGGCGGCGAATACGAGTTTGAAGTGGACGGCACTCTCCTTAGCCTGTCCGAAACTCGCGGTTTGATCGAATTGGAAGACGAGAAGCAGGAAGCCAAACGGCACGCAAGCACCACCGACGCCCACGCCTCCGCACCGCCCACAGGCACGGCCGCCACGCCGTAAGCTGGTAAAATCAGGGGTGTATGCCAGCCATTCACCGCAGAAAATCCGTTCCCGTCACCATCGGCAATATTCGCGTCGGCTCTGACGCTCCGGTCGTCGTCCAGTCGATGACCAACACCGACACAGCCGACGTCGAATCCACCATCCAGCAGATCGCCGCCCTCGCGCGCGCCGGTTCCGAGATGGTCCGCATCACCGTCAACAACGACGCCGCCGCCAAGGCCGTCCCCTATATCGTCGAAGGCATCCGCGCCAAGGGCTGGACCACCCCCATCATCGGCGACTTCCACTACAACGGCCACCTTCTCCTCGCCAAATATCCCGACACCGCCGAGGCCCTCGCTAAGTACCGCATCAACCCCGGCAACTGTTCGATCGGCCGCAAGGACGACGACAACTTCCGCACCATGGTCGAAGTCGCCGTCAAGCATCAGAAGCCCGTCCGCATCGGCGTCAACTGGGGGTCGTTAGATCAAGCACTTCTAACAAAAATGATGGACGAGAACTCCAAACTCCCGGAGCCACTCGACGCCCGCGACGTAATGATGGAAGCCATGGTCGTCTCCGCGCTAGACAACGCCGCCGCCGCCGAACGCTACGGCCTGCGCCGCGACCAGATCATCCTCTCGGCCAAAGTTTCCGGCGTCCGCGACCTGATCGACGTCTACACCGAACTAGCCAGCCGCTGCGACTACGCCCTGCACCTCGGCCTGACCGAAGCCGGCATGGGCATGAAGGGCGTAGTAGCCTCCACCGCCGGCCTGTCTCCACTGCTCCTAGCCGGCATAGGCGACACCATCCGAGTAAGCCTGACCCCCACACCCGGCGGCGACCGCAGCGAAGAAGTCCGTTGCGGCCAGCAGATCCTGCAATCGCTCTCCATCCGCAGCTTCATGCCGCAGGTAACAAGCTGCCCCGGCTGCGGCCGCACCACCAGCACCTACTTCCAGGAACTAGCCGAGCGCATCCAAAACTATCTCGTCGAATCCATGCCTGAGTGGAAGAAGCAGTACCCCGGCGTAGAAGAACTGAAGCTAGCCGTGATGGGCTGCATCGTCAACGGCCCTGGCGAATCCAAGCACGCCAACATCGGCATCTCGCTCCCCGGCACCTTCGAGGAGCCCAAGGCCCCGGTCTACGTTGACGGTCATCTCTTCACGACACTCAAAGGCGATCACATAGTAGAAGAGTTCCAGGTAATCCTGGACGACTACGTCCAAAAGCGTTACGCCAAGCAACTAGTAGGAGCCTAGCCAAACTCCCATCCCGACCAAAGGGAGGGCCCACGCGAAGCAATAAAAAGGCGTGCAAACGCCCGCCCCGCGCGCAGAGGGCCCGTCCGGCAGGACAAAGCCTTTAAGTTTTCCCCCCAGCCTTTTTCTTCTCCCGCTCAGCCAGCCTCTTCGCCACACGCGTAGCCCGAATCTCTTCATCCCTCTTCTTGCGCGCCTCCCGTTCCCAAACAAACGGGCTGTTATGCTTACGCAAATCTCGCAGCGGATAGTGCGTCCCCCGCCAAACCACACCGCGCTGCACCGTCACCACCACCATCGACCGCAGCATAGCGAACATCATCCCCACCGCGCCCAGCGGATACAGCCACCCATAGCGCGCATCG
Source organism: Acidobacteriaceae bacterium (assembly GCA_049587035.1). Taxonomy (GTDB): domain Bacteria; phylum Acidobacteriota; class Terriglobia; order Terriglobales; family Acidobacteriaceae; genus Granulicella. The sequence goes on along the minus strand of JBAVDD010000355.1, from coordinate 1,441 downwards.
ATCAAGCTCACCGCGCCCATCACCCGATACGTCGCTCCAATGCAACACAGGATCACTAACGCCGGAAGCAGCGTCCCCAGCCACCCCAGCCCGACCAGCGGCAGCAGGCAGAACACCCCAATCCACAACCAGACCAGCAGCACCAGCAGCGGCTGAAAGTTGAACGCCGAAAACAAATTCTTCGTCATGTTGCGCAGCAACCCGCGCGCACCCTTGGCCCAGTGCACCAGCACCATGCCCGGAGCGAACACCATCCGTTGCTGCATCCCCGCAGCCTTCATGCGCCTGCCCAGCGTAACGTCTTCCACCACCGCCAGCCGTTGCGGCAGCCATCCACCAATCTCGCTCAGCGCATCCCGCCGAACCATGTTGAACGCTCCAACCCCCGTAACATCGCGCCGCGCCTTCGGATCCTCCACCCTCCACGGCCGCGACGCCCAGACCCCCATCACCTGCAAGAACCCCAGCACAATTCCCTCACCCCGCGACTTCACCTGCACCGTAGGCATCACCACCAGGTGATCCGCCGCGGAGTCCTCCGCATACACCAGCGCCCGTCGCAACACCGACGGCGAAAACAACACATCCGCATCCGTAAACAGCAAATAATCCGACGCACTGTTCTCCGTAGCCACCATCAGCGCAAACGTCTTTCCCAGCCAGCCCTCCGGCAGCTCCGAAACATGGATCGCATGCAGCGTCCCCGGCCGCCGCACCGCATACTCCTCCACATACCGGTCAACAATCGCTGCCGTCCCATCTGTCGACCGATCATCCACCACCAAAACCTGCAGCGCCGCATAATCCGCCACCATCAGCGCCTCAATCGTCGCGCCAATCGTCTCCGCTTCATCGCGAGCCGGCACGACCACCGTCAGCGTCGGCAAGCCTGCCGGCAGCGTATCCCAGTCCAACATCGTAAGGTTCGGCATCACCGGCAGCAGGTAGATCAGGTCATACGTCCGCAGCACCCAGGCCAGCGCAATCAACCAGCTCACCGTCCGGATGATGCCGCGCCAAAACTCGTTTACGTGCAAATGCAAACCGTGCCAGCTCAAACCGCCGCACCCTCCAGCGAATGCGTAAGCGGCGGCGCATACTTCGCTCCCGCAAAGAAGATCAACGCCGCCAGCACAAACGTCACCAGCGTCACCCCCAGCCCCATCCGCAAATTCGAGTGGTCGCTGATGATCCCAATAATCTTCGGCGAGAACGCATCCCCAAACACATGCAGCGCAAACAACTGCCCCGCCATCGCCGTAGCCCGCAAATGAGCAGGCACCGCATTCAGCGTAGCCGCATTCACGGGTCCCGTTCCCAGAAACACCAGGAAAACCGCCACGCCCAGCGCCGGCAGCGTCATACTCCTGGGCCCGAAGAAAGCCACCACCGCCGGTGGCACCGCCAGAATCGCACTCAGCGCCGGCACCAGGTACAGCGC
>JBAVDD010000354.1:0-5614 GCA_049587035.1 Acidobacteriaceae bacterium | reverse complement strand
GATGAGGTGAGTCAGTCCCCATCGCCGCGCCCCTTCACCTACGTTCAAAACCGCCTCACCTGCTCAGGCGCGGACCTGACCGAACTGGCCGAGCAGTTCGGAACCCCGCTGTACGTCTACTCCGCGGATGCCATCACCGAGCGGGTCCGCATGCTCCAGAAGGAGTTCGCGGGCGTTCCACACACGCTCTGTTACGCAGTGAAAGCCAACTCCTCGCTGGCCGTTCTTAAGCTCCTCGCTACGCAGGACTGCGGCTTCGACATCGTCTCCGGCGGCGAGCTCGAGCGCGTCCGTCGCGCCGCTCCCGAAGCCTTCAGCCGTGTCGTCTTCTCCGGCGTAGGCAAGCAGGTATGGGAGATGGACGCTGCGCTCACCTCCGACATCCTTCTCTTCAACGTAGAGAGTGAAGCCGAGTTGGATATCCTCTCCGCGCGCGCCACGGCCCTCGGCAAGACCGCGCGCATTGCCCTCCGCGTGAACCCGGACGTCTTCGCCGAGACGCACCCATACATTTCCACCGGTCTTCGAGAGCACAAATTCGGCATCGCCATCGAGCGAGCCCGCGAGGTCTACGCTAGAGCTGCGAGGCTTCCTGGCCTCGAACCCGCAGGCGTAAGCGTCCACATCGGCTCCCAGATCCGCTCCGTCGAACCCTTCGCCCAGTCGCTTCAACGCGTCCGCAGCCTGGTAGAGGATCTCCGTTCCGATGGCCACAACATCCGCTACATCGACGGCGGCGGAGGCTTCGGCATCGAGTACGGAACTGCTGCCTTTGACCCCGCAGCGTCAGTCGCGGCGTACGCATCCGCCATCCGCTCCGCGCTCGACGGCCTCAACGCCCACCTGCTCCTCGAACCCGGCCGCTTCCTCGTAGCCCAGGCCGGAGCGCTGCTAACCCGCGTCCTCTACACCAAGCAGAACGGTGCCAAGCACTTCGTCATCACCGACGCAGCCATGAACGACCTCATCCGCCCGGCGCTCTACCAGGCGCACCACGAGATCCTCCCTGTGATCGCGCCCTCACCGGAGCACGACCGCCCCAACCAAACCGCCGACATCGTAGGCCCCGTCTGCGAGACCGGGGACTTCTTCGCCCGCGACCGCACCACCCCCGAACTCCGAGCCGGAGACCTGGCCGTCCTCCTCGACGCCGGAGCCTACGGCATGTCCCTGGCCTCCCACTACAACACCCGCGTGAACCCAGCGGAGGTCCTCATCGAGGCCGGCAACGCCCGCCTCATCCGCAAGAGGGAGACGCTTGACAATCTCCTCGCTCAGGAGCTGCTCTAGTCGTGCCGCACCCCCCGGCCCCCATCCCCTGCGTGCTACAATTTTCTTCGACGAAGATGTGCGACATGTGCTGTTTATGGCCTGTTTTCGCACCGATACGATAATCCAAGACGACTCCATAGCAGCAGAGGTTCAGCACATGTCCGGCCACTCAAAATGGGCGACAATCAAGCACAAGAAGGGCGCGCTGGACGCTAAGCGCGGCAAGATCTTTACCCGCCTGATCAAGGAAATCACCATCGCAGCCAGAGGCGGCGGAGGAGATCCGGACGGCAATCCTCGCCTGCGCGGCGCCATCGTTGCGGCCAAGGCTGAGAACATGCCCGCGGACAACATCAAGCGCGCTATCCAGAAGGGAACTGGCGAACTTGAGGGCGCGAGCTACGAAGAGATGACGTATGAGGGATACGGTCCCGGCGGCGTCGCGATTCTCGTAGACGTGCTGACGGATAACAAGAACCGTGCGGCCAGTGAGATTCGGCATTCCTTCTCGAAGAATGGCGGTAACCTGGGTGCGCCCGGTTCGGTGTCACACATGTTCTCGAAGAAGGGTGTGATCGTCGTCGCGAAGGACGCAGCCAATGAGGACAAGCTCACCGAAATCGTGCTCGATGCCGGCGCGGACGACCTGACTGATGAAGGCGAAAACTGGGAGATTCTGACCTCGCCTAAGGACTATGAAGCCGTTATAGCCGCTCTCACCGCAGCCAAGATCAAGCCCGAGCATGCGGAGGTCACGATGGTCGCCTCGACCTATACCAAGCTCGAAGGCTCGACGGCCGCTTCCATGATGCGGCTGCTGGAGGCGATCGACGACCTGGACGACACGCAGAACGTGTACTCGAACTTCGACATGGATGAAGAGTCCGTTCCGGCTTAGGCATACAACAGGGTGAAACCGAGAGATGCGAAAGCCGCCACTCGATGGCGGCTTTCTACTGTGAGGGAGATGACGGATGCGGATGTTTTGGCTGAGCCTGGGTGTGTTGGCGATGACGGTAAGCGCTGCGGCGCAGCAAAGCGGCGCGGTTGTCGATCCCAACCCTTCTCCGGTACACGAGGCCTCCCAATCGAAGTGGGAGGTCGGCACTTACTTTGAAGGCGGCCCGGGCCTCGAGCAGCGCACCAACTACTCCTTCCTGATGGCGGGCGTGCAGGCGGGCAAGATCCTTACCCCGGAGCTTGGCCACGGCCTACTCAAGGGCGACTTCGAGTACGCCGTTCAGGTGATCCCTTATTGGGAGTCCTTCACACCCAAGTTCCAGCACCTGGTGGACTGCCCCGCTGGCGCAACGTCGGCCTCGCAGTGCTACGGCCCGGTGACCGGCGGCGGCACGTACCACGGCTTCAGCATCACGCCCTTCGTCTTTCGCTGGAACTTTGCCCGTGGCAAGCGGTTCATGCCCTGGGCTCAGGCCGCGGGCGGTCTGCTGTACACAACCCGCAAATACCCGGGTGTCGGCAACCTGAACTACACCGACCCCACCCAGACCGGCCCAGCGGCAGATACAAGCGTGTGGAACTTTCTGCCTCAGGGCGGCATCGGCGCCCATTATTTCGTGCGTCCTAACCGTTCGATCGATTTTGGCATCAACGGGGTGCATCTATCGAGTTCGAGCCTTGGGGATAAGAATCCGGGTGTGAATGTAAGTTTGCTGATGTCGGTTGGATACACATGGTGGAAGTAACGCGATGAGCAAGGAAACCTTGAACGAGAGCCCGAACTCGCTAGACCTTAAAGCTCAAGAGGCTATTGTGGAGTGCGTTCCCAACTTCTCCGAAGGTGTCGACCGGCGGAAGGTTGAGGAGATTGTGCGCGCCATGCGTGTCGACGGCGTGCACCTGCTGGACTATTCGCTGGACGCTGACCACAACCGCTCGGTGGTGACAATCGCAGGAGCGCCGGATGCGGTGGTCGAAGCCGCTGTGCGCGGGGCGGGTAAGGCCGCGCAGCTCATTGATCTCACCCAGCAGAGCGGCGCGCATCCTCGCATTGGGGCCGCGGACGTCATTCCATTCGTGCCGGTAAGCGGCGTGTCGCTGGTGCAATGTGCCTTGCTGGCCCGGCAGGCGGGGCTGGCCATCTGGCACAGGTTCGGCGTGCCTGTCTATTTCTACGAAGCAGCCGCGTCGCGCCCAGACCGGGTGAACCTTGAGGATGTGCGCCGAGGCCAGTTTGAGGGGCTTCAGCGGGAGTCTATCCGGGGTACCCACCGTCAGCCGGATGTAGGCGGCCCAGAGCTGCACGCGACGGCAGGTGCAAGCGCCGTGGGCGCACGTAAGTTCCTGATTGCCTACAACATTTACCTCGCTTCCAGCGGAACCACGGAGGCTGTCAGCATGGCTCGCTCGATTGCCAAGGAGATACGCGCCTCTGGCGGAGGCCTGTTCGGAGTGAAGGCCATGGGGGTGATGGCCAACGGCCGCGCCCAGGTGAGCATGAATATCACCGACTTTGCTAAGACGCCAATGACTAGACTGCATAGCGCTGTAGCCGAGATTGCCGCCCGTCATGGGGTGGAAATCGCCGATGGGGAGGTGATCGGGCTGATTCCGGAGTTGGCCTATGAGCCGAATGCGGACTGGGTACGTCAAACACCTGAGTTCGACCCAGAGGATAAGGTTCTTGAGCGGCGTTTGAGGCGTCCCATGAATTGGCCTTAGGGCAACGGCTAATTTGCGGGATGCACTATCATTGAAGGATATGGGTTGCGACGATTTGCGCGACCTGTCAGGGAGTTGGAACGTGAAGATCTATAGAAGATGGCAGCACAGGATGACATTTGCGGTGCTGGCGACGTTGACGATCGCCCCGCTGACGGTGCACGCTGCTCAGCTCAGCACCGACGCACGCGCGTCGATTCCGAGGGACGTACAGCAGATTATCGTGGTGGACTACCGCGCCATGCAGAACTCGCCGGCCGCTATGCAGTTGAAGGATCGAGTGTTGCCGCCGGAGCTCAAGCATTTGGAATCGGCTCTCAAGAACTCTGGGCTGCAGGTGGATCAGGATGCGGACACCCTTGCATTTGCCGCGTTCCGTATACCGGGCGCGAATAATTCGAGCGGTACGGGAACCCGCATCCTTGGCGTCGCGCAGGGTCAATTTAATACCCAGGCGATCATGGCGAAGTTTGCGAAGGATAAAACCAAGCCCACCATGCTGCGAAACAACGCGATTTATCCCATGGGTTCAGGCGGTATGAGCGTGGCATTCCTCAATCAGACGACGATGGTTTTCGGCGATAAGCAGGCAGTCCGCGCGGCTCTGGATGCGCGGGATGGTTTGCAGCCCAACTTCCTTCAGAATAGCGACATGATGAATGAGATGTCCGCGATCGATTCCGAGGCTGTCTGGAGCATTCTGGACCAGAAGGGCACGCAAACGATGATGAAAAGCGTGCTGGGTGCGGCTGCTGGCCTGGCAGATTACGACACGGTTAAGAACCGCATGAAGGACGCCAGCTATACGATGGACTTCAGCAACGGTGTTCGCTTCAACATGACCGTTGACATGTCGGACACGATTACGGCTGCGACGGCTGCGACCCTTATGAAGGGCGTGGCGCTGATGAAGAAGTCTTCCGGAACGGCGCAAGAGAAGTCTGCGGTTGACGATACGACCATTGAATCGAACTCGGGTGTGTTATCGGTGGCTTACTCGTCGTCAGACAGCCAGTTTGCAGGATTGCTTACCTCACCGCTGTTCCAGCAGGTGGTGGTGAAGTAACCAGCAAGCCAAAAAGTCAAAAAGAGCAGCAAAAAGGGTGGCCTAAAGGCCACCCTTTTTGCTGCTCGGAATCGAGCTCGCGGTTATGGGCCCGACTACTGGCCGGCGGCCTTTGCTGAAGCTTTCACCTCGATATCGGGCAACTTACCAGAGGCCCGGCAGCGCTCCATGACGGCGGCGCGAAGGCGGTTGGATAACTCTTCAGGGAACTCGGTCGAGACCGCGCCGCGGTAGACGTCAATGGTCTTGCGGGTCGTGTCGACGACTACTTCGCAGTGGTGACAGGTACCGAGGTGGTCTTTGACCTCTGCCAGAAGGGACGGGTCGATCTGTCCGTCGAAGTAGTCGGTGAGTTTCGAGAGAAATTCCGTGCAGTTCACTTAGTTGCCTCATTATTTTGCCGAAAGTAACGGCTGAGACGCTCGCGCAACTGCAGGCGCGCACGCAACAACCGCGACTTGACCGCCGGGACGCTCAATCCGAGCGCCGAGGCTGTCTCATCCGTCGACAAGTTTTCGATGTCGCGGAGAGTGAAAACGGTTCGAAAACCTGGGGGCAGACCTGCAATTGTCTTCTGAAGGATCGCCGCGAGTT
>JBAVDD010000353.1:0-7608 GCA_049587035.1 Acidobacteriaceae bacterium | reverse complement strand
TGGTTTTCTCCTTGATTGCTGCTTGATTTGGCCGTTACAAAGACCAGGGGCTGCCGCTGGCGAGTGTCGCCGCGGCAGCCCCTGATTGTTAAAACTTGGCCTATATCTATTGTAGCGAGTTGGCGGGGGTAACTATGCCAACTCTATTTGGTTTGGTTTGTTGGGGTTAGGTGGTTTGGGGGCTTGACAAGATTTGGCGGTTTGCGCGGCGGTGAGATCTTTATCCCGATCCCATGGCGGTATGGGCGGCCCACTCATGCCCCAAGTGCGAGGGCATGAGTGGGGCACCCAAGTGGGTGGGGCGCCAGGCTGGGGTGGTTACCTCCCGATGACCGGCTACTTTCCGATGACGAGGAGGCGGAAGCTGTCGGGGAGCATGGGGCGACGGGCATAGCGCTGGCCGGGTTTCAGGGCTGGCGCGGGACCGAAGTCGGCGGTGGCGGTGAAGATGTGGCCGGTTTTGGGGTCGAAGGTGATGGTGCGGGCGCCGGGTTCGGTTTTGACGGTTTGTTCGACGGCGAAATCTGTGGGCGTGGCTTCGCTGCGGTTGGTTACCAGGTCTTTGATGATGGTGAGGGTGCCGTCGCCCTGGGTGCTGTAGACCTCCTGCGTGGCGGGGTTGAAGTGGGCTCCGTCGCAGCCTACGCCGATGGGGAGGGTGGTGATGATTTTGCCGTCGGTGGCGGAGAGGATGACCATGTTGTTCTTGTCGCGGCAGGCGGCGAAGAGGACGTCGTGGGCTTTGTCGATGGCCAGGCCCGCGCAACCGCCGCTGACCGAGGAGATGTCGTAGTTGCCGGTGAGGGCCATGGTGGCGGTGTCGACGACGGCGATGCGGTTCATGTTTTCAACGTCGATGAAGAGATGGCCGTGGTTGTCGAGCTCGGACTCTTCGGGTTCGCCGCCGAGGTTGATCTGCTTGAGGATATCGCCTGTCTTGGCGTCGAGGATGGTGACGTTGGGTTCGGCGTGGGAGAGGATGTAGACGCGGTGGAGGGCGGGGTCGGCGAGGTAGCCGTCGGGATGGCCGCCGGTGTTGATGGTCTTGATGACCTTGAGGGTTTTGGTGTCGAACATGGTGACGGGATTGCTGGTGGCGAAGCCGTGGTGGGTAGCGTTGTCGATGGCTGCGCCGTGGGCGTTGCCGGTGGGGACGTCGCCGATGGGTGCGAGGGTGTCGAGGTTATAGACGTGGAGGCTGCCGGTGGCGCCGGAGCGGGCGATGTAGAGCTGGCGGGTGGCGGCGTCGGCGGCGAGGTAGTCCCAGCCACCGTCGCCACCAAGTTTTTCGACTTTGAGGATCTTGTAGGGGCCGGTCTGGCCTGCGGGAGACTGGGCGAGGAGCGCGGGGGCGAAGGTGCCGGCTAGAACGGCAGCGGAGAGGGCGAAGGCGAGGCGGCGTGTGGGGGTCATGATGCGAGCGAGTATACGACTGGCACCTTATGGCAGGCTGAAGGCAGGAGGTTGGTGTAGGTCGCGGAGGGTTATTCGGTCTGCAGTTGGGCACGCTGGCCGCGGGCGAGGCGGCCCCAGAGGAGGCGGCGGATGAGGTTGGCGGGGTTCTGGCGGCGGCGTTCGATCTGACGCGGCTGGATATCGATGTCGAAGGCGGTGATGAGGCCGGTAATGCGCTCGTCGGTGAAGCCGCGCTGGCGGAGAATTTCGATCTCGCCAGCGAGCAGCGCGGCAACCTCGGAACCGGTGTAGCGCTCGGGGTCGGCGCCGGCGGCTTCGCGGAGTTCGCGGGCGGCAACGGCGATCTGATCGATGGTGTAGGTTTTCTTGTTGACGGACATAGGAGCCCCCTTTAGGAAGTGCAAACAACGGCTGCTGGACGAAGTGAGGCAACAGGTCCAGAACACCCGTGAGGACTCTATCGGCAAAAACGGGGAGATCATGCGTTGTTCGGAAGTGGGACAACGCTCGGTGGGAGGTGAGGGGGGTGGGGAAGCGGATTCCGGAGTGGAAGAATTTGTACTCGCTAAAGCGAAACAGACCTGATACAAGGAGTCATACGAATCAACGCGTGCAGGGCAGCTGACAGCCATTCAAACCGCGCGACGTTGCGGAAGGAGTCTCCTATGGCAGGGAATCGGGGCTCTAACAAACCGGACGGACCGAACTCGCGCTGGCCGGAGTATGTGCAGTTTCTGTTTGTGGTGTGCCTGACGATGCTGTTTCTGCTGCTGGCTGTGAGCATGCAGCGGCATCATTTTATGCAGGGTGGCCTGTATAACCAGAGCCATCCGTACAACAAGTAGGCTGCGGCGAAGAGTGGGCTCGCGTGGGTAGGGATCAGTCGGCGTGGGCGTGAAGAGGGACGGGCCTGCCCCAGATGAGGCGAATCAACTGCTCGTTGACTACGGTCTTCCAGTGATCTTCGGAGGGTTCGAAACGGGCGTCGATGTTAAAGCCGCTGAGCAGGCCGTGGATGCAGTCGTCACTGAGGCCACGCTCACGGAGGATGCGAATCTCCTCGTCGAGAACAGTCCTGGACGGGGCGGACGGGCGCTGGGGAAGGTGGGCCGTGTTGGGGCGTGAAGCGTGAAACTGGGGTTCGATCATCGGGGTCCGGTCTCCGAATTCCTCTTGTAGCATCCGCTGGGTTGCGGGCACCGAGGCGGTGATGAGGTGGTCGGCGACCGTGGAGAATGCATCGGCACGTCGAAGGAGCCCATCAGGGAGGTTTCCCAAAATGGGCAGAACCTCATCCTATTGAATGCGAGGGGGAATCAAGCGTGGTTCCGGGGGTTAATCGGCGGAGTGACCTAGTGAGTCAATAGCGATCGGGGGACGCTATGTGCTGCTGTGTGGACGGCTAATGACCGATGCGGTCGAGGAGGCCGCGATCGGTGGAGGGGAGGGACTGGAACCAATCGGACTCGTCGCCGGGTTCGGGGAGGATGTGACCGAACTCGACCATCTGGTGGGGAGGGAGTTCGATTAGGTAGGCCCAGACGGCGCTGTGAGGGGCGGCCGCAGCGAGGGCGAGGGCGTTGGTGAGCTGAAGGAGGAGGTCTTGTTTCTGCTCGGGGGAGCGGCCGGCGCGGATGTGGCCGTGGAGGTAGATGAGGTCGTGCTGGAGGGGTTTGCCGCCGACGTAGCGGTTGCCGGGCTCGATATCGGTGAAGATGACCTGGGCGAGGTAGGCGTGGGCCCCGGTGATGGACTTGTGGATGCGCGTGATCTCCTGCGCGATGAGGGTCTTCTGGCGCGGGGTGAGGCGGTGGGCGTCGGTGGATACCGTATAGGTGGGCATGGGCGGTGCCTCCGGTTGGGTAGGTGAGTTATTTAATCTATCACCATGAGGCTTGTTGGGGTGCCTGCTGGATGGTGTTGGTGAGAGTGCCGATGCCTTCGATGGTGACTGTGACGGTGTCGCCGTGGCGCATGTAGAGGGGCGGTTCGCGGGTGAAGCCGACGCCGCCGGAGGTGCCGGTGGCGATGACATCGCCGGGGTTGAGGGTGGTGAAGGCTGTGATGTAGGCGATGATCTCGGGGACGGTGAAGATCATGTCGCCGAGGTGCGAGGACTGGAGGAGCTGGCCGTTGAGGTGGGTCTGGAGGGATTTTCCCGGGAGCGGACCGGCTTCTTCGGGGGTGATGAGCTGGGGGCCGAAGCCGGCGGTGGCGGGGAAGTTCTTGCCGGGGGTGAACTGGTTGGTGTGACGCTGCCAGTCGCGGATGGAGCCGTCGTTGAAGACTGCGTAGCCGGCGACGTGGTCGAGGGCGTTCTCTGCGGAGACATGGTGGCCGTGCTTGCCGATGATGACGGCTAGCTCGCCTTCGTAGTCGAAGGAGGTGGAGTTGGTGGGGAGAAGCATGGGGGTTTGGTGGCCGGTTAGGGTGTCGGCGAAACGGATGAAGAGGGTGGGGTGGTCCGCTTTCTTGCGGCCGGTTTCGACGCGGTGCTCTTCGTAGTTGAGGCCTACGCAGAGGATCTTGGAGGGGTTGGGGAGGATGGGGAGGTAGGTGAATTCGCCGGTGGCGTAATCGGTGGTGGTGGCCGCGGGGAGGGGCGCGAGCAGGCCGAGGGATTGCGCGGTGAGGAGGGAGCGGAGGTCAGGAGCGACGCTGCCGATGCGGCGGCCGAGGTCGAAGACGCCGTCGGGACGTGCGATGCCGTAGGTGGTGCGGCCTTCTGCGATGAAGCTTACGAATGCCATGTGCTCTTCCCTGCCTCTTATTTGTTGGATGTTGTCTGGTGGTGCATGAGGCCTGACGCTGACCTTTTGATTCGATGGTAGAACATGTTGCCGGTGATGGAGCAATCGGCTGGTGCTGGCGGTTCGTTTGCCGGACTGCGTGCTTTGTGCAAACAAGCGTTTGTCTTATGGTGTTTTGTTGGCGAATGGCTTGACATGACTGGTAGTGGTGCCGCCTAATCTTCGTGGTTGATTGGAGCCTGTCATGCGCGTTCTGAGTGTTGTGGGTGTGGTGTTGATGGTGGTTGCGCCTGGTGCGATGCGTGGTGCGTCGGTGTATACGCAGCGGGTTGAGGATGCGTCGGCGGTGTATTTGACGCGGGCGAATTTTGATGTGCGTGGCAATGGGGTGGCGGACGATAGTGCTGCGCTGCAGAAGGCTATCGATAAAGTGCAGGAGACTACGCGGCAGGGGATTGTGTTTGTGCCGGAGGGGCGGTACCGGATTAGCCGGACGATTTATGTTTGGCCGGGCGTGCGGCTGATTGGGTATGGCGCGCAGCGGCCGGTGATTGTGCTGGGGGCGAATACTCCGGGGTTTCAGGATGGCGTTGCTTACATGATGTTCTTTACTGGCGGCCGGCCGGGGATGGAAGGGATGCGGCGGCGCGGTGGAATGCGCCCGATGCGTGCGATGCGGCCGCGGGAGCCGTTTCCGGGTACGGTGCCGTTGACGAGCGATGTGATCGATGCGAATCCGGGGACGTTTTATTCGGCGATCAGCAATGTTGATTTTGAGATTGGGGAGGGGAATGCCGGGGCGGTGGGGATTCGGTTTCATGCGGCGCAGCATTGCTTTATGACGCACATGGATTTCCATGTGGGCTCGGGATACGCCGCGATGAAGGATGTGGGGAATGAGGCGGAGGACCTGCACGTTTATGGTGGGCGGTTTGGCATTGTTACGGAAAAGCCTTCGCCGGGCTGGCAGTTTACGCTGCTGGATTCCAGCTTTGAAGGACAGCGCGAGGCGGCGATCGATGAGCATGAGGCGGGGTTGACGCTGGTGCATGATGCGTTTCGCGATGTGCCTACGGCGGTGAGCATCGATGCGGGCTATGCGGATGAGCTTTGGATGCAGGGCGTGCGGTTGGAGAATGTTAGCGGGCCGGCGATCGTGATCAGCAATGAGAAGAATGCGCGGACGGAGATTCATGCGCAGGATTTGTTTTGCATGAAGGTTCCGGTGCTCGCGCACTTTAGGGAGAGCGGGAAGGATATTGCGGGGTCTGCCGGAAGTTATGAGGTGCGGGAGTTTTCGCATGGGTTGAATGTGGAGCTGGGTGGGACGAGCGCGATTGCTACGGTGTTCAAGAGTGAGCGGTTGGCGGAGTTGCCGAAGGAACTGCCTGCGGTGATTCGTAGTATTCCGGAGACGTCTACTTGGGTGAACTTGAAGTCGCTGGGGGCTAAGGGCGATGGGGTTACCGATGATACGGATGCGATTGAAGCGGCAATTCGTGATCATGCAACGATCTATGTGCCGTCGGGACACTATCTTGTTAGCCGGACGATTCTGTTGAAGCCGAATACGGTGTTGATTGGTTTGCATCCGAGCGCTACGCAGTTTGATCTTGCGGACAACACGGCTGCGTTTGATGGTGCGGGTGGGCCGGTAGCGTTGCTGGAGACTCCGCCGGGTGGAACGAATATTGTTACCGGGATTGGGCTGTATGCGAATGGGATCAATCGGCGGGCTGTAGGTGCGATGTGGGAGGCGGGCGCGAGTTCGCTGATGGATGATGTGCGGTTTCTGGGTGGGCATGGGACGAATAACCTGGATGGGTCGCGGGTGAATCCTTATAACAACGATCACTCGGCGGACCCGGATATACGGCGGCGGTGGGATGGGCAGTATCCGAGCTTGTGGGTGCTGAATGGTGGGGGAGGGACGTTTGCGGATATATGGACGCCTGATACGTTTGCGCAGGCGGGGATGTATGTGTCGGATACGCAGACGCCGGGGCGGGTGTATGAGCTATCGAGTGAGCACCATGTGCGGACGGAGGTGAAGCTGGAGCGCGCGGCGAACTGGGAGATTGTGGCGCTGCAGACGGAAGAGGAGCATGGCGAGGGGCAGTTTGCGTTGCCGCTGGAGATTGACCACTCGAAGAATGTGCTGGTGGCGAATATGCACTCGTATCGCGTGGTGGGGATGAAGCAGACGTTTCCTTATGCTGTGCGGGTGGAGCACTCGAAGGATGTGCGGTTTTATAACCTGCATGTGGATAGCGATAGCAAGGTGTCGTTCAATGACTCGGTGTTTGATGAGGACCGGGGTGTGAGCACGCGGTTTCGGGAGCTGGCTACGCTGGTGATTCCGGATACGGCTGCGGTGATGGCGGCGGCGAAGGACGATGTCGCTATGAAGCGTGTTGCTACGGGGTTTTTTAATATCTCCGGGGCTACGGTGGATGCGGCGGTACGGATTTATTTTGTGGATGCGCGGTGGCAGAAGATCTATCGGTGGTCGCCGGAGGGAGGGCTGGAGACGCTGCGGGATAGCCCGATGGATGCTACGAATCTGGCGATGGATCGCGCGGGGAATCTGATGGTGATTTCTTATGACGGCGATGGGACCGTGTATAGCTTTAAGCCGGATTCGCCGCTGGATGAGCTGACGGTGTTGAAGCCGCAGCCTAGTGTGGCACGCGTGGGGATGGATGCTTATCTGCCCGTGGACCACTGGAAGCTGGGTGGTAGTCGCGAGCAGCCTGAGGCTTCGCCTACTGCGTTTCAGTATGTTTCTCCGGATGGGACTGCTTTTATTCCTGCGGGGGCGGATTTTGTTGAGGGGCGGCTTTACTACGGCACGAAGATGTCGGATGAGCTGCGGTCGTTTGCGCTGGCGAAGGTTGTGCCGGGGCGGCCGTTCTACATTACCGATGAGGAGGAGCATAAGACGTTTGTTGGGACCGTTGGCGCGGATGGATCGCTGACTGACCTGAAGCTGTTTGCGGAGCGCGGGGGCGAGAGTGTTGTGGCGGGGCCGGATGGGCGCGTGTATGTGGCGGAGGGAGAGATCTTCGTTTATGCGCCCGATGGCAAGCTGCTGCGGACGATCGACACGCCGGAGCGGCCTATTGATTTGATCTTCGGAGGTAAGGATGGGAGGACGTTGTTTGTGCTGGCGCGGACTTCGTTGTATGCGATGCGGATGGGTGAGGCGAAGTAGGGATTGCGTTTATAGCGGTTTCCCAGATGCTGCGGAGGGACAGCACGCAAACCTGCAGGTCTCTCCACTGCGCAGGACGATGAAACCATCCTGCTCCGGTCGAGATGACAACTCTGAACCTTCAGGGAAACCGCTCTAGGGAAGGAGATCGAAGGTGGTGTGGTTGGTGGCGGTTTCGTTGTCGCCTACCCAGAGGTCGAAGGTGCTGGGCTCCATGGACCAGTGGTG
>JBAVDD010000352.1:0-2211 GCA_049587035.1 Acidobacteriaceae bacterium | reverse complement strand
CGGCAACTTCATTTCAGGAATCGAGAAGACCGTGGACATCAAGATGAAGGACGAGACGATGGCTAAACTGATGGCGGCCGGAAGCATGTCGTTCAAAACGAATTGGGTGTGGCTACTTTGGAACGACGCTCCATGGGGCGGGGTATAGACGGCGCTGATCCTGTGCGATGTGGAATTGCCAGTAGTGATCAAAGTCGCCGGAGAGGCAGATGGCTCTCAACTGAACGATGGCTTCAGCCATCTGCTCGGTCCAGCGCATGCCGGAACGCTCCATCCGGTCTTTGATCAGGTTTTTGCACGCGCCTTCGACCGGGCCACTGGCGATCGGCCAGCCGTTGGCGAGGTATTCGTCATAGCGCATGCGGGTGCGGTTTCGGTAAAGGTAGTCGGCGACTCCCCGCAGTGTTTTGCTCCCGGCCCCGGATAGGCCGCGTTTGGTGATACTTTGACGAATCCCCTTGACGACCTGACCGACATCACCGAGCAGGATTCGTAGAGCGCGGTCCAGGACCCAGAGTTCGGCCTGAAGGCTGCCCTCGGCATGGAAGACATAGGCGGCTTTCCACAGTTTCTCCAGAGCGTGCATCAGGTCCAAAATCAGGGTGACTCTCAGTTTGCGGTCGACTCGAATCTGTAGCGCTCGCTCACCATCGGTCAGGGCGACGCGGGTTTTTAATGCGGATGGATCACGACGTTCCATCTCTTCGGCCACCTCCTGAATGACAGCATTCTTGCCCTTGAGCAGACTCGCCCATACACGTTTGTTCTCCGGACGCGGCGGCATCGGTGCATCCTTCGGAGTCGGGTGGGAGATGCGGAACAAGCTTTCCACGACCTGTTGTGGAGTGCGCACCCAAGGCGTACGGGTGAAGACCGCCGCGACCGTGGCCATGCGCTTCTTGTTGGCCTTCTGACCTTTCGTCAACCGCGGGGTTGGTTGTGCGCCGGGCGGCTTAACCATGGGAATACCCTTGCAATCGACGGCGGCCACCAGGATGGTGCCGGTGGCTGGCTCCGGCGAACGCTGCCGGTAGAAAGCGTCAAAGTCTTGCGCCGCGTCCGGTAGGATCTGCTCCAGGCTGCGTTTGGAGACGGAAACGCCGGTCAGGTCGGCTATGGTTTGGACCGAATCGAGGAAAGGATTCTGCACGGCGGCTTTGACCAGGCGCCGCTGGAGTTCGTAGGAGAACGAACGGGCAGGCAGCGTCAGTGCCCGGTCCAGGGGAAAGATGCCGGGCGCGCCGGGGCGGGAGTAGCCCATGCGGACGAGTTCCACGGTTCCAAAGACGGTGGTCAGGGATCGGGTACTTAGACGGCGGTGAGAGTAGAGCGCCGTTCCGTCGGTCTGTTCCAGTTGCAAGGCCGGCCCGATATCTCCGTTGCCGCGAAGCTGCAAATGGGCTTGGAGGAGTAGTCGTTGGACCTCGCGGCCTTTTACCTGCTGTTGGGATTCGATCTGGTGGAGAGGGAGTTGGAGGGCAGTGGCGGATGCCAGCCAGGACTCCAGTAGCGAAAACTCAACAAATGCCGATCTGGTATCAGCAGGGAAACAAGTTGCAGTTACCATGTTCTTACGGTAATATCACCGTAAGACAATGTCACGCGTTTCTGTTTCGAAGAGCAAAGTCCGCCCCGCTGCGCGGAATGCCTCCCTGGAGCGCCACACGCAACGCTTTCTGGAACTCAGACGAGGGCTGGAGCAGATCGACTATTTCTGCAAAGGTACAGTTCTGAAGCGGATGATGAAGTGCGGCAAAGCCCAGTGTGCCTGTGCCTCCGATGCCACCAAGCGCCACGGGCCGTACTTCGAGCTTACCTACAAAGCCAACGGTAAAACGGTCAACGTTAAACTTTCACCGGAAGCGGCACCGCTGTATAGAGCCGCGGCGCAGCAATACCGCAGGTTGAAAACCCTGCTCAACCGTCTCGACAAACTCTCGAAAACCATCCTCCGTCACCAAGCCAAACTCGCAGAATCCATGCGCCAGGATTGATCCAAAAACAGGGGTTATTCCGATATCCCCGGTTTAAGCGTTTGCCGAAGACCGGTCAAATGCGCCCAACCTCTTGAATTTACGCCTACTTGGCCGTCGTTCCAAAGTAGCCGCACCCATCTCATTTTGCGTCAGTTCGGAAGCGTCTTCGTACCCGCGATTTTTGAAGAAGCCGCGCAGCAGGAAATTATGCTTCAGCGCTTCCGCATCCGAGTTC
>JBAVDD010000351.1:0-12803 GCA_049587035.1 Acidobacteriaceae bacterium | reverse complement strand
ATATCATGCGTTTCGGGCTTCCACCTTACACCCATGACACTAGTTTGAGGGATGCGCTGCGGGTGGGAGTGGTTGCAGTGGGGATTTGAGAGACATTGATTGGGAGGGTTCCTTGGCTGGATTGTTTGCGAAGAAAAAGACGCAATTGCACGGTGCACGGATAGAAGATTACGCCGTGATTGGCGATTGCGAGACTGCAGCGCTGGTGAGCTTGGAGGGCTCGATTGACTGGCTGTGCTGGCCAAATTTCTCGTCGGGAGCGTGCTTCGCGGCGCTGCTGGGGACGGCGGAGAACGGCTATTGGAGGATTCGGCCAGAGGGGGAGATTATTGAGACGCGGCGACGGTATCGGCCAGGCACGATGATTGTCGAGACAACGTTTGTGACCAAGGATGGTGAGGTGTGCCTGACGGATTTTATGCCGCCGCGCGAGAAGCACTCCGATGTGGTGAGGATTGTTGAGGGGGTGCGCGGCAAGGTGAAGATGCACATGGACCTGGTGCTGCGGTTTGATTACGGATTGACGGTGCCGTGGGTGACCAAGCATAAGGATGAAGTGCGCGCGATTGTAGGTCCGGATATGGCGGTCCTGCGCAGCCATTGCCTGAAAGGGAAGACCGCAGAGTTGACGGGGGAAGATTTAACTACGGTGAGCGACTTCGTTCTTCGCGAGGGGGGCAAAGCTTGTTTCACACTGACATATGCGAGCTCGTTTGAAGATGTGCCGGAACCGATCGTGGTGGAAGACGCGCTACAGGATACGCATGACTACTGGTGCGCGTGGTCGGACCGGTCGGTGTACAAGGGGCGGTATGTGGATGCCGTGCAGCGCAGCCTGATGACGCTGAAGACGATGACGTACCGGCCTACGGGCGGGATCGTGGCTGCGGTGACGATGGGGTTGCCGGAGCAGATTGGCGGCGAGAGGAACTGGGATTACCGTTACTGCTGGCTGAGAGATACGTCATTCATGCTGCTGGTGTTGATGCGCGCGGGTTATACGGATGAGGCGGTGCAGTGGAGACTGTGGCTGTTACGCGCGATTGCTGGATCGCCAGGACAGATCCAGACGCTGTATGGCATCAACGGGGAGCGACGGCTGGTGGAGTGGCAGGCTGACTGGCTGGCGGGGTATGGGAAGTCGAAGCCGGTGCGGGTAGGCAATGCGGCTTCGGGACAGTTTCAGCTGGATGTGTTTGGCGAGGTGGCGGTGGCGCTGGCGCGGACGCCAGCGGCCAGCGATGATCTGCGCACACCGTCAATGGAACAGGAGGCTGCGCTGATTGATCACCTGTGCCAGGTGTGGAAGCAGCCGGATGAGGGCATCTGGGAGACGCGTGGAGGAGCGAAGCATTTTGTCTACAGCAAAGTGATGGCGTGGGTGGCGCTGGACCGCGCGGTGAAACAGCATGAGCGCTTTGATGGGGCCGGGGATGTGAAGCGGTGGCGGAAGAATCGGGATATGTTGCACAAAGAGATTTGTGCGAAGGGATTTAATAAGAGACTGAACTCGTTTACGCAGAGCTACGGATCGACGGCCCTGGATGCTTCTTGCTTGAGGCTGGCGCTGGTGGGATTTTTGCCCGTAGATGATCCGCGCATCATCGGAACGATTGATACGATCCAGAAGCGTCTGATGAAGGATGGGCTGTTGCAGCGGTATGATCCGGGAAAGAGTTCCGATGGACTGAAGGGAAGTGAGGGTGCGTTTCTTGCTTGCAGTTTCTGGCTAGCGACGTGCTTATGGTTGATTGGGCGCAGGGGCGAAGCGATCGAGATGTTTGACCGGCTCCTGGCGTTACGCAATGACGTTGGCTTGCTGAGCGAGGAGTACGATGCAAAGGAGAAGCGCATGCTTGGGAATTTTCCGCAGGCGCTCTCGCATATTGCGTTAGTGCATGCTGCGTTTACACTTTCGGGCCAATGGACACCGGAGTTGCACACGCCGGACATGTGATGTAGGCCATGGTGAGCAACCCTACTCTCGCTTGAGAGAGTCTATTCGTTTACAGAGCCAAATCCAGAGAGCGAGGAGCAGTTACGCATGGGGCATGTGCCGGGATCGACGTATCGTCTGCAACTGCATCGGGAGTTTAACTTCGATGATGCCGCGGCGATTGTGGAGTACTTGAAGTCGCTCGGGATTACGCATGTGTATTGCTCGCCCTATCTGCAGGCTGCTCCGGGAAGCATGCATGGATATGACGTGGTGGATCACCGCAGTGTGAATGAGGAACTGGGCGGAGCGCCGGCGCATGAGCGTTTCTGCGAGAAGCTGGGGCAGAACGGGCTGGGGCAGGTACTGGACATTGTTCCGAACCACATGAGTCTGGGAGCGCAGAACAAGTATTGGTGGGACGTGCTGGAGAATGGCACGAGCAGTCGCTATGCAAGCTTCTTCGACATCGACTGGAATTCGTCAGAGGAGCGTTTGCGGGACAAGGTGCTGGTGCCGATTTTGCCGGACCAGTATGGACGGTCGTTAAGCGCGGGTCTGGTGGTGGTGCGGCGCAAGGGCGCTCAGTTTACGGTGGAGGCCGCGGGACAGACGTTTCCGGTTTCGCCGTCGAGCCTGGCGCTGATTCTGGGCAAGGCTGCAGAGTATGCGAAGAGCGATGCGCTGAACTTTGTGAGTGCGAGCTTTGCGCGACTACCGTTGCCGGATTTGTGGGATCGAAGAACGATTCTGGCGCGACATCGGGACAAGCAGGTGCTGCTGGGGCTACTGGACAGGTTGTGTGATGAAGAGGGGAGAGTTTCGGAGGCGATCGATCAGGTGGTGGGTGAGGTGAATGCGAGCGTGGATGCTCTGGACGAGTTTCTCTCACAGCAGTACTACCGTCTGTCGTACTGGAGGACGGCGGACCAGCAGCTGGGGTATCGGCGGTTTTTCGATGTGAACACGCTGATTGGATTGCGGGTGGAGCGCGAGTTTGTTTTCGACGAGACGCATGCGCTGATTGTGAAGTGGCTGAAGCATGGGCTCCTGGATGGAGTGCGAGTGGACCACCCGGATGGACTGCGCGACCCGAAGCAATATTTTGAGCGGTTGCGGGAGCGTGCGCCGGAGGCTTGGATTGTTGGTGAGAAGATATTGGAGCCAGGGGAGTGGATGCGCGATTGGCCAATCGAAGGGACAAGCGGGTATGACTTTCTGAACATGGTGATGGGTGTGCTGGTGCATCGCGAGGGACTGAAGCGGTTGGGGGAGCAGTACATCGCGTTTACTGGAGATGATTCTGACTTTCCGGGCGTTGCGCACGACAAGAAACTCGCGGTGGAGCAAGAGGCGCTGGGCAGTGATGTGAACCGGTTGACGAGCTTGTTTGTCGACATCTGCGAGAGCAATCGAGATCAGAGAGACTTTACGCGCGCGGAGATACGAAGGGCGATTCGTGAAGTTGCTGCTTGCTTTTCGGTCTATCGGACGTACGTGGTGCCGGAGCGCAATGAGATTGCAGAAGAGGACAGAGTACGGATCGGGCGGGCGACGGAGAGCGCGAAGAGGAATCGCGCGGACATCGACAGCGAACTGTTCGATTTTATGCGCGACGTGTTGACGTTGAGGGTGATGGGCAAGCTGGAGATGGAGTTCGTCAATCGCTTTGAGCAGTTCACCGGACCGGTGATGGCAAAGGGCGTGGAGGACACGGCGTTGTACTGCTGGAACCGGTTGATTGTGATGAACGAGGTGGGCAGCGATCCGGACTGCGGTGGATTCAGCCTGGAGCACTTTCATGAGTACCAGGTGAAGATGCAGCAGACGTTTCCCATGACGATGACGACGCTGAGCACGCACGATACGAAGCGGAGTGATGATGTGCGTGCGCGGATGCTCGTGCTGAGCGAGATTCCGGATACGTTTGCGGAGGCGGTGCGGCGATGGAGTGGGCGGAACGCGAAACACAGGAAGGGCGATCTGATTGATTCTGGAACGGAGTGGTTTCTGTATCAGACGCTGGTGGGGGCATGGCCGATTGACGGGGAGCGGTTGCGAGCTTACATGCAGAAAGCGATGCGCGAGGCGAAGGTGCGAACCAGTTGGGTGGCGAACAATGAGGAGTACGAACGAGCGGTGAATAGGTATATCGATGCGCTGCTGTGCGACGCAAAGTTTGTAGGGGAGTTGGAAGCCTTTGTCACGGACATCGCTGGCGCGGGGCGGGTGAACTCTCTGGCGCAGACGTTGATGAAGTATACGGCGCCGGGGGTTCCGGATCTTTACCAGGGGGGAGAGCTGTGGGATTTCTCGCTGGTGGATCCGGATAATCGACGGCCCGTGGACTATGCGCGACGGATGCAGTTGCTGAAGGAGATGGCGACGATGGGGGTGAAGCAGGTGATGGAGCGCAGTGATGATGGATTGCCAAAGCTGTGGCTGGTGCATCAGGCGCTGCGGTTGCGGAAGGAGCATCCGGAGTGGTTCGGCGATGGCGCGGAGTATGTGCCGGTGATGGCAGAGGGTCCACAGGCTGAGCGTGTGATTGCGTTTCGGCGAGGGAGGGACGTGGTGACCGTGGTGCCGCGCTGGTCACATGCGGCGGGGAAATGGGGAGATACGGTGATTGCGATTCCGGCGGGGCGGTGGAAGAACCGTTTGACGGGAGCGCAGGTTGAAGGCGGACGGGTGATTATGGATACATTGCTGGCGGAGTTTCCGGTTGCACTGCTGGTGCGCGAAAAGTAAGCAAAGGAGAGAGGATGCATGAGTTTCGGATCTGGGCCCCTCGGGTGAAGAAGATGCAATTGGTGTTAGGGGACGAGACGTGCCCGATGGAGGGGCCGGATGAGCAGGGTTGGTGGAGCCTGAAGGTTCAGAAGGCGGAGCCTGGGATGGATTATGCGTTCCGGGTGGATGAGGATGCGACGCCCTATCCGGACCCCAAGAGCTTGTGGCAGGCCAAGGGCGTGCATGGGCCTTCGCGGCTTTATGACCAGAGCGCGTTTGCGTGGAGCGATGAGCGGTGGGATCCGCCTCCGCTGGCGGCTGCGGTGATCTATGAGCTGCATATTGGGACGTTCAGCGAGGACGGCGCGTTGGATAGTGCGATCGCCCACCTGGATCATCTGGTAGAGCTGGGTGTGACGCATGTGGAGTTAATGCCGGTTGCGGAGTGGGCGGGACGACAGGGCTGGGGTTATGACGGAGTGGCGCTGTATGCGGTGCACGAGTGCTATGGCGGCCCGGATGGGTTCAAGCGGTTTGTTGATGCGTGCCATGGCAAGAAGCTGGCGGTGATTCTGGATGTGGTGTACAACCACTTCGGTCCCGTCGGAAATTACACGAACAAGTTTGCCCCGTATGTGACCGATCAGCATAAGACGCCGTGGGGCGATGCGGTGAACTTTGAGGGGCCGGGCAGCGATGAGGTGCGGAGGTTCTTCTGCGATAACGCGGCGATGTGGATGAGAGATTATCACGTGGATGGTCTGCGGCTGGATGCGGTGCATACGTTCATTGACCGGTCAGCGGTGAATTTTATGGAGCAGCTATCGGCGGAGGTGGAACAGCTGAGCGCTACGGTGGGAAGGGCCCTGGTGCTGATTGTAGAGAGCGATCTGAATGATCCGAAGCTGGTTCGTCCGCTGGAGGCTGGTGGATATGGCATGGATGCGCAGTGGAGTGATGACTTTCATCATGCGCTGTTTACATTGCTGCACCCAGGGAGTCTGGCGAATTCGGGGCTGGGGTACTACGGGGACTTTGGCACGATGGAGTACCTGGCTAAGGCACTTGAGCATGTGTTTGTGTATGACGGAATGTACTCTAAGTACAGGCGGCGTAGCCATGGGCGGCCTGTGGAGGGACTGTCCGCGCATCACTTCATTTGCTTTGTGGAAGACCACGACCAGGTAGGAAATCGCGCGAAAGGCGAACGTCTGGAACGTCTGGTGGGGATGGATGCGACGAAGGTCGCGCTGGGGCTGGTGCTGACGTCGCCGTATATTCCAATGCTGTTTATGGGTGAGGAGTTTGCTGCATCGAGTCCGTTTCTTTATTTCGCCGACCATGACGATGAGGAGATGGCGCGGCAGGTTTCGGAAGGAAGGAAAAGAGAGTTTGCGGCGTTCGGGTTTGGAGAGAACGAGGTTCTTGATCCAGAGGACCCGCAGACGTTCGAGGATTCAAAGCTGAAGTGGAGCGAGGTGCATGAGGGAAAGCATGCGGAGATGCTGGAGTGGACGCGGGCGCTGATCGGGCTGCGACGGTCGACGAAAGATCTGAATGATGGAGATATTCGGCACATGAAGGTCGCCTTCGATGAAGAGAAGCGGTGGCTGACGATGCAGCGTGGACGAGTGAGGACGCTGATGAATATTGGCGATGAGATGGTGCGACTGAAGACATGGGAGGGTGAGGGGTTGCGGCTGGGGTCGCGGCCGGAGGTGGTGATGGAGGGCGCGGAGGTGGTGCTGCCGGGGATGAGTCTGGCAGTGATGATGGTAGAGGGCGGCGACGACGTCGGGCGCGCAGGGTAAGATCGAGGCTGAAGGAGCGACAAGTGTCGAGTGAGAAGAACGAGAAGCCGATTCGGACGATCAGCAGCCGCGAGGTTTATCGAAACCCGTGGTGCAGGGTGCGCGAAGACGTGATCGAGCGGAGCGATGGTGCGCGGGGGATTTATGGGGTGATGGATAAAGAGCCGGCGGTGCTTGTGATTCCACTGGAGAGGGTGGACGGTGAGGAGTTCGTGTGGCTGGTGCGGCAGTACCGGTACACCGTGGGTGATTCGTATTATGAGCTGCCGCAAGGGAGTTGGGAGGAGACAGAGGTGAATGCGGTGGAGCTGGCGCGGGGGGAGCTGGCGGAGGAGACAGGGTTGCGTGCGGAGCGTATGACTCGGCTGGCGGATTTATGGATTGCTTATGGAGCGATGCGGCAGATCCATCATGTGTTTCTGGCGGAGGGGTTGAGCCAGGGGGAGACGGAGCGCGATCCGGAGGAGCACGATATGACGGTGCATCGGGTGGCGGTGAGTGAGTTTGAGACGATGCTGCTGGATGGACGCGTGATGGATAACTGCACGGCGGCCGCGTGGGGGGTGTATCGCGTGTGGAAGGATAAGAACGGTAGGTAAGGAGCGGAAGTTACGGCAGATACTGAGCTATGCCGCCGCTGAAGGACCAATCAGCAGATTGATTTTCGTGCAGAACTACCATGACATCCGCAGCGGCGATACCTGCTTGTTCGGCTAGGAGCTCAGCCAGCCTGCGATAGAGGACCTGCTTCATTGTTTCGGTGCGGCCCGCGCGCAGGGTGATCTCTACGATGATCGTCTCGGGCGAGCGCCCGGTGCTCATGAAGTTTTTATCGACAAAGATATCTTCAGCAGCTCTCTCGTCGATCAGGACAAAACGGTCGTCATCCGGTATGTTGATGGCTTCACGCATCGCTTCATATGTGGCATTGGCGATGGCTCGCTTCTGTTCGGGGGTTCTTCCATGTTGCATCGACACCCGCACTAAAGGCATTTTGCTTTACTCCAATTTCAGATTGTGAGCTGCAAGTTTAGTTGACGTGTTTGCTGCGGCGGGACATGAAGTCCATGAGGAGATAGTTGCCGAGGGTTTGTGGGGTGGTGAAGTAGGCTTTGCCACGGCACATGGCCGACATCTTCTGGACGAACTGGACGAGCTGGAAGTCCTGGGCGAGCATGAAGGTGTTGATCATGATGCCGGCGCGCTTGCAGCGGCTGACTTCTTCGAGGGTCTCGGAGATGACAATGGGGTCGAGGCCAAAAGCATTTTTATAGATGCGGCCGTCGTCGAGTGTTAGGGCGGAAGGTTTGCCGTCGGTGATCATGACGATCTGCTTCATGTCCTTGCCAGAGCCGCGCAGAACGCGCTGGGCTACACGGAGGCCTTCGCGGGTGTTGGTGTAGTGAGGGCCGACTTTGACGCGCGGGAGTTGGGAGATGGGGATGTGCTCGGCGGAGTCGTGGAAGAGGACCAGGTCGATCGAGTCGCCGGGGTACTGGGTGCGGATGAGGTGGGCGAGCGCCATGGCTACGCGTTTTGCGGGGGTAAAGCGGTCTTCGCCGTACAGGATCATGGAGTGCGAGCAGTCGAGGAGGACTACCGTCGCGCAGGAGGATTGGTAGTCGGCTTGCTGTACGTGGAGGTCGGAGTACTCGAGGTTGAGGACGCCCATTGTGGAGGGTCCGCCTTCGCGGGCGAAGACGCTGTTGAGAGTGGCAGTGATGTCAAGGTTGAGGCTGTCGCCGAACTCGTAGAGCTTGGAGGAGCCGTTGGTTTCGACGCCGGCGGCTTCGTGTTGGGTGTCGTGACGGCCTAGCGAGGACTTGCCGATGGGGCCGAGGAGTTCTCGGAGGGCCTTGTAGCCGAGGAAGTCCATGCCCTTGTCGGTGACTTCGAAACGGGAGTCGCTGGTATTGCCTTCCCCGGCGGAGCCTGTGCCTTCGGAAGGTTCCTCGGCGTTGAGGTAGGCTTCGGCCTTCATGCGCTGGATGATCTTGTCGATGAGGTCTTCGACCTGCGCGGCGTCGAGTTTCTCGAACTGCTCCTGGGCGTCTTCGTCGAGGAGTTCGCCGGATTCGAGGGCTTGGTGAATGGCTTCGCGAAGGCTCTCCATAGAGTCGTCCGCGTTTTGGAAGGGGGAGTAGGGATCCTGGAAGCCGGAGTCGAGGAGGAAGTCGGAGAGAGCCTGCAGGAGGTCTTCGAGGTCTACGCTCGAGGAGAGATCGCCGGTAAACCTGGTGTAGCGGGTGAGCTTCATAGAGGAGCGGGTGATGAAAGTGATACGTGATCGACGAGGCGGAGTGGCTAAAGACTACCGTTTCTAGATTAGACGCTCGATGGGCTTTATGGATGCGGGGTAGGTGCGGGAGTTGGAAATGAGAGAGGAAAGTGTTGTGTGTGCTGGGATAGCGCAACCAGGTGAAGGGAATTTGTGATGATACACAATATTCCTGCGGTCCATCCGTTAAGATCATTAAGACGTCCAGCGCTTGATGATCGCTCGTCGATTTGAGGCGGATTTATCCTGTGTGGGGCTCTTCGGGGCCACGATGGGCAGGAAACTACAGCGGACTTTGGACTTGGCTGTATGCGGATGAGTGGATGGATTCCGCGGGCGGCCAAACAGTTCTTGCAGGAGTGGCATGGCACAGGCTTCCGTTGTTGCTGCCGGTACAGGGCAGGACAAGGATTACGATAGCGAGTTTCACTACGAGGCGTGGACGCCACGGTTTAACCCGTGGATTATCACACTGACGGTGACGCTGGCTACGTTCATGGAAGCGCTGGATTCGAGCATTGCGAATGTGGCGCTGCCGCATATTGCGGGGACGCTGGGCGCGACGTATGACGAGGCGACGTGGGTGCTGACGTCGTACCTGGTGTCGAATGCGATTGTGCTGCCGATCAGCGGTTGGATTGCGAACCGGATTGGGCGCAAGAACTTTTACATGAGCTGCGTGGCACTGTTCACGGCGTTCTCGTGCCTGTGCGGGCTGGCAACGTCGCTGCCGATGCTGATTGTGTTTCGGGTGATCCAGGGAGCGGCTGGCGGAGGGTTGCAGCCTAGTGAGCGCGCGATCCTGGCGGATACATTTGCGCCGGAGAAGCGGAGCGTTGCGTTCAGCCTGTATGGCATGGCCGTGGTGCTGGCGCCCGCGATTGGGCCGACGGTGGGTGGATGGATTACGGACAACTATACGTGGCGATGGATCTTCTTCCTGAATATTCCGGTGGGGATCATCTCGCTGCTTTTGACTAGCCGGATCGTAGAAGATCCGCCGTATCTGAAGCGGGTGCGGGCGAAGCTGGGCAGCATCGATGGGATTGGGCTGGGGTTGTTGGCGCTTACGATTGGGGCGCTGCAGATCTTCCTCGACAAGGGGCAGGAGGATGATTGGTTCGGGTCGCGTTTCATTGTTACTTGTGCGATTGTGGCGGGCTGCGGGTTGGTGGCGTTCCTCTATCGCGAGTTGACGACGGAGCATCCGATTCTAGATTTGTCGCTGTATCGGAAGCGCAACTTTGCAATGACGCAGATTGTGATGGTGGTGATTGGGGCGGCGCTGTACTCGACTACGGTGATGATTCCGCAGTTTCTGCAGGAGATGCTGGGGTATACGGCGACAGAGGCGGGACTGGCGCTTTCTGCAGGCGGCCTGGTGCTAATTCTGATGTTCCCGATTGTGGGGTACCTGGGACAGAAGATTGATCCGCGGCTGATGATTACTTGGGGATTCAGTTTGCTCACGATTGGCATCTGGAGGATCGGTGGGTTGTACCTGGGGATTACGTTCTGGGATGCAGCGAGCTGGCGCGTGGTGATGGTGCTGGGTATGCCGTTCCTGTTTGTGCCGATCAGTGTGATGAGCTATGTGGGCGTGCCGCAGGAGAAGAACAATGAGGTGTCGGGCATGACGGCGCTGGCGCGCAATATTGGCGGGAGCCTGGGGATCTCGTTCATCAGTACGATGCTGGTGCGGCGGGCGCAAACGCATCAGCGGATTCTGGCTTCGCATATTTACAGCGGCTCGGGCACGTACAGAGCAATGGATAAGGGCATGACGGCTGCTATGCAGGCGCATGGGTATTCGGCATCAGCGGCGAGCAAGGGAGCTGCGGCGAGGCTGTATGGCATGATGACGGTGCAGGCGCGCACGCTGGCGTATGTGGATACGGTGCATGTTCTGGTGGTGATGGTGGCTTGCCTGATTCCCATTGGCTATCTGATGAAGAAGCCGAAGTACCGGACCAAGGAAGTTGCGCCGCTAGAATGATGTGGGGTGAAGGCTAGTAGCCGGCTAGCAGAGTGGTGTTGCCGCCAAGGCGGGTTTCGGTGGTGGGGCGCTGGAGCGCTGTGATGATGGAAGGTGGCAGGCCGGCGGTGGTGAAACGCGCGGCGTAGAAGGTGTAGGCTGCGAAGTCGCTGGGTTGGAAGTCGATTCGCTGGACGTCGTCGGTGTAGGGTTTGACGAGTGTTGGGATGGCGACGGCGTTGCCGAAGAAGAGAATTGCGTTGCGGATGCTGCGGCCATGGGCATGGTAGGCGTAGAGGTCGATGCCCTGACGCGAGGCGAACTGGGCGATGAGGATGAGGGGCTGGAGCGCGAAGTTCTGGTAGTGGATGGCGTTTTCGTGGCGGACCA
Source organism: Acidobacteriaceae bacterium (assembly GCA_049587035.1). Classification (GTDB taxonomy): domain Bacteria; phylum Acidobacteriota; class Terriglobia; order Terriglobales; family Acidobacteriaceae; genus Granulicella. Next base: position 1,680 of record JBAVDD010000351.1, on the reverse strand, counting down.
TTTCGCGCGGGAAGGCTCCGGCGGGGTCGATTTCTTTGATGGCCTGCTTGTAGGCGTGGATGCCGAAGTGGAATAGTTTGTTGTCGGACGCGACGACGCCGATGGAGGTTGCGGCTAGCGCGCGCCAGTAGTGGTGATTATTCAAGTCCTTGCCGGGGCGTTCGAAGGTGATGTCCAGACGGTCGGCGGCGTCGAGCCAGGCGATGACTCGATGGAGTTGCGCGGCGTCGAGGGTGGGGTCGTTGACGAGGACCGAGGTTGTGATGCCGGCGGAACCTAGCGTCCAGTCGACCTGATACCAGGACTGAGAGCGGGGATCGTAGTCGAGCAGAGCGTGGGCCTGAGCCCAGGCGTCGAGTTGCGCGAGGGCACAGGCGGACTCGGCGTGGCTGCCGGTGGCCAGGTACTGGTTCACGCCGCTGGTGATGCGGCGTTCGAAGTCGGTGTAGGCGCGCTGGGCTATCGCTTCTGCGGGATTTACGGGGCCGCTGGAGCCGGAGATGTAGTGGTGGGGAATGTCCATGCGGCCCGTGGGTGCGGGAACGAACGGTGTGGCTACGCAGGAGTGCAGGCCCTTCATGGCGGCGAGGAGCAGCGGGTCTTGCGTTGATTCGAGCACGGTCTGGCGAGCCTGCACATCGAGCAACGAGGCGCGTGGATTGGTGATGCGCTGGGCTTGTGCGACTGTTGCGAAAAGGATGGTGAGGGCCGCGATGGCGAGAGCGCGCATGGGACCAGTGTACGCAAGAGCTATGGGCGGGTGCCGGCGAGGACGGCGAAGCGATTGTCCTTGAACCAGCAGTCGGAGTCGGTGAAGCCGGCTTCGCGCATCCAGTCGAGTTGATCTTCGACGGAGGCGCAACGATCGTCCTGCTGACGGTAGAGGGAGTCTGCGATTTGCTGCGGGGTGGCGCCGGCTTCGCGAACCTGCTGGAGCCAGAGGGACTTGTAGACTGCGTCGAGGGCAGGGGTGGGGCCGGCGACCTGCTCGGCGTTGACGAAAGTGCCGCCGTGACGCAGTGCGGCGAAGATCTTTGCGAAGAGCGCCTTCTTGGCGGGGTGTTCGAGGTGGTGGATGGAGAGCGCGGAGACGATGGCGTCGTAGTTTTCGCCTAGTGGCACTGTGAAGTAGTCGGCGACCTCGAAGGTGACGTTGGTGTCGTTGGCGAGGCGCTTGCGGGCAAGATCGATCATGGGCTCGGAGAAGTCCATGAGATGGATATGCGCGGCGGGATACCAGGTGCGCACGAAGGTGGTGAGAATGCCGGTGCCCGCGCCTAGATCGAGAATGCGCGTTGCGCCGCCGGGGATGAGGTCCGTGGCGCGGCGGTGGAAGGCGTCGTAGCAGGGGATGAGCTTGGCGCGGTCGGCGTCGTAGGTGGAGGCGGTGATGTCGAAGATGGCTTGGGTGGTGGACATTGATACTCCAGATGCGATCTTAATTCGTACTTATGTATTTATCAATCGTTATAAGAACGACTTATTGGGAGGTTAGTTGAAGCCGCGGCGGGTGCGGTTGCGGGCGATGTCGTCGATGTCGGGCTCCTGGTCGCGCTCCTGGAGGCGTTCGCGGGCGCGCTCGCCGAGGTTGGCGGCGTCTTCGTTGCGGCGGCGCTTTTCGCCGGCGGTGAAGGTGCGAGCTTCGCTGCGGGAGATCTTCTTGTGGGCGGTCAGGCCTTC
>JBAVDD010000350.1:0-2193 GCA_049587035.1 Acidobacteriaceae bacterium | reverse complement strand
GGAGCTATCAGCAAGCGGCCGGAGATCGCCGCCGCAATTCCAACCTATTACCCTGCTGTGCCGCAACTCTATGTCGATGTCGATCGCGAAAAGGTGGCCCAAGAGCAGGTCAATCTGTCGGACGTATACACCACCATGCAGGCATTCATGGGCGGTACTCTGGTGAATTACTTCAACCGCTTCGGTCGCCAGTGGCAAACGTACATCGAAGCTGAAGGCTCATCCCGTACAGAAATCGGCAACATTAATCAGTTTTATGTCACTGCTGCGAATGGCAACCGTGTTCCTCTGTCAGCACTGGTCACCGTTCGTCGCACGACAGGTCCTGAGTTCACTACGCGCTTTAATGAATATGAAGCCGCTGATATCACGATCGTTGCCAGACCCGGGTACAGCTCGGGTCAGGTGATGAAAGCTCTGGAGACAGTATTCAAACAAACGATGCCGGCGGGGATGGGAATGGACTACTCCGGACTCAGCTATCAGGAGCACAAGGCGCAGCAAAGCGTGCCTGCGTGGGTGGTGTACGCACTCTCCATCCTGCTCTGCTTTCTCATCCTCGCCGCGCAGTATGAGAGCTGGTCCCTTCCGTTCGGCGTGTTGCTCAGCACACCGGTAGCGATCTTCGGAGCTTATCTCGCGCTCACCCTTCGCCATCTTGAGAACGATGTCTATGCACAGATCGGTCTGGTAATGCTCATCGGTCTTTCCGCAAAGAATGCAATTCTAATCGTGGAGTTTGCCAAGGATGAGTACGAAAAGGGAGAGACGCTCTTCGAAGCCGCAATGAATGGAGCTCGCCTCCGCTTCCGGCCGATTCTGATGACGGCCTTCGCCTTCATTCTTGGTTGTGTTCCGCTGTGGTTTGCCGCGGGCGCCGGTGGTGTCTCGCGGCAGATTCTCGGAACGGTCGTGATCGGAGGTATGCTCGCCGCTACGCTCATTGCGATTTTCCTGATCCCAGTCACTTTCTCTATTGCGGAGCGCGTTGCAGGGCGTTTTGGAAAAGACCACAGCGGTTCGTTGGAGCTGCACGGGCATCCTGCGCATCGCCGGTCAAACGAACCTCCACCCAGTCATGAGAATACGAAAGGAGGCCAGGCATGAACCGTCTCACACGTGCGCTATCGACGGTAGCCATCATTGGCTCTCTTGCGGGATGTAAAGTTGGCCCGAACTACAAAAGGCCTGTAGTCGATTTACCTAACAGTTATCGGGGGGCGATGGCGCCAGATATCGCCGCCGGCGCTACTGATACTCCGCTCGGCGCGCAAAAGTGGGAGGCCGTCTTCACCGACCCAGTGCTGCAACAGCTCATCAGCGAGGCTCTTAAGAACAACTACGATGTGAAGATTGCCGCCGATCGTGTGCTTGAGGAACAAGCCCAGCTTGGAGTTACGCGGTCCGCTGAGTTTCCAACGCTAAGCGCGGGAGCCTCCTACGACGCGCTGGGGTTGCCCAGCGGTTTACTCAATAGCCTGAACAATAACTCCAATAATTCAAGCAGTTCCAATGGCAACTCCAGCTCCAACTTCCACTCCGGCGGCCTCACGGCCTCGGTTGCCTGGAACCTCGACTTCTGGGGATACTACCGTCGGCAAACTGAGGCGGCGCAGGCTTATCTTCGCGCCACTGAATGGGCCAGGCAGACAACGTACAGCACGTTGATTGAGAATGTGGCAACGTCCTACTACCAACTGCGCACCCTCGATGCCGAGTTAGCCATCACCAAGGACACGCTCTCCGCGCGAAAGCAATCGCTGGACCTCACAAGAAAGCTTGAGCAAGGTGGTGCGGACTCAATGGCCGATGTGCGCCAGGCAGAGGAACTCTATTACACTGCTGAGGCGCAGATCCCGGATCTCGAACGCCAGATCGAGCAACAGGAGAACAACCTTCGTCTGCTACTCGGCCAAGACCCGGGCCCCGTCGATCGCGGACAGCCCATCGCTTCCGCACCCCATCCTGCTGATATTCCGGTGGGTCTACCTTCCGATTTGCTTGAACGCCGCCCTGATGTTCGGCGTGCCGAGGAGCTCTTGGTTCAGGCCAATGCCAATATCGGCGTCGCGCGGGCCCAATATTTTCCGCAGCTCTCCTTAACAGGTGAAGGTGCCACGTCCAGCAGCCAGTTGAAGGGCTTGGTAAACGCAAGCAACTTCGCTTACTACGCCGCCGGCAGCCTTTCACAAC
>JBAVDD010000349.1:0-10457 GCA_049587035.1 Acidobacteriaceae bacterium | reverse complement strand
TAGTGGAAAGACTTGAGACAACCTGCATCGAATACACCGTGAGGCTTCCGCCTATCGAATAAAAAGCAACCAGCCCGACGGAAAGAAATGCACCCACGACAATGTTGTCCGTACTGAAAATGACCTGTGAGGCAATGATGATAATGAACATCGCAAAGCTGTACGACCAGATCATCTTCAAGATCGCCATATCCGGTTTCCGTACGCGGGCGCGGCAAGGAGGGTACAGCTTGAGAGCGGCTCCGCAAAAGGCCGCACCCGAAATCACGGCAACGGCCAACTCCTGTGCGGCGCGCTACAGATGCGCAAGCAACTTGAAGAGCGATTACGCCGATGGTACCAGCGATCTAAAAGAGACCGACAAAGCACGAAGATCGTGTGCTCTTCTCCAGACGAAAGTGAGAATACGTTGATTGCTCGATGGCAATAAGAGAGCATGCCTCTGCACATGCTCTCCTAATGATAGGAACGAAACCACGTTACGGAGTCGTTACGTTCAAGTCAATCGTTTGGCTTACATTACCGGTGCCGATGGCCATCACTTGGAATGTCGTGGTCTGAGCCGCTGGGGTAATCGCTGTGAAGGTCGAACTGCCACAGCCTGCTAGACCGCCGGATACAACTCCCAGCAGCAGGATAAGCAAGAGGAGTCTCGACTGGAGCAGTAGTTTGCGCTTCTTGCCGACAAGAGCTGCTGCAAATAGGCCTGGAATCCAGAAAATCGAGGCGAGGGTGGAATCGCGCATGACCACATGCTGCATTCCAAGCGAGGCCGTCGTGCTGGTTCCAGAATTTAGAATCGTCATTGCAACCGTTACAGGACTTGTTGATGCATTTACGGTCACTGTCGGAGGCTGGAAGCTGCATGTACTTCCGGTGGGAAGGTTTGCGCAACTCATCTGGATTGTCCCCGAGTAGCCACCGACGGCATTGAGTGTCAGGATCTCAGTGTCCGAGGTGGAGCTTCCGCTTCCGATGGTCAAGGTTGGGGTACTGGCCACAACGGTAATTCCAGGTGCGATCCCCGCGGTTACAGTTTCGCCAAGGGGGGAAGAAGTGGAAGCGTTATAGCTGGTGTTGCCGCCATACCGGGCCGTGATGCTATAAGAGCCTGCCGCAAGGGGCGCTGTGGTTAGCATTGCCACCCCCGCGTTGTTCAGAGGCGCTGTCCCCAGTAATACGCCATTGCCAAAGAAAGAGACTGTTCCAGATGGACTACCGCCTGTGCCCGTAGCAACTGTCGCCTTAAGCGTTATGGTTTGCCCTGACGTAATAGAGGCCGAGGAGACGCTAAGCAAAGTCGTGGTCACTATAGCTGGCGTTGGATTAGCAGTCACGCTCAAGGGCGACGAAGTGGAGGCGTTGAAGCTGGTGTTGCTACCATACTTGGCCGTGATGCTATAGGAGCCTGCTGCAAGGGACGATGTGGTGAGTGTTGCCACCCCCGCGCTATTCAGAGGCGCGGTTCCCAGCAACACTCCATTGCTGAGGAAGGAGACCGTTCCAGATGGCTTACTCTCCGACCCCGCCGTCACTGTCGCCGTGAGCGTTATGCTGTCTCCTGCGGTGATAGAGGCCGAGGAGACACTAAGCACAGTCGTGGTCGCCGCGGCGGACGGCGAATTTACGGTCACGCTCGAGGGCGACGAGGTGGAGGCGTTGAAGCTGGTGTTGCCACCATACTTGGCCGTGACGCTATAGGAGCCTGCTGCAAGGGACGATGTGGTAAGAGCGGCCACTCCCGCGTTATTCAGAGGCGCGGTTCCCAGCAATACGCCATTACTGAGGAAGGAGACCGTTCCAGATGGTTTACTACCCGCCCCTGCCGTGACTGTCGCCGTGAGGGTTATGCTGTCTCCTGCGGTGATTGAGGCGGAGGAGACGCTAAGCACAGTTGTGGTCGCCGCGGCGGACGGCGAATTTACGGTCACGCTCGAGGGCGACGAAGAGGAGGCGTTGAAGCCGGTGTTGCCACCATACTGGGCTGTGACGCTATAGGAGCCTGCTGCAAGGGACGATGTGGTGAGAGCGGCCACTCCCGCGTTATTCAGAGGCGCGGTTCCCAGCAACACTCCATTGCTGAGAAAGGAGACCGTTCCAGATGGCTTACTCTCCGACCCCGCCGTCACTGTCGCCGTGAGCGTTATGCTGTCTCCTGCGGTGATTGAGGCGGAGGAGACACTAAGCACGGTTGTAGTCGCCGCGCCTGGCGAGGCATTTACGGTCAACGATAGGGTAGGGGATGTCCCAGAAGCGTAGTTCGTGTCACCCAAGTAGGTGGCCGTCAATGGGTCGACGCCCGCGGCAGTTAAGGAGGTAGTAAGCGTTGCTACGCCGGCATTGCTGACCACCCCGTCGCCCAGGGAAGTGCCGTTACTGTAAAAGGTCACGGTTCCCGTGGGTGCAGCGCCACTAGTTGAGGTGGCAGAAGCAACCGATGCCGAAAGGGTTACAGGTTGCCCTGCGGTTACTGGAGTGGGTGCCGCGGTGAGCACTACCTGGGAAGCAAGTAGTGTTGTTCCTGTGTTTGACTGCAACGCCCCCATCGCTGGCGGGTTGGGCCGCACCACCCCGTTCGCGTCGGTCGTCAGGTCTGAGATATACATACCTGCGCCCAGTATCGTGCTGTTGGATGAGGGCATGTGGTTATAGTTGTCCAGCACGCTTTCCGTGGAATCAGTCAACTCAGTCAAGAAAGGCGGTTCGCCGATAAAGAGAGGATCGACCTGAAGTTCTCCAGCAGACGTTGGCGTGTAGGAGACCACGTTGGAGAAGTCATTGTTGCTCCTCGTTACCCAACCGTTCGTACCGGGGAGTCCCGACGTTGCCACGTAAAGCGCGGGCGCTTGCGCCCCGCTGCGATAAACTGAATCGGAGTCGGTGTAACCAGCAAAGATGTTGTTTTCAAGCGTTGTTTGAGCCCCGGAGCAGTTCGGCCAAGTCGTCTCGCAAAACTCCCCAAACATCGGGTTTCCCACACCAATAAACGTATTGTACTGGTACGTGTAGCTTCCCGTTCCAGACCAATCGAAGTTGGCGCTCCCCCCGCCTGCGCGACAAGGAACCGCACTCGTAGCAGCGATCACGACCCCATTGAATGGCTCAAAGGCGCGGTTACAATTTCCAATCGCTAGATTGTTCTGAAATACGCCGGTGTCCACATCTCCGATTTTGTATGGCTGTCCATCGTTTCCATAGCTCTGAGAGTTGATGACAGTCTCACTCTGCGCCCCGGCATGAAGGTTGTCCAGGCCGTCCTGAAAGTTATAGCGAAAGATGTCATTGTCGTAATACCACGCTCCGGTCATGGCTCCAGTTCCGATGCCGTCACCATTGTGCCCGCTGTTCTGGTCCACGCAGCCGTTGGCGACGAAGGGATATTGCGCGGTTGAACCGTAAATCTCTCTACACCCCGTGAACTCGATATTCGAGTTCGTCAGCGTAAGGCCGCCAGACACGGAGATGTTGCCGATACCGTAGGGAGCATCATCCATCTGGAACCCGGTATTCTCAGCCGCCCGAATATGAGTATGGTCATAGACCATTCCAAGTCCAGACGCTCCAAAAATACCACTGCCGGTCGCATTGTGAATGAACAAGTTTTTGAATGTGGCGTAGGAGGTGAGTGCTGACTGCCAAATTCCTATATTGAAATTGGTGGACGCTGAGCTATCTGCCATCTCGAAGCATTCCACGTCGATAAACTGCGAGAGGTTGGCCTGCATCATCTCTCTTCCATTCCCAAGCAGAAGAGTGGTCATCGCCGGATTCGGCCCATAGCTTCCGTTGCAACTGGTGTAGTTCGATCCGAGAATACGCGTAGGCCGAGACGCCGTTCCAGAAGGAATGGAGGGGAGATCACAATACTCCGTCGTGCTGCAATTAGTCGGGGTTCCTGCTGAGGCGTCAATGTTGGCGGTGTCGTAGCCAGCAGCCTTCGGATACACCATTACCGTATCGCCGCCATTTATCACCCACTGTATCTTGTGAGTCACTTGGTCGAAGTATAGGTCTTCGAAGTCACCAAACGCGCATGCTTGATTCACCCCGGTACCCGGATAAGCCGCGTTCGCCAATCCGTTGCATTGACCTGCTGGGGTGTCCGTGGAGTTGGTGTAAGGCGTGCCTCCATCAGGACGCACATACCAGGTATTCCCTCCAGTTCCTCCAGCCACAACCGTCACAACATAAGTCGCCGGAATAGATGCGCTCCCTTGCGCTGGAGCGGTGTACGCCCCATTTCCAGCAGTAAGGCAGGTTATGGTAGCTGTTCCCGGCGATACCGCTGTGAAAAAGCCATGCCTGTCGATTGTCCCTATAGAAGTGTTGGAACTAGTCCAGTTGCAACCTGGAAAAGGATTCGCGCTCCCCAGACTTGCCAGAGAACCGTCAATGCCTTCACCGGCCCCGATGGTCGCAGTGGCGCCTACGACGAGGGTCGCGGGTATGGGTGCACTATTGAGAGGTGACCAGAATGTCGCCGGAGATAAGAGCACCTGAAACGTGTCGGACGGGTATTGCAGGAAAACAGTTGCATAGTCAGTGAATCCATCAACAGAAGCGACGATATGCGCCCAACATTCCCAAGCACCGTTAGAATCTGGATACGCCCCCGTACCACAATTGGACACGTAGGTACTTAATCCGCTGCTACTTACAGCCGCCAAGGCTGGGTTCGAGCTCGACCACGTCACCGCCTTGCCCACGCAGTTGTCCGAGGTACCGTTAGCGTACAAACAGGTCACGGTCATCTGTTCCGTACCTGATTGCAATACAGAGCCATAGGGGGAGACTTGGACTCCCGATAAGGTCTGAGCGTTCGCCGTTAACAGGCCTGCAAGCATGAGCGCAAGTAAGGTAGCTGTACGTTTCATCATCCGCCACTTCTCTCCCAGGTCCTCTCGTCATCGACACGAAGACGCATATCCTAAAGACTCCGAATAGGAAAACCTTGGTAATCTTTTGGCGCCCCAAAAAGAGAGCAAAGGTAACCACATAGATGGTTACCTTGAACTCTACCACGTGCCGTGAAAAGTGTGGCTATCCGCGTGCAGTCAGACTCAACGTTGACAACATGGGCAAAATATGGGTTTTTCCCCTCTTCTTGTGGGGAATCTTCGTTAGTTTGGGCGGTTTATCAGAATTTCTGGGGATCAAGGTTGATCCCTGGGTAGGATTGATGTAGAGCGGCCCTGGGGCACGGCGCTGTTCTGGGAACCGGTCGGCCGCCGAGGAGGCTGCACCTCCAGCTAATCCCCGGTCTGTTTTAGCTTTAGCGTTCGCCTGCGTTGACGATCCAGGTTGGACTGACGTCGGTGCTCGTCGGATGTCTGGGTTCGTACAATCGCTATCGGGCACCTGTATCCGCTACAGGGGACGGCGCCAGTCCCAGTTGGAGGTACTCCAAAAGCAGCGACGATGTTGGCAGTGCCTCCGAAAGGGGCGACCTGCGCAGGGGGATGCCGACCTCAGGAGCCAACGAGAATTGAAGGTTGGGAGGCAAGAGTGCTGTGTATGCGTGTATTCGCACCTGATCTCCTGCATGCGGGCCACGGACAGGGTAAGGACGCACTGCACAAGTTCTGAGTCGTTGGGGTGATGGATTAATCTGGTAGCCGGGGGTGTTTTTCGATGAATCAGCGGACGTTTGCGAGTCAGACGGAGTTTTAGAAGTATGGGCGGAAGAGCCGTCGGGATTGTTTCTGGACGAAATTAAGCGGATCGGTCCATGGTCTGGTTTGCTGAGTCTTATCCGCCGCTCTATGCGAAGGCGGTAACGGTCGTTGTCCTGTAGGGTTGGAGATCATGCTGCGAGTGAACTACGTGCCGTAGTGGTTCAACCTGTTGGACCCGGGTGTGGAGGAGGCGTTTTAAGAGTCGCCAGTGCTGCAGCGGTTCGTGGGCGTGGACCTGGGTGTGCGCCCGGCGAAGGATGAGACGGCCATCCTCCGCTTCCGTCATCTGCTGGAGAAACACGATCTGTGTGGGTTGATGCTGGACGCGGTGAACATCCATCTGGAGCCGAAGAGGATCAAGACTGCGACCGGCACCATCGTGGATGCGACGATCCTCTATGCGCCTTCGTCGACCAAGAACACGGCAGGCTAGTGCGACCCGGAACAGAAAGCTATAGTCCTTCAGGTTGAAGGTGTATATCTGCACGGATGCGAAAGAGTGCACGGGGCATGGAAAATGTACGACGAGGGCCCGGTGGCCGACTGCCACATGTGGGCCGAACGGCTGCACGGCGAGGAACGAAAAGTGTCGGTGACGGGCTTTCGTTAGACAAATATTGAATGCTGCAGGAGTATCGACACAATCACAGCAGGTGGGCAATCCCCAAACTTTTTGCGACCTGCTCGATATCGAAGTTAAGGTCAAGTTCCGCCACTAGATAGCGTCCACCACCAGGGTTTACCTGTCGATAATTCTTTTTGTTAATCGATGTGCAGTGCCCTTCTGCAACCATTTTCTCGGGTATGTCTATCACTTGGCCACCGTAGCGCCGCTTCCAGTACATGATGCCAACTCCATGATCGTAGTAATACCGTGCCCGGCGGCGGCGCTCGTTTTCATCCGAGCACTGTGGATGACATTTGATGTATCGCCACCAACCAGAACCGTGCTGAAACTGAGACTCACTTGCTAACCTAGTCGTGCAACCAACCAGTTCCCAGTATCTATGTTGTCGATACCTGAAGAAGTTACGTCTACCACCTAAATCGTGTACTGCAGCTACTGCACCATTAGGCAAGGATTCAAAGATGCCTTGTAACTTGCGCATCGTTGCAAGGCTACAGAGGAGATCAGAATGCCAAAATGCAAGACGATCAGCAAAAAGGAACGAGAATTCAAGCGGGAAGTGCGGCAACATGATCTCAAATCCGAATCGAGAGTTGAAATCTATAGGAATTGAGCCAGGCAGCACCGTGGGTGGTCCAGATCGCGGATCGAAGCCGACCACTGGCGTCCAGCCAATCTCCTGAATGAGCCTTTGTTGAAGCTTGCACCAGCGATCGCTTACGTTCCAGCAGAGCCACGGACGAGTGACACCTGCGAGCGTTTCACGCCACTCCGCGGCGGCTTCGTAAATCTTCTCTAGTGGGATGTCGAACTCCGCCCAGTTCCCCTTTCCCACCTGAGATGCATCCATTGCATCCTCTTGTTTGATCGTTGTTGCAATCATCGTGCGCTCACTTTCCAGAACGGTTGATTTCAAACGAGTTTCATTAGATTCGGTCTACATTATAAGTCGCGAGGCACGCTTTATCTTTGCCTCTTTGCCCAAACATCAACTGCTTTTGTCGGTCTGTATTCAAGCGCAATGGAAGTCGGACCGCGTACGTACCAAGGTAGCCGCAAGATGGCTATCAAGATTTCCGCAGGCCTTTTTGTATAGGAGGTTTTCAATCGCTACCACTGCAAGCGCGAAGGTGAGATCAACACGTTTGTCCGGAGCCGGCCCAGCTAGATCTCTTCCGTGTGAACTCTCATGTCGTTATCCGCAGAAGAGCATGACCGCGAACTGTGTCAGCAAGGAAACTTCTTGGCCGTGAGCTCGGACCTGTGATGGTGCAAAGCAAGTTCGAACTCACGCCATCAAGATAGCGCCGAAGCTGCGCAAGCATCCACTGAATTTATTACATAGCTGATCCTTTTACTTCTCGATGTTCTTCGTCACGAACTCGCTTCGATGCGACTGGATCAGCTACAAAATTCTCCACCGCCAACTCAGTGGCTTTGAAACCCTCCGCGCTGACGTCGCGGCTCATATTCATGCGGAGCGCTTCTTGCCCTTGCGTATCCAGGCGATGAGGGGGGCTGGCAGGAAACTGGCAGCGTAGTACATCCACGCATTGCGGTTCCATGCCCTATAATGCATGCTCTGTCGCATACTGTCGCGGCATGCTTGCATCTCTCCCTTAGTGAAGTGGAAGTATCCCCGAGCGAAATAGGATTTCTCAAGCTGTTTGACCATCGCAAGGTGCTGATCCACTGTAAGGTTCGGTAAAGATAGAGATTTTACCCATAATCTAATACCGTATTCAGTCCGTAAGTTACCGTCCGAGGTCATGTTTGCACTCCCTTGACGCCTGTGAGTAAGTGGCTTGCGCACCAAGGCAACCTTCCAGCGCTGGCACATGCGAAGCCAGAGGTCAATATCTTCATGGGAGCGCATTGACTCATCGAACATGCCCACCTGCTCTAAGGAGCTGCGGCGTAAGAGAACCGTAGAGGGAAGAATGAAGCTACTGCTAAGAAGCTGATCAAAGACGTAGCCGCTGGATGCTAACGGACGAGTAGACAAAAAGGATGGGTTAATTGAGCCATCGTCGAATACAACCTCCAGATCGCTATAGGTCAAACATAGCTCAGGATCTTCACGGAGTAATGGAACCTGTTCTGCCAATTTGGCTGGCTCCCACCAGTCGTCTGCATCAAGCAGGGCGATCAGATCTCCCGAGGAGGCCATGATTGCATGGTTTCTCGCGGCCGGTAGTCCACAATTTTCCTGGTGTAAATAGCGGATCTTTGTTTCGTATTTGCGAACTACTTGCGCTGTGTTATCAGTCGAGCCATCATCCATCACTATGATTTCCAGATCGCGATACGTCTGATTCATCACGCTTTCAATCGCCTGCTCAAGATAATGCGCGCAGTTGTAGGTGGGGATGATAACGGAGACTTTGGGCATCGAATAGTATCTTACGGCCCGCAGTAAGAAAAGTGCGAATAGGCTCGCACCGTGAAACCGAAGAGTGCTGCAGGGCGAGGAAGCGATTCGTCTGCGGGCTAATCTGATTCGGTGCGCTCGTAAGCGTCTGCCAGGGTGGGAACCCACTTCTACCGCAGCCGACTCTTCTACAGGCACGGTTGCCGCGCCATGGTAAATGCCCGATCAAGAACATGGACTTTCAGTTCGGCATTGACGCCGATTTCTCGGCCTGTCCTCCAAAGATGCAATGCTTATAAGCCGTCAAAGATGGACTTGAGGCAGCATCGTGCAGGAGGTCCAGACCTCGAGACTCTCAACCAAGATGCGGGCCCACCTTGAACATCTGCTTGATCCCTCGCAGCGCCTGTCTTGTACGTTCTTCGTTTTCGATGAGCGAGAACCGAACATGCTGGTTGCCGTGTTCGCCGAATCCTATGCCCGGGCTCACTGCCACCTTGGCCTCAACGAGCAGCTTCTTGGAAAACTCCATCGAACCCAAGGCGCGGTACTGCGTGGGAATGCGTGCCCAGACGAACATGGTCGCCTTCGGTATATCCACCGCCCAACCAAGCTTGTTGAGGCCTGGCACCAGTACGTCCCGGCGCACTTTATAGTTGTCGCGTATTTCCGCGACACAATCCTGCGGACCTTCCAGCGCGGCGATCGACGCTACCTGGATTGGAGTAAACATGCCGTAATCGAAATAGCTTTTAATGCGTCCCAGAGCGGCTACAAGCTTCGGATTTCCGACCATGAAGCCTACTCGCCAGCCTGGCATGTTGTAGCTTTTTGAGAGGGTAAAGAACTCAACTGCTATGTCCTTTGCGCCGGGGACCTGCATTACGCTGGGGGCTACGTAGCCGTCGAAGGTGATGTCTGCGTAGGCTAGGTCATGGACTAGATAAATCCCGAGTTCCTTGCAGAGCGGGACCAGGCGTTCGAAGAAGGAAAGATCGACGCAGGCTGTTGTTGGATTGGCGGGGAAGTTTAGAATCAGGATCTTTGGGCGGGGTTGCATGCGTGGGAGTTCATATTCCAGCTTCTCGATCAGCGAGGACTGATCGGTGCCGTCCATCGCAATACTCTGCACCTTCGATCCGGCGATTACTGGGCCGAAGATATGGATGGGATAGCTTGGGTTTGGCACGGCAACGGTGTCGTCGTCGTCCAGCATCGCCAGGCAGAGGTGAGCGATTCCCTCTTTAGATCCAATGGTTACGATGGCCTCGGACTCAGGATCCAGCGACACGTCGTAGCGCTTTTTATACCAGTTGCAGATCGCGGCGCGCAGACGAGGGATGCCTCTGGAGAGGGAATACCGGTGTGTTGTTGTGCGTTGTGAGGCCTCTATTAGCTTGTCTACGATGAACTTCGGGGTTGCCCCGTCGGGGTTTCCCATCCCGAAGTCGATGATGTCTTCGCCGCGTTTGCGGGCCGCAGCCTTTAATTCCCCAGTTACGTTGAATACGTACGCCGGCAGGCGAGCAAGCCGTCTAAACTCTTCCATTGCAAATACCACTTTCCCCTGAATCTGAGAGATCCGATAAGACCATGCTGGTCTTGCGATTTGAATTCTTACTCTATTAGAACCCAGGTCTCGCCGACGATAGATTCGTTGGTAACCATGGCATTTAAAGACAGGATAGTGCGCTGCTTTAGCTGCGTTATGTGTGCGCGCGGACCCTTTGAGGTGGATTTTGAGTGGCGCGCGCTATGGCTGGTATGCACAGTGATGGAAATG
>JBAVDD010000348.1:0-4358 GCA_049587035.1 Acidobacteriaceae bacterium | reverse complement strand
CCTCTAAGCGTCTCCCGTCGTCTATTCCGTCGGGCGCAAAACAAGGAGCAACGTGTCTGCCAACTCGATGAGTGCATAATCGCCAATGCACTCATTGAGGAGATTAGTAATGGCAAGTTGGCTTAGCGGAAGTGATATGGCTTCTGCTGATAAGAGTTGCTTCTATTGGCGACGCTTTGGGCCGAGAAAACAGCGATCTGATGATCAGGAGAGCACGGTAAAATCCGCGAAAGACCAATTGCTTTCTACCGCAGCACGTTATTGCGCCTCAGTTTGCGCCCTCAATTTCTTGGGCTGTCGCCGCAATTTAAAGAAAACAAAGGAGCTAGGTCGCTATTGATCGGATTCTCGTTTGGGTTATGAGGGCGTCTAGAAACTGATTCTAAAAGACTTAGTGCGGCGCGGATGATACTGAAGCACCTTTAGAAATCAGTAAGATACAGAATGAATTCGCTAAGTGCGCTCCAATTTGCGCCCCCGTTTGTGATGGAATTTTCGATGGAAATACCGACGGAGGCAAGATGAAGTCATCGCAGGAATGGCGGGATACGGCGGTTCGTCTTCGCGCGCGTTCCGATGAGTTCGAACGGAAGGTGAAGGCACTGGAACATGTGCTCAACCTGCTCCTGAACAATCGTCTGACCGTCTTTCATGTGGATATGGCGCAGGATGGAACCATCCATGATTTTCTGTTCGGTGTTGCGTCACATGCGTCGATCGAAAATCCCTTCCACAGGATGTTATCTAGATCGAACACTCAGGATTTCCCCATTGTGCTTTGGAGAACCAAATTTGAACCGCACGTTGTCTATGCGAGTGTGTATGAACCGCGCGAGTTTTTCAAACTTGCAGCGGAGGCGGATAATCAGCCGGAACTGCAACGTATTGTCGAAGCTGCAGCATCGGCCCTGAAGAGACAGATGTCGGAATCAAACAAACGACTTCAACTGTTGAAGATGCCACAGGGTGGGACGCCTCAGTGACCTGGCGAACCGATTCGCTTCCAAGCGGTCCCGGATACTCACTGCCGTCAGCTCGGCATCTGGTTCCGCATGGCAGCGGCAGCGGTGCCTGGTATGCCGTGTCTTAGGTCGTTCGCTCCGCCCAACCGCTCAACAAGCGCAGGTTGACCACGGAAACGATCAACCGAGACGATCAAACTAAACATGATTTTGCGGGACCCTAAGCGGATGGGTAGGCTGCTGTAAATACAGCGAAGTGCTGATATTGTCGAAAGCAGGGTCTCATTCATGGTAGTGCTGCTACTGTTTTTCCTGCTCTTGACGATAGGAACTCTTGTTGCGTACCGGCTTTCATCCGCATCGAAGGTGAAGAGGCGGATGCAGGGAGCCCTGTCGCCTCTTGAAGAGTTGGATGCTGAACTGCGTCAGCTCCGACAGAGCCTCCAGAATGAGATCGAACTGTCGTCGAGCCAGTATGTTCAGCAAATTAACGCGGCTCGGCTAAAAGCTATTTCCCTGGATGAGTTGAAAAAACATGCAACCGGCCTGCGCCTACAGGCTCTTAAGGATGTTGGTGTCTGGTCCATTGCCGATCTGCAGGGGTGGAACGAGTATCGGGTTTCGGCGGTGCGAGGCGTCGGTGGAAAATCAGCGAGCGCCATCGTCCAAGCTGTTGCCAGAATCACCGCGGCCACTAAAGCCACCCCGATCGAGCATCCTGCACCTCCGTTCTTGGGCGATACCCAGCGCCAACTGATGCAAGCACTCTATCGCCAACGTTGGTTTGACGTCCACATCGCTGAACAAGGCAATGCATTTGCGGAAGATCTGGTCATACAGCGGAGCACGCGTGATGAGGTCGTGATGAAGACCGGCTTTAGTCGTTGGCTTTGGAAATTTGGCTCAAACGAGACAATTCAACATAGCTTGGATCGAGCGAATGCGGCGATCGGATCTTTGGAAGGGGAGCATTCTCGATCCATGAGAGGCAAACTTTCAACATCTCTTGGTGACGGTCGAGCGGTCTTTACCAACAGTGTTCCTGCCGAGCCAATCATTCAGGACTTTAATGAGAACAGGGAGTTCTACGATTCCTGGTTGAACAATAGGCTCGGAAAAGCAGGAGGACAAGTTCCCGCAAAGCCGATGCCGCAGCAGACCATATCACAAGTACAGCGGGGAGCGACGGACCTCGTACATGTTGAATTTGGTCGTGTGGTCCCTGGCCCTCCACCGTCACCAGTTGGAGAAAGTGGAACCAATTCCGCCTCACCATCGAAAATAGCAGTGCAACACTCGGAACAGTTGATCTCCGTCGGCATCGGCTTTAATGTGGGGCAGCAACCCACAGAGTTTGCGCTCCCTATTGCAGAGCGCGCGGCGAGATCAAAGGACTTGCGATGGCTCATGAGAAACGAGTCCATGCAAATTCAAGGCCACAATCTGCCTCACGGCTTCGTCTATGTTGGAAAGGGTATTAACTCTGAACAGCACTATGCCCTTAATCCATGGCTTTCGGCCAAGGCAGCAGCTTCCACACCGTCCGACAACACTGGATATTACTTTAGCTATCCCGCTCTCAACGAAGAACAGCGCTCGCGCTATCTCGATTGGCTGGCGGAGGGCGCTTCATCTTCGATTGAGTCTGGGTTTGGAATGTTGTATTTCTATGGTCTTGAGCGGCGCATTCTGGACATCATCCAAGGGAATATTTCAACTGCTCCGGCACAAGAGTTAGAACAGCTGCGAGAAGAAGTACATCGACTTGGGGAGCTCTTCCAAGAGAAGCCAGGGAGTGTGACACAGTGCTGCCTGCGTCTTTTAGATTTCGCAGCGGCACGTGCCTTTGACGGAACCTCTATTCCAGAAATCGGCACGGACAACGCGGTTGAAGAGTTCTCGACTACAGGTGAACCCGCTTCAGGCTCGCAATTCTTGGCGGCTGATCCTAACTTTGGTGGTGGTTACGGCCTCAATCTCGACAGCGCAGGTAATGTTTGGATCGCAGCGTACTCTAGCGTGTATGAGCTATCCGCGACGGGCTCCGTTCTCTCGCCTAGTGTCAGTACTTGCGGGTCAGGCTATTGCTTGCCAACAAACGCAAATGCGGTACCTTCCGCTCTCGCTCTGGATGCGTCGAACAACGTGTGGGTCACGGATCTGGACAGCAACGCCCTAGTAGAGCTCAGTCCACAGGGTTCCTTGTTGAATAATATCGGTCCGACCTATAGTCCAAACCCGCTTGATTCTCCATGGAGTTTGGCGATCGACGCGAGCAATTATGTCTGGATTGCGAATAACAACGATAACGATGATGTGGAATCCATACCTAATGAGCAGACATCGCTCGTGTACTTTTCCCCGGACACGCCCCTACCAACTTCATCTGGCCCCCCTCCGTTCCTCACTTTTGTTGCCATCGACGGCGCAGGTAATTCCTGGTCCTCACTCGAAGGTGCAGCTTGCAGTAGCAGCTCGGTGTGTCCTGGCGTCGCTAAAACGTCTGGAACGCGTACGCCGTTGTCCGGCCCGGGTTATGACATCATTGGCAACGAAAACGACGATGCAGATGTCTACGCGACTGCTATTGATGGTTCAGGTGATGTCTGGATGCTGAACAAGAATGCGCAGAGTGTGACGGAGCTTATAGGGGCGGCCGCCCCTGTTGTGACTCCCTTGGCATTGGCTGTCTCTAGCAATAGCCTCGGCGTGAGACCCTAAACAAATGATTTCCTCTCATCAGAGATCCTTTTCAGACAAATGGCAGACTGTGGTACCCGGGTTTGTCCTACTCGCGTTGTGCTGCCTCGCCCTTAGTGGTTGCGGGAGCGACGATGGACACTTTGCGGTAACGGGAGCACCCATCTCAGGCAAGCTGCTGAGCGGAACGCTCCCCGTTGCGAAAGCGCACGTCTACCTCATGTCGGTTGCGGCAACGGGGTATGGCAAACCTTCTGTCTCGCTGCTTGATTCTGGATCGACCCACACCCAGGATTCCGTGGGCGCTTACGTCGTGACAGCAGCTGACGGGAGCTTCACGATCCCCGGGTATTACCGCTGCAGTGCTGACACGGCCCTCTATATCTACACCCGTGGCGGCGACTCGGGCATGGGAGAGAACAGCGCGGCGACGGAACTTGCAGCCATCGGACCTTGCCCTGCGGAGCAAGCCGATGTGCCTCCCGTTGTCGTCGATGAAGTCACGACCGTCGCTACGTCGTATGCCCTGGCTGGCTTTGCTAACGATGCGCTGCACATTGCCTCAAGCGGCTCGCCGTTGGCGCTGGTCGGGGTGGCCAATGCCTTCGTCAACGCATCGCACCTTGGTCCGACCACCACCGGCCTTGCGCCGGCGTCGCTCCCGTCGGGCAGCGCCACTGTTCCGCAGACCACCAT
>JBAVDD010000347.1:0-6236 GCA_049587035.1 Acidobacteriaceae bacterium | reverse complement strand
CGAATGCAGCGTTGAATGAGTACATACGGCCAGAGATTCAGCTAAGCGATACCTCGAGCGAGTGGGGAGCGCTTGCCGAGGCTGAGATCTACCAGAGCTTTGGCGAAACCTCTCGCGCCTTGCAGGCGATGAAGCGCAGTAGAATCCCATTCTTCTCGCTCCCTGTGAAGGATGCTCCGATGGCGTACTGGGAAATGCTGTTACCACGGCCCTACTGGCAGACGCTTAGCCACGACGCACAGGCCAATGGACTCGACCCTTATCTTGTTGCAGCGCTCATTCGGCAGGAATCGGAGTTCAACCCGGACGCAGTTAGCAGGGCGAATGCTTATGGACTGATGCAGCTCCTGCCGTCCGTGGGTAAATCGCTGGCGAGAAAGGATGGCCAACGCCGGTTCAAGACCAACGAGCTTCTGGAGCCTTCGGTCAACCTGGAATTGGGTACGCAGGACCTGCGCAAATCAATCGACCACTACGGCGGGCAGGTAGACTATGCCCTGGCCGCATATAACGCGGGCGACACGCCGGTCCATCAATGGCTCTCTGTAAATGACTACAAGGACCTTGCTGAGTGGGTTGAATCCATTCCTTACACTGAGACACGAGATTATGTGCAGGCAATCCTGAGAAATCGCGAACTGTATCGCGAGGTGTACGAGGGACGTTAATTCCTCGTACACCTCGCATTATTCGTGTCGAAGGGCAACCACCGGATCCATCTTCGCCGCGCGAATTGCAGGCAGAAGGCCAGATACAATCCCGACGATTCCAAGAATGATGAATGACGCCAGCATGATCCCCATGGATGCGTGCAGGATAATGTCGCCGTCATGATTGGCTGTTTTATACATGGCGGAGTAGAGAGGCATGGGGGGAACGAGATAGGTAGTTACGATCGAAACGATCACCCCGGCCACTCCCGCTAGAAATGTTAGGACGAGGCTCTCCAGCAGGAATTGTGCAAGGATGTCGCGGGGGCGCGCGCCCAGCGCCTTCATCAGGCCGATCTCCCGCGTTCGCTCTGTGACGGAGACGAGCATGATGTTCATTACCCCGACGCCGCCGACCGCAAGCGTCATCGCGCCGATAATTCCGAGAAGCACCTGCAACGCAAAGGAGAACTGAACCAACTGTTTGCCGTCCTCAATGGTGTCCCATGTGCTGATTGCTTTTGTGTCCAGTGGATTGAAGTGGTGGCGTTGCGCGAGTACTGTTCGGACGGCCTGAATGGCTTCTAAATGAAGTTCGGGAGTTGAGGGCTGGAAGACGATGGAGTCAGGATCGCGCTGCTGGCGGAGTGTGCGCATGGTGTCGAATGGCACGAAGATATTTTCATTATCCGGACCGTTGTTGGATGAGTCCTGGATCTTGTTCCGCAGCACCCCAATCACTGTGAAGGGCTGGCCCTCGACTTCTACTACCTCTCCGACGGGAGGATAGCCATTGAAAAGCTTCTGTGCGGCATGTGCGCCGAAGATGATGACCTGGCGATGGTCGCTGAAATCGTCCGGTTCAAAGTAACGTCCCTGTCCGATATCCAGGCGACGCATGCGGCCATACGGAAGGTCGACGGCCTTGGATTGGATGAGTACAACCTTAGGGCCGTACTTCACGCTGAACGAGCTATCCGTCTCCCTTGATATCGCGCTAAGGAAGGGGAGCGAGTCGCGGATGGCTTCCATGTCGCCATCCTTCAAGTGAATCTTTTGTCCCGATCGCTGGCCTCCTGCCTGCATCGAGGTCTGGCCGCCCCAAACCATGATGACATCGTTGCCGAAACCTAGAAACCCCTCCATAACAGCATTGCCGACAGCTCGCCCATAACTTAGAAGAAGGACGACCGTAACCAGACCCCAGACGATGCCGAGCATGGTCAGACCGGAACGCAGGCGATTGCGTCGCAGCGAGTCAACGGATTCGGTGAGAGCTTCGCTTAGGTTCATACAGGTCTCCGTGTTTACTCTGTGCGCAGGCACTCAATAGGGGTCAACTTCGCAGCACGCAAGGCCGGGTAGGTTCCGGCCGTGACGGTGATGGCCGCAAGCGTGACCAGGGAGGAGATGATAGCGGTTGCGGAAATTACCGGGTGGGGAAGAAATTCCGGCAATGGGAGCAGGCGCAGGGTAACGATAATGCCGATGCCACAGAGCAGGCCAAGCGCTCCACTCACGAGCGTAATGATGGCCGACTCCGCAAGAAACTGACGCCGGATGTCGACAGCGGTTGCTCCAAGAGCCTTCCTGACGCCAATCTCCCTGGTCCTCTCAGAGACTGCGACCAACATGATGTTCATGACGCCGATGCCTCCGAGTGCCAGCGTTAGAAGCGCGACAGCTGCAAAGAAGATCGTCATGACGCGAAAGATGTTGTCAAGGAATTGCGCTCCTTCAAGCGTGTCCCAGACCCAAACAGCGTCGAGATCTGTTGGATCGAAATGATGGCGTTCTCCGAGAACCTGACGCACCTCTCTTAATGCCGCGACATGCATGGACGCGGAGACAGGTTGCACAACGATGTTGCTGACAATGCCTAGGAAATCGCCTTTATCATCAGGTGGAAAGTCGCGCTCCATTGCAGAGAAGGGAACAAAGAGCTGTGTGTTATCAGGTCCTGAACCGTAACTGCCATTTTGTTGTTTGCTGACAAGGACGCCAATGACGGTGTAAGGGTACCCAGCGATTGAGAGCGACTCACCGATCGCGGCCTTTCCCGGGAAAAGTTGCCGGTTCGCGTCTGCGCCAAGAATGACGACACGAGCTCCGCTGTCTTCATCTTGGGTGCTCATGAGTCGTCCCTGCTCGATGTGCAGCGAACGGAAATCCTGATACTCAGGCCACACGCCGCGGATAGCGCGACTGGCCGCATTCCAACGGCTGACCTCACTGACCGTGCGTCGCAGTTCCGGAGAAACATGTTTCACCAGAGGGGCTCCATCGCGGATGGCAATCGCATCCCCGAGCGTCAACGGGATATCTCGTCCGGCCGCATATCCCTCGTACGGCATCGCAGTCTTGCCGCTGAAGCAGATCGCGATGTCCGTCCCAATGGACTTGAGATGATTGCGCTGGTCGATGCCGAAACCAATTCCAAGGCCCACGAGCAGAATGACGGAGCTTATTCCCCAGATAATGCCGAACATGGTGAGGAAGCTGCGGAGTTTGGTGTCCCACAGGGCGGAGATGGTCTGTTTGAAGATCTCGAAGATGGGCATCGGAGCTCGGAGCCGGGCATCACATGGCTTTGAGCAGATACGTCCAGAGGGGCGCAGTGGTTCCATCTGAACGACGATGAGAACGAACGAGATACTGTATGGAGGCCCGCACTCGACCCGGGGTGGACCGGGAAGGTTGGGTAGCCTCCCGCGCCCATGGCCAGGGGGGGTGAGACGACATGGCCTTACTCGAGAAAATCCTTGGCGGTGTGAAAGCCGTCCCCTTGGCTGACGAAGCGTGGATCGTCGCTGCTTGCTTTATGATGGGGCTGTGGCCAATTTCCCGCGGGCGTGGCGAAATGGCAGACGCAGCGGACTTAAGTACTTGAGTGCCCATCGGGAAACCGGCGGAGTAGAACTGCTCAAAGTCGGGGAAACCTGAAATGGCAATCCCGAGCCAAGCCCGGAAGCAATTCCGGGAAGGTGTAGAGACTAGACGGGCAGCACCTAAACCTCATATGGGGAATGGTGAAGGTATAGTCCAGACCACGAACCCGCGCTGGCGGGGCGGTGAAAGCCGAAGTGGTATGAAAATCCGCAGGCCGCAAGGCCGTGTGGGTTCAATTCCCTCCGCCCGCACCACACCCCTTCCTTATTGGGGCAGGATGGACCCCGTCCGTGCGTATTGTGGGGCCGCACGGTAAGACGCCTGCATACGAACGTATGCAACGCTCCTCATGCCTCCGCTATCTATCGGCCGCTCGGCTGAGCCAAGCTCGACTGCCACGACCCAGAGATACATGCCCACCACGTTCACACCAGGATCGCGGACTAACCCATCAGCGGCATTGATCAACTGCCCCCTGGACCCTCACACTCTTCACGAACAACCGGCGGCGATTCCTGTCGTGCGTGCAGGAGTCTGAAAGAACGAGGGAACCGACGGGGACCAGTGAATAAAAAATATCCAATCCATTTCGGCGTTAGCGGCGTTCACTAAGCACATCGACTTGCGAGGCCAGAGAGTGATTTTCGCCTCCACCCGGTTCTGGACGCACACGCAGAGGTACAACCTGCGCGCAACCTAAACGTACGACCCGCCACAATTCGGCCACAACTGTATGTTTTGCAGGAAGACAACGCTGCCAAGCAGTCAGGGACAGCCTGAAGTGATTTCGCCCATCACACTACCGTACGAAACTCGTTTCAACTAACGACACATCAGGAGATGCATTGTGAAGACACTCGATTCCTTAGTCGAAAAAGCACTATCGCGGAGATCTTTTCTCGCCAGTGCTGGAGCAGTAGCCGCCACGGCGGCTGTTGCCGGTTGCAGTAGCAACGGAACCACTACCCCGGTGACCACAACTCCTGTGACCACCAGTCCAGTAACCACTATGGGCGCCGCCTACTCCGATGCAGACGTCCTGAACTTCGCGCTCAATCTTGAGTACCTTGAGGCCCAGTTCTATCTCTATGCAGCAACGGGCTCCGGCCTTGCAGGCTCGGATACCGCGGCTCCCTCTGGCTATACGGGCACCTTTACCGAAGGTACCGTAACGGTCGGGAGCGCAGCTCAGGTCGCGTCCCTTACGTCGGCACAGCAGGAGATCTTGAACGAAATCGCCTTTGAAGAGCAGACCCACGTTCAGT
Organism: Acidobacteriaceae bacterium; assembly: GCA_049587035.1. Taxonomy (GTDB): domain Bacteria; phylum Acidobacteriota; class Terriglobia; order Terriglobales; family Acidobacteriaceae; genus Granulicella. Next base: position 1,432 of record JBAVDD010000347.1, on the reverse strand, counting down.
TCCTTCGCAGCGCTCTTGGTCCAGCGGCCGTCCCCATGCCAAGCCTTGATCTTTCCTTCTTCGGACCTCTTGCCGTGGCTGCAGGCATCACCACGAACGCCACCGGCACCGGTTCCTTCAACCCTTTCTCAAGCTTCGATTACTTCCTGGTTGGCGCCTTCATCTTTGAGGATGTAGGAGTAACAGCCTACTCGGGCGCTGCTCCGTTGATCAGTGCAGCCGGTGTCGCGGCCGGGTATCTTACTGCTGCCGCCGGTATCCTTGCTGTCGAGGCATATCACGCGGGCTATGTGCGCACTTCACTCACAGGGCGCGCGATCGCCGCAGGCTCAGCCAGTGCTTATCCTTACCTAGGAGCAGCCAATCTGGTAGAAGCTCTGCGAGCGACCCTGACCGTCGGCAACAGCGCTGCTCCTTCAACCAGTGGCTCGGTCGAGACGTTGCTTACGCTGCCCACCAGCAATAGCATGCCGAGCGCCATCGTAGCCGCAAGTTCAACTGACGCTGTTGGCTTTGCTCGCACAGTCAACCAGGTCCACCACATTGTCTATGGTTCGCCAACAGTCGGCGTCAAGTCTGGCGGCTTCTTCCCCAACGGCACGAACAGCATCTTCGCCACCACCACAGCCTAAGACCACCAGCAACCAAAGGACAGGATAATTCCATGGCAAATCAAGAGACACAAGTTTTAGATAACATGATCGCCACGAGCCGGCGCAAGATGCTGACTCTCGGCGCCGCGTCGCTCGCCGGCCTGGTACTGGCTGGAAGCGTCAAATCCGCAGAGGCAGCAACCGCAAGCTACTCAGACAACGATATTCTCAACTTCGCCCTCAATCTCGAGTACCTCGAGGCGAACTTCTACTACCTTGCGGCTTTCGGCACCACGATCGATATTCCGAATGCTGCGTCGATGGCGGCAGGTGGACCAATGGCGGGAATCCCGATCACTGGCTCCGTAGGCACTGCGGGTACTGTCTCGGGCGGAAGTAAGGTTCCATTCACCTCAGACAAGACTGGAATCACGATTGGCTCCTACGCAACCGAAACAGCAATCGAGGAAGGCAAGCACGTTCTGATCCTTCAGGAAGCGCTTGGAAGTCTCGCGGTTGCACAGCCGAAGATCAATCTGGGTACGTCCTTCCAGACCCTCGCTGGTGCAGCCAACATGCTGACACCCGCCGGAAATATTCCGTCATCCTTTAGCCCTTATGCCGCACAGGTTGACTTCCTGGTCGGTGCCTACGTCTTCGAAGATGTTGGAGTGACGGCTTACCACGGTGCTGCGTCACTACTCACGATGTCTGCCAACCTTTCGGTGGCGGCAGGCATCCTCGGTGTTGAGGCATACCACGCTGGCCTGATTCGTACGACCCTCAACTATATCGATCCCACGGGCTCGGTTGGGCTCGTTGGATACACGGATTCTATC
>JBAVDD010000346.1:0-15797 GCA_049587035.1 Acidobacteriaceae bacterium | reverse complement strand
CCTCCGGCCTCGTCCTCAGCACCAACGGCAGCGGCCCCACCCCGGAAAATCTCGACCCCACCCTCACCGGCCAGCTCGAGTACCAGTCCCAGCAGCAGGAGCAGTCCAACCTGCTCTTCAGCGGCGGCCTGCCCTCGCTCTACACCGATACCGGCACCTACAACTTCAACTACAACCAGGGCTTCGAAACCGGGACCCAACTCGCCGTAGGCTTCACCAACACCCGCGTTACGACCAACAACCCCTTCAGCGACTACAGCCCAACCCTCTCCACCGGTTTCACCGCCACCGTAACCCAGCACCTTCTCCAGGGCTTCGGTACCGGCATCAACGGGCGTTTCATCCTCCAGGCCAAAAATAACCGCCGCATCAGTGACTCCGCCTTCCGCCAGCAACTTCTCTACAGCATCAACCAGGTCGAGAACATCTACTGGGGTCTGGTCAGCGCCTATGAAGATGAGCAAGCCAAGGAGCGCGCCCTCGCCCAGTCCACCCAGCTTACCGAAGACAACCGCAAGCAGCTCCAGATCGGCACGTTGGCCCCGCTCGACGTAGTCAACTCTGACGCCTCGGTCGCCTCCGACAAGCAGGCCCTCATCGCCTCCCAGACCAATCTCGAGTATCAGCAGCTCATCATGAAGCAGGCGATCGCCCGCAACCTAAGCGACCCCCAACTCGCTGCAGCGCCTGTCATTCCCACCGACCGCGTAGCCCTTGACCGTCTCCCCGAAGAGGATATGCCCATCGAGGCTCTCGTCCGCGAGGCTTATGCCAACAACCCCCAGATCGAGCAGGCTGTTCTCAACATGAAGAACAACCAGATCACCATCAAGGCAGAGAAGAACGGCCTCCTCCCCACCGTCGACGCCTACGCCTTCTACGGAGCCAGTGCCCTTGGTGGCTCGCAGAACCCAGGAGCGCTCGACTTCTCCACCGGCTCGCCCTACGCTGCCGGCACCTTCCCGAACGTCGGTTACGGAACCGCCTTTGGCAACCTCTTCAACAGCAGTTCCCCCAATAAGGGCGTCGGCGTCAACGTCTCCATTCCCCTGCGCAACCGCGTAGCCCAGGCCGACGCAGCCCGCTCCCAGATGGAGCTTCGCCAGTCCCAGATGCGCCTCCAGCAGCTCTACACGCAGATTCGCATTCAGATCATCAACAGCCGCTACGCCCTCACCAACGACCGCGCCCAGGTAGCCGCCGCGCAGGCCCAGCACGACTACGCCGACCAGAGCCTCATCGCCGAGCAGAAGAAGTACAAGCTAGGTGCCTCCACCAGCGCCAACGTCCTCCAGCAGGGCCGCAACCTGGCCATCGCCGACAACACCCTGATCTCCGACACCGCTGCCTATGCCAAGGACCGCGCAGCCCTCCGCGAGCTCCTCGCCACCACCCTCGACAACTACAACATCAGCATCACCGACGCTGCCTCTGGCACCATCACCCAGGCCCCCATGATCCCCGGCCTGACCGCTCCCAAACCCGAGGCCCCTCCCAAGCCCCTGACTGACACCCCACCGCCGCCGCCCAACCAGTAGTGGCAGAACCGACACCCTTGCATTGGCCTTTGGCGCTGCCTTTGCTGTTGTCTTCTGTCACCGCTCTTAGCCGAACCTCAGGCCACCGCGCAGAAGTTTGCTCAAACCTCCTGCCGATGTCATGCTGAACACATGAAGCGTCTCCTCTACGTGCGCGTTCTCTCCGCACTGTTTCTGGCCTCCTTGTTCCTCAGCACCCCCACTCTTGCTCCCGCCCAGGAAACCGGCTATTGGCGCGCGGCCAGCCACACAGCCAAGTCCATCACCGGCGACGTAGCCCTAACCGGCGAAAAGATCTCCATCAACTTCTCCACCTACTGGATCGCCCAGATCCGCTCCCTGACTCCCGCTGAACTAGGCGCCGCCTTCGGTGCCGACACCAACACCCCCAACGGCTCCGGCAACCTCTACCGCCTCAGCATCCCCGGCGACAAGCGCCTGCTCCACAAGAACACCCTCTGCGGCGGCGAAGACATCCAGTGGCTAGCCACCTACTCCACCGGCCGCACCCTCCAGCTAGCCTTCTTCTCGACCTCCCACATGCCAGTCCTAACCCCGGAAGCCCTCAACAACGCCACCAACCTCTGCGGCGTCTTCGAGTACCAGCGCTAGCCTCGCCAGGCCCGTGCGGGGAACCTGCCCGGTAAAACTTGGAAGCGCTGAACGGTCGGAAGATTGATGTTGGAGGTGCTGGGGATGCCGATGGTGATTCCGGCAACGTTCACGCCGTCGGCCAGGAGGGCTTGGTGTCGCAGAGCTGCGGCTTGGGAGATTGAGCGACTGACATCGGCATGCGACTCAGAAGGAGAGCCACTGCGAAGGTTCGCTGCGAGCATGCCACATAACAAACGGGAGCGGGATATGCTCATTCTCACTCAATCAAGCTGATGCGGTGACCCAGGGAAATTGCCGCTCGCTCAGCCTTCGCTGAAGTCGATCATCTTCGGAGTTTGGCGAAACAGGTTTGTCGTCGCTCCCAGCCAAACCAGCCCTATCAGGAACCAGATTCCTCCTACGATCTTTGCCAGGATATTAAGGTTCCACCAGATCGATGCGCAGAACACGAATCCGGCTAGAGGCAAGACAATGTCGGCCATGATCCTTCGCTTGCCGCTCTTGCGTAGCAGCGAGAAATGCCAGAATGACGCGAGATTTACACCCATGAAGGCAAGGAATGCCCCGAAATTGAGAAGCTCGCCTGCATGCTCATACGCGCTGCCGACATAGTTCAGAACAACTGCGCCTGCCCATGCAACTACACCGATCAGGAGAATGTTGTAGATCGGCGTATTCGATTTTGGGCTGAGGTGAGCGAAGAAGCCGCGCGGCAGAACACCGTCGCGCCCCATTCCGAAAAGCAGGCGAGCAGCGCCCAAGCCGCCAGCGAGCGCACTGCCCAGAGCAGCAAGAATCAGAATTACACCCATCGCCTCAAACAGGAATGGTCCACCCACGCGGCGGCAGACATCCATAAACGCGGTCTCCAGGTTAGGGAACGTGTGCCAGTTAGGCCAGATGCGCTGACCGAGGTAAACCTCTGCCCCGCTGAAGATTCCAGTCAGAAAGCAGACCGTAACGGTTGCCACAAGCACACTACGGCGAGGGTTCTCGACGTCTTCGGAGAGCGTGGTGATGCCGTCGAAGCCGATATAGGTGAGGGCTGCAAAGGATGTAGCGCCCCAGATACGTTTGAGGTCGAAGGTGGATGGATCGTAAAACGGCGTCACCGAGAACAAAGCGGACCACCGCCCCATATGGAACAGGTAGTGCACTCCCAGGACGAAGAAAATTGCAATCACGATGCACATCGCAAACAGAAGCAGTTTGTTCGCGCGCGCGGAAGAACGAATGCCGATAAGGTTGAGTGCGGTAACAAATGCCGCAACCGCCAATGCAATCAGCGGGAACGGCAGCTCAGGGATATAGCGGCTATGTAACGCGGCTGAGATCCACACCACATTGATGAGGGGCTGAAGGATGTAGTCCAGAAGCATCGCCCAGCCGACCATGAATCCTAGATGCGGATTGATGGTTCTGCCAACATAGGTATAGGCAGAGCCGGCCGAAGGATACACTGCTGCCATGCGCCCATAGCTCACCGCTGTGATCATCATGGCGAACATGGCGATCAGGATGGTGGTGACGGTGTGGCCATTCGAAAGTTTTTGCGCCACGCCAAACAGCGGGATAGGCGCAGTCGGCTGAATCAGCACCAAACCGTAGAAGATCAAATCCCAGAGAGTCAGGACCTTCCTTAGCCGGATTGGCGAACCCTGTTGTGCAGCCTCTGACATTCGTTCTCTATGCTCTCTGCGCTAAGTAGTCTGCCGTTCTACTGCTGTGTTGTCCCGGCAGAAGAAGCAGCTGGCGTAAGCGTTTCCGTCGCAATGTTCCAACCGCTTAGTTTTACTACGGCCTTGCCAGTCTCGCTCTCTGGCAGCATCGCTGTCAGCGTCCTTGATTCACCAGGAACAAGTTCGATCCAGTCATCCGACCACATGACGGGTGCGATCAGTCCGCCGGATGGTGTCCTGACCACAGCGCGAATCTGAAAGGCCAGCGCATCTGAGTTGTTCGCAAGGTGCAGCTGAATCAGCCGCCCGTGTTGCGTCTGAACAATATCCGCGTTTGCCTGAACGCTTGCTGGTGGCAGGTGCAGCATCGCGGACAGGTCCGGGTAGCTCTCTGCCGGAGTGTGCGTATACTGTGTTCCTTCCCAGTCGAACGTTGTGAGCGCGTAAGGCACCCAGTAGAAGTTACGGCTGACAATATGACCGGTCGAGTCTGTGAGCTTCAGGTCAATCAGGAATATTCGCTCCATGCCGTTAAATAAAGTTTCCGGCAGATTAATGACCTGCTGGGAACTATCTGCCGGAGCGGTGACCGCAGCCTCTGCACTATAGAGCTCGTTCCACTTCACTCCATGCACACTGATACTTGCGTGCAGGCCGGCGACAGGGTGATAGGTGCTGTTCACTACGAGAATGGATCTGGTTTTATACGAATACTGAATGTGGATTGGCTCGCAGGCTTTTTTGACTGCGTAATAGCCTGCGTCCGGATCGAGATAGTAGTCGTAAAGATGCCAGATCATCGACGGCCATGCGTTGTTCAGCATCCACTGAATAACACCGGTAGAGACATATTTATTTCCGCTGTATGCCTCAAACATGGCCCGCTCGGAGTTGAATTCCATCGTGGCTGCCATCTGCTCGTACTGAGGCAGCGAGGTAGGCTTGGCATAGGTCGCATCCATCGCGCTGTCTAATACTTTGAGCTTTGTGAACCCACCTCCGCCATTATGGAGCTCCCAGGTAGCGGAAGCAGGCCATGCTTCCGGATCAGGCAGGAACTTTTTGCGGCTTGCGAGAGATGGAATCGCCGGCCCTGGGCTAGTCTCCGTGTTGAAGCCGTAGTGGCCGCCATTGCGCTCGTCAACAGACCAGTAGCTCGGCTCAACGTAGTCATATGGGCCCGTCATCTTGACGCCGCTATGTCCGGTAACAGTAGTCGGCGTGCCCGACGCCGATGAAATGATGGGATTGGGCCAGTCTGTCTCTGCTGCTACTTTCAGATAGGCGGTCTCCACTTTGGCCGGCGGTGGATTGTCGCTTCCGTCCAGCCATACCAGCATGCTCGGATGATGACGCAGGCGCAGCAGCTGCGAACGCAGAGAGGCTGTGGCGATACTCATGTCCTCCGGCGTCCAGTCCTTCCAGTGCTCCCAGTGGTCGCAGCAGCACCAGCCCGCCATCACCAGGATTCCATTCTTGTCGGCCAGGTTGAAAAAGTCATCGGTGTCCAACTTGCCCTCAAGCCGAATGGTGTTCAGGTTGAGGTCTCGTACCAGTGCAAACTGCTCGTTGAGACGCTTGAAATCGGTGCGCAGCAACATATCCTGCGACCAGCCACCACCACGAATCAGAATCGGCTTTCCGTTCACGCGGAAGAGCTTCGAGCCCTGCGCCGTCATCTCTGCAGTGATCTCACGAATGCCAAAATCGATTGTCTCTTCATCGGAAAGCTGCCCACCTGTACGAAAACTCATGGTCAGTTTTTCCAGATGCGGATCGCCCATCTGGCGCGGCCACCAGAGCGTTGGGTTATGAATGCGCAACTGCGGAAATTTCTCGGGAGTGAAGACAACCGAGCGCTCTTCATGTGGAGCCAGCTCTACTGGCAGCTCAAAGGTTGCTCCAGATGCCGAGCCCGAAAGTGTGCCTTGGATTGTGCGGTCTGTTGCGTTCTGTAATTCCGCGGAGACTGTCAGTTCCGCTGTAGAGAGATCCTCGTCTGGAATATGCGTGGTCACCATAGGCGAGCGCACTGCGACAGGCCCTGTGGAGACGAGGTCAACGCGGCCCCACAGGCCCATGTCCTTGTCTGGCGGTGCCGGGTTCCAGTCCACCCAATTGATGCCGAGATCCTTCTCTGTCGGAGCAAAGGTTTCGACCGCAATCACGTTGCGCTTTCCTGGTTTCAGCGCATCGGTCACGTCCAGGTCATAGATGCGATATGCACCGGCAATCTGCTTCGAGTCGGCAACTTTTTTCCCGTTCACCCAGATATCAGCGCGATAGTTGATTCCGCCAAAATGTAACCAATAACGTGCCTTGTCTGTCGCGGTTGGCGCAACGAATTCGTCTCTGTACCACCAGCCGCAGCGATACGGGCTGTCCGTGGGCATAGGAAGATTCGAGAAGTTCTCACCGATCGGGTAAGAGGTCCCAGGGATCTTGCGCAGGTTGTCGCCAAAATATGGATCAGGGAAAACACCTGCGGCCACCTGCGCAGCAAGCACGGTGCTCGGCACGGACGTGTTGAGCCATCCCTGGGTTGAGAAGCCAGGTCCCGATATCGTATCTCCGTCAGCCTTGATCGTGCAGGCAGACTGCAACCGCCAGCCGTCATGGAGAGGTGTTACGGTTGCAGCACGCAGATGCGTACCAGCCATTGTGGCGACCACCAAAAATGCGCAAAGATATCTTTTCATCGGCTCAAAACCCCATTTTCACGGCGTGGGAACGCTTTAGGATCGACTGCTCAATCTGATTTACTGTACGAAACATGCTTATTTCAATCGTTTGAATTGAATACATCTGTCACTCTGACTTTGTCAACGTAGCACCGGTGCCATTCCGTCCCCTCCGCTTCAGACCTGATGGAACCGCTGATGACGTGCGGGCAACTAGCTTCGGTTTCAACATATGCAAGCCCGCTACCTGCCTGCCGCCGTCGCGGCCGTCGTTCAAAGTTTTTAGCAACTGCTCACTTGCAAGCAGACCCATCTCACGCAACGGCTGCCGAATCGTTGTAATCCCGGGTGTCGCGACGCTGGCCGGGAGAATGTCGTCAAACCCAACCACGGAACAATCCTCAGGAACCCGCAAACCGGACTCAGTAAGCCCTCGAACAACGCCTAGCGCTGTGAGGTCGTCAAAGGCGACCACCGCGGTGAACTTCTTCCCGGAGGCGAGCATCTCTTCCACAAAACGCCGTCCACCCTCGAAGCCCGATTTTGAATCGGAGAGGTTCGGCAATTGGAAGACCAGTCGCGAATCGAACCGGAGGTCCGCTTCCGCGGCAGCCTGGCGGATACCCTCCCACCGCGGCACACTATCAAACAACTCGTCAGGACCGCGGACGACCGCGATATGTCTGTGCCCAAGCAGGAGCAGGTGCCGCATGGCCAGCGCCCCACCCGCCCGGTTGTCGACAAGGATAGAAGTAATCCTGCGTTCCGTAAGGTCGCGCCCCACAATGACGATCGGAACGTTGTTCTTCTCGATATCAGCAAGCAGGTTAGCTTCCTCGAACACCCAGCTCGCAATCACGATCACGCCTTCTGCGCGGCGTTCGAGGATCATTCGGAGATCTTTATCGAACAGTTTGCGCTGCATCTGTGCATTTACGAGCCACGAGAAATACTCAGCCGACTGCAATGCTTCGTCAATTCCGCTTACAACGGGAATACAGAACGGATCGGACAGGTCATAGGCCAGCACACCAATCGTTTGTGTGCGCTGCCTCCGTAGGGAGCGGGCGGACGCATCCGGATGATAGCCGAGCCGCCGCGCAGCCGCCTGAATCCGCTTTCGCGTGCTCTCCGCCACGTGCCGCGATAAGGGAGCCTCGCTCAGCACAATCGATACGGTAGAAACCGAAAGCTCGCATGTACGCGCGATGTCCGACAATGTCACGTGACCCGATTTCTGCCGACTCACTTTCCCTCCCGTTCTCTTCCGTTCGCACTTGCACCCAGTCCAGCCCATCTGCCCGGTTTAGTGACCAGAAGGATGGACAGATGCCCGTAACCTCGTGAAATCAGAATCGGCTGGTCGTCATTCCAGCCAGGCCATCTTTTCCCTTGACAGGCTCACTATTTCTCCCTAAATTGAATGCCTATTCAAACGTTTGAAATATACCATACGCAAGGTGACTATGAAGATAGCGAAAAAGTCAGCAGTTGTCGCTGGTTCGTACTTAGGCATCCTTCTTATCCTCATTTCCAGCGTCGCAGCATTTGGTCAGGCCGGCAGAGGTTCGATCAGCGGAACCGTCACCGATCAAACAGGCGCAATGATTTCGGGAGCGTCTGTCGCGTTGCTGGATTCTGCTTCTGGAGTTACAAGGCACGCCACTTCGAACGCCGCGGGTGATTTTGCCTTCATCTCGCTCAACCCTGGAAGCTACCGGGTAACGGCCAGCCACGCCAGTTTTGTTACGGTCGTGCACGACAAAGTGCAGGTGAGCGTTGACCAGACCACAACAGTGAACCTTGCGTTGCATGTCGGAGCAGTCAATCAGGTTGTTACGGTCGAAGGCTCTGCGGAGCTATCGGAAGCAACCAACTCTACGGTCGGCCAATTGATCTCGGCCGCGACAATCGACCGCGTGCCGTTGCTCACGCGCGATGTATATGATCTGGTACAGTTGAGCCCCGGCGTGACGCCAGCCAATGGCTCTCCCAACTCCTCGAACTCACAGGACATTTCCAGCATCACCAACGGACGCCCCGGAATTGATGTGTCGTCCTACACCATCAACGGAGCCATCGTGGGTTCTGTCTATTACATGGTGGATGGCAGCCCGATCGGTGTAGCCGAAAACAATGCCGGTACGATTCTTCCCGCCATGGTGTTACCTGAAGATGCGGTTGAGGAAACGCGCGTGGAGACCCAGAACACTCCTGCGTCGTACCAGAGCGGCGCGGCCGGGGTTATAAGCCTCGCCAGCAAGTCGGGAGGGAACAGATTCCATGGCGACATCTTCGGAGTCTTCCGTCCTAACGTTCTTGCAGCCAACGATTACTTCAACAAACAGGATGAGATAGATAGTGACATGGCCAACACGCCGGCGTCCTTCCACCGTTATCAGGAGGGCGCATCCATAGGCGGGCCTATCCGCAAAGACAAGCTGTTCTTTTTTGCGGACTATGAGGCCACCCAGCAGGCGCTATACGACGGCTCTAATATCTTTACGGTGCCGACCACGGCCGAGCGCACCGGAGACTTTTCTGCCGACAATTTCACTATCTACAACCCGCTGGTTCCCGACAACGCTGACGGTACACGCCAGCCCTTCGCCAACAACATCATTACCAATCCAAACCCCATTGCGCTGAAATTCCTCTCCGAGATGCCCAAGTGCAACACGCCTAGTCCATCCACCTGCGACTCGTTACCGGATGGCATGATCAATAATCTTCACGTGCCCGGAGTTGACCCCTCAACGGCGCAGAAGTTTGATATTCGTGTCGACTTCAACAAGAGCGAAAAACAGCACATCTTTGGGCGATTCTCTTTCGCTCGGCTTTCAAGCGCCCTGGTGAACGCGTTCAACAACATGTGGGATCCGTTCTATGCGCAGAACATTACCAATGCGCGCAATGTGCTGCTCGCGGATGACTATACGTTTAATTCAAATACGGTTCTTCAATTGCGCTACTCCTTTACGCGGCATTATGAGAACCAGACCGGTGATCCCCGCCAAACAGGGTTCGACATTACAACCCTTGGTTTTCCCGCTTCGCTTGCCGCGGAGGAAAACTATGAGACTCTTCCCTATGTGATTTTCAATGATGCGGGCGGTGGAGTCGGCGGCACCGCAAACTACGACACCTTCGTCTATGCCAGCGAAAACAACGATGCCAACGTCAGCCTTACAAGGGTCCAAGGCAAGCATCAGATCAGCGCAGGCGTCGAATACATGGAGCGTCTTCTCAATGTAGGCCAGCCGCCGGCACCTTCTGGAGCCTACTATTTCGATAACAGCGCTACCGATCAGTCTGTGGATAGTGGCAACGGCGGTAGCGATTTTGCATCCTTCCTTGTCGGTATGGGTACGCCTCCAGGCAGCGAGCTTGTCAACTTCACGAAGGACCTTTTTGTGGCAGAAGCAAGCCCATATTATGGAGCCTTTGTGCAGGACGATTACCACCCGTGGACGAACCTTACGATCACCGCCGGTTTGCGCTGGGACATTCTCGGCGGCCGCACCGAACGCCACAACCGCCTCGAATACTTCAACCCCACTGTCGCCGCATCAGCTGAAGGAGTTTCGTATACGGGAGCAGAAGTCTACGCGAACGGCGGCAATCGCTCGCCGTTCGCAACCAATCTCACCAACTTCGGTCCACGCATTGGATTCACATGGCAACCGGCGAAGTCTCTGGTCGTGCGCGGCGGCGCAGGCATCTACTATGGACCGAGCCCGGAGATGACGGCCAATGGATCGCTGGACAGCGACGGCTTCTCCTCTGTCACCAACTGGAACGCGACCTGTTACAACAACGATGGCAATACCGTCTACAACGGCACGTCAGCGTGTGCGGGCGCTGCTTCCGGCAGTCCCGCACCCAGCGCGACCGGCATCTACTCTCTAAGTAATCCTTTTCCGAATGGCGTTGTTCCCACGTTTACTACGCCGCCGACAGGCCTGGCGAACAACCTGGGCATAGCATTGAACACAGTGCTGCGCAGCCAGCGCACTCCTACAAACTACAACTACAATCTTGGTGTCGAATACCAGTTCCCGCATGCGGTCGTTCTGACTGCAGCTTACGTAGGCAGCCGTGGTCTCTTCCTCCCCTTCGCGCAGATCGACCTCAACACTTTGAGCCTGGCGACAATTCAGCAGTATGGTGCGGCGCTATGCGTTGACAACTCAAACCCCTCTTGCCAGATGGTCAACAATACGTGGGCAGCCACCCAACCTGCCACCAATGGGAATTATGGTTCCTCAACTGTCCCGTTGTGGGTATCGCTGCAGGAGTTTCCGCAGTTTGGCGATGGCTATTATGGCTCCGGGAATGGTGTTCTGCTAAACGGCTATCCCGGCGGCGACTCGGAGTACAACTCTCTTCAGACCAAACTGCAGAAGCAACTCACGCACCACTTCACCATGCTCGCCAGTTTCGCCTGGGCCAAGCTGATCACCGATGACGGAAATCCTCCGCTTGGCTTTGTTGGTTCTCACAACGGTTCGGCGCAGGATACGAAGGACCTTCAGTACGAACATTCCGTCAGCCCGCAGGACGTCAAGTACCAGTTCACCGGTGAGGTCTCCTACGATCTGCCTATCGGCCCCGGCCGCGCTGTCCAACTGAACCGGCTGGGCGATGCCTTCCTGGGCGGCTGGACCGCGAACGGTATTGTGTATCTCAGCGACGGAATTCCCATTGCTTCACCAGTTGTGGGCGCTGCGATCCCGTACTTCAATCAACGACCCAACCTGGCCTGCAACCCCAGCAAGGGAGCTCCACACACCGCAACCACATGGTTCAATCCCGATTGCTTTGCCATTCCCTCCAGCCCATTTGTAGCCGGCTCGGCTCCGGCCTATCTGGACCACGTTCGCACGATGGGCGCGGACGATCTGGATATTTCACTCTACAAATCATTCCCGATGGGCGCGGAGCGTAGCCTGCGCTTTGAGATTTCGTCCTACAACATTGCCAATCGCGCCCAGCTTGGTATGCCAGGCGTTCCTTCCATCACCGACGTGCAAACGCAGCCGGAAGTGGCTGCAACCTTCGGTCAAATCACTGGCACAATCAACACTCCGCGGCAGTTCCAGTTCGGCGCTAGAATGCGGTTCTGACGAGCAGTCTCGCAATGGATGGGCGATCATGACTCTGTTCAGATCCCCAGCAGCACCCCATAGCAGTTAAGCGAATAGAGCGGGCCACTTGGAGCAGATTCCAATGCGTGTTTGAGGCTTGCTCGCGTTGGAAATGCAAATTTGCCTGTTAGCCGTAATACCAGCGGTGTGTCGCTAGGTCTCGAGTGATGTCGCGGCCGCGCTTACAACATCCAGTTCACGTGGATCGTTCTGTGTGTCGGGACGGAGAAAGAGGCTCAGGATGGCAGCGGCAAGCGAGACGCCAGCAAGATAAACGATGAAGCGCGGCTGGTAAGAGCCGGCACGATCGTAGAGGTGACCAATCCAGAGTGGTCCGGTGGCGCCGCCGATTGCGTACGCAGTCCATGTGAGGCCGTACAGGACGGAGAAGTGCTTTTGTCCGAAGTAGCGGGCGAGGAGGTACGGCGCTACGTCCGCCTCGCTGCCCAATCCAACGCCGAGTACCGCCGCGCCCAACAAGGCCATCGAGCTGGAGGCAGCGAAGGCGAGAATCAGCGTGCCTGCGGCGGCCAGCAACAGAACCAATGTCTGGATGCGTAGCGGCGAAGCCCGATCGATTGCAAACCCGATGCACAGGCGGCCAATGATTCCTGCTCCTCCGCGTACAGAGAGAGCCAGTGCGGCGCTTGAGGCGATGACGCCGTGCTGCGTGAGGATGGGGGCGAGGTTGGTCACCAATCCGTTTTCGCTGAAGGCAGACAAGATGGTGATGACGGCAAGGATCCAGAAGGCTGCTGTTCGGAGAGCGGCTGCGACGGAGATGCCGGCGGCGCGGTGCTCGACGTGAGCCATCGTCGGCGCTGGCTGGTTGCGCACCAGCATTGCGGACAGGGGAAGACCGAGCAAAGCGATGCCACCCAGCATGAGATAGCTGCTGCGCCAACCATGATGTTGGATCATCCACTCTGTGAGCGGTGGGATGACAATGGAGCCGACGCCGCTGCCGGTGAGGAGGAGGGCCAGAGCGAAGCCTCGGCGCTGGGAGAACCAGGTGAGCAGGGTACGGGTGTACGCAAACTGCGCGGTTCCGTTGGCAACCAGACCTAGAAGGAAGAAGGTGAGATAGAACTGCCCGATGTGCGGAGTGAGCCGACTCAGGCATGCAAGCGCGATCGCGAATCCAAGGATCGCAGGAAGGATGATGCGGCGCGGCGCAAAGCGGTCGAGCAGCGCGCCGATGCCCGGCGAGACCAGCGCGACCGTGATGGCGGCGAGAGCGAAGGCTCCGCCCATGGCCTCGCGCTTCCAGCCGAACGCGGCGTGGAGGGGGTTGAGAAAGAGGCTGAACGTGTAGGGGATGATGGGAGCGAAGCTCACCATGACGCCAACAAACGCGGCTCCGAGCACACCCCAGCCGGCGTAGCGAATCGAATCTTCGTTGTGCAGTTTGGACGGAGCTGTATTCATCCCTGACGGAGCCGCCTCTTCATCGTCGCAAGGTGCTTTGGCCTAACCGCGAGCCGGGTCCACGGGCACTCGGCGATGCTGATGCCGCTGGACGCGGCTTCGGCAAAATATTCGGGCATGGCTAGCCTCACAGCGTACCCGGATAGGGAGATGGGAGCCCGAAGGCGTTGGCTACCCGATTGAATGTGGCGAAGAGCGCAGCGACGTGTACGGCCTCGGCAACCTGTGCTTCGGTCCAGCCAGCGCGCATCATGTTCTCTACGTCGGTGCGGGTGATGGACTGGGCTACGTCGTTAACCTGTAGCGCGAAGCGGAGGAGAGCCTGTTCGGCCGGCGATAGCGATGCTGAATCGGTGGCGCTCGTTCGAAGCGCACACAGCAAATCGTCGGAAGCTTCCATCTCGCGCAGGAAGGAGCCGTGGCTGTCCGCGCAGTAGGGGCATTCGTTTTGCGAGGAGATGAGAGTGGCGATCATCTCTTTGTGTCGCCGCAGCAGAAGCCCATCGGCGAATAGGAGCGACGCGGCGAGGTCCATCATGCTTTCAAGCAGCGGAGGGTGGGTGGCAAAGCACATCAGAATGCCTGGAACCTCCGACCGGCCAAAGCGTTCGCGGTACTGCTCATAGAGTGCCGCAACTTCGGGGCTTGCGGTCCGCTCGTCGACCAGCGGCAGATTGGTCGACGAAGGCGCGACGCGTCTGGTTCCGAGGCGTGCGACGAGATCGTGATTTGAAGGCAGGTTGGGCATCGTTCTAGAAATCGATTCTAGTGGCGAACTGGAAGGCCCTGGGGCCGCCGGAGCCGAAGAATCCGCCGGCGGTGCTGACCGGCGAGTAGAAGTTGGTCTGTACCGTCTGCGCCGGCTCTCCGTTTTGCGCGGCCTGGTAGGGATCGATCGAGATGTTGCGACCCGAGTAGTTTGTATTGGTGGAGCCGAGAATGTTGGTTTCGTTGAAGATGTTGAAGGCCTCTGCCATCAGGCTCAGCGTGGCATGTGAACCGAGGCCAATCTGTTTCCGCAGACGTAGATCAAGCGAGCTGAAAGGGCTGGAGAAGTTGATGCCCGAGGGTACATGCTGCAGCGTGCCGCCGGCGAGACATGGGAACGAAGCGGGACAGGCGGGCAGAGCGTTCCAGCGATCGATGACCGCGTTGAGCTGATCGCTGTTCTTGATCTCGCGCCCCAGGGCATTGCGCGGCAAGAGCGGCAGCCGCGACCCGCTGGCGCCGTTGATGGCCGTTCCGGGAAGAAACGTGTCCGCAGGAACTCCGGAGTCGTAGGTGTAGAGCGGGGCGATAGAGATTCGCCAGGGCAACTGGGCCTCGCCATAGACTGTGAGGCGGTGACGCTGGTCGGTTACGGCATAGCCTTTCTCCATGCGGAGGTTGTCGATGCCCTCGACGAGATCTACCTGCTCGTCGGCGTTGCCGTTGGTGAGTTGATCGTCGTCAGAATAGTCAAAGGTCTTCGATAGCGTGTAGCCGATGTTGTACTGATACGAGATCGGCCCAATTTTAGTGGGACGATGCGCGACCGAGACGATGAGACCGTCGTACCAGGACTTCGCTTGCGACTGAATCAGCGTGATGTTGTCGGAGATGCCGGTGAGAGGATCGGTCATCGTGCAGGGAACGTTGTCGCCAGGGCAGGAGATGTAGGGCGACGTCGAGCCCGTACTGCGCAACAGGTGCCCTATAAGCTGACGCGTTGCGAAGACGTGTAGTCCGTCCGCCGAGACAAGCCAGTTCTGACCGAACTGCTGCTGCACACCGAGCGACGTCTGCTGCATCAGCGGATGATGCGCGTCGGGTCCCATGGCGAGGATGCCGACGCCACCCACCTCGTGCGGGCCGCTGAACGGACTCGCGAGTGTGGGGGAGCCGGGCGCGTAGCTGGCGCCGGGTGCGAAGCAGGCGTTCAGGCTGGCGCCGCCGGGAACATACGGCGAGGTGCAGGACGAACCTGCGTACTCTGTCACGGTGAGCGCGCGATCATTCTGCACCAGCTCCTCGGAGCCGGCTTCGAGGATGATGCGGTCGTAGTAGATGCCGTAGCCGCCCCGCAGTACGGTCTTTCCTTTTCCAATGGGATCAAAGACGAAACCCACGCGTGGACCGAAGTCCTTGGTGTCGGGATGTTTTTTCAGATCGATTACGTTGGCCATCCAGGTACAGGGTTGCGCGGGTTGCTGCGTCAGGTTTGGGCAGGGATCGTGCGCGCTGGAGTTGCCGGTGAGGTTGGAGTCATACTCCCAGCGCAGCCCGAGATTAAGGGTGAGCCGCTGGTTGATGCGCACATCATCCTGGGCATAGGCAGCCACGTAGCTGTCGAAAACCTTTGGAATGGGAACAGGCGTGACGGGCGCGCTGCTCTTGAGGGCTACGGCAATCGGAATGTCGAGATCATTCACCTGGCCATCGCCGTTGAGGTCAGCGAAGCCGAAGTCCGAGACCAGGATCGCCGTGCCGCTGCCGAATACGTTGATCTCGCCGGTGGCAGTGTAGTGCTGGAACTCTCCGCCCAGGTGCAGCGTGTGCTTGCCCAGCGTCCATGCATAGGCTTCGCGAAGCTGAAAGCGATTGAGGCGCGTGGACTGAGGCAGATTGAAGTTTGCACCGTCGGCCAGATCCGGAAAGATCAGCTCATTGGTCAGGTTCAGCTGCGGATCGGTGGTGGACGCATCCTGCGGAAACGGTGGGATGTCGTTA
>JBAVDD010000345.1:0-16548 GCA_049587035.1 Acidobacteriaceae bacterium | reverse complement strand
CCACAAACAGCGCCGCAAGGTACGTAGCCATCAACGCAAAGATCAACGCAGCAATCACGCCCGACTCAACCGAAACCTCCTCACCCAGCCACCGCGGCTGCACCACAAACCGCCGCACAAACAGCCCTGTAATTCCCACCGCAACCAGCAGCGCCCAAACCCCTGCGAACACCACGTAAAACGTTCCAAACCAGCCTGCATACTGCAGAAACGGATGCCCAAATCCCTCGGCGACATGGTTCGTCGTCACCAGCGCAAACGCCAGAAACCCCCAGAACACAAACGCATGCGCCAGCCCCGGCAGCGGCCGTTGCCGAACCACCTTCGCCTGGCACAGCACCTCCCAAAAGAACGTCCACACCCGCCTGCCCAACGGCCGCAGCGTAAAATCCGTGTCCTTCTTCGACCCCCACACATTGCGCGCAATCGGTCCCATCCGCCACGCAAACCACCCCATCGACACAACGATCAGCGCCGCCAGCAGCAACTTCTCTCCCACCCCAAACGCCATCGGCTTCGCCAACCGAATCCCAGACCCCATCATTTCCATCGCACCAGCAATCACATCTGCCTCCGCACCTTCCGGCGAACGCCACCATAGCAGACCCGCCCCAACTCCTGTCGTGACGCGTCCACCCAAAACGAAAACGGCGAGCCGCAGCCCGCCGTCTCCTCCCATCCAAACTCAATTAGTAGCTGAAGAATTCGCTCAGCCCGCGCCGCAGCCGAACGCCGGCCACGAAGCAGACAATCGATACCAGATAAAGAAAGATATTCCAGTACCCCAGCGGATGAATCCAGCCTGGCGAGTACGTAAAGTCCTGACCGCTCCACATCGTCACAATCGTGCCGATAATAAACGTCTGAAAGCCAATCGTCAGCAACAGTTGCCCGCGACGCCGGCGCCGATCAATCTGGTCCACCTGCGCTGGTGTCAGGTGACGCTCCTCTACGGGGATCAACATATTGGCCATGTGACCTATCTCCTGCTGCAAACTGCGCCTTTTCTATACAAGCAGCGCTTCCACATTAAATCACAAACCGCTGCCCTAGTGAAACAACGCGTCAGCGCGACACGCCTTACCCCAGCGTCCGCCGTCCAAACGCCGCCCGAATCCGCTCCGCGCGATTCTCCGCCGTCCCCACCGGAACTTCCTGCAGGTCCGCAACCGACTGAATCCCCACCACCTCAAACCGCTTGCGGCAGCGAATATTCTTGCATCCCACTAAATCGTCGCGCCTCACCATATAGCTTCGCGCCTTGGCAAACTTCGCGCGGTCCAT
This sequence comes from Acidobacteriaceae bacterium, assembly GCA_049587035.1. Taxonomy (GTDB): domain Bacteria; phylum Acidobacteriota; class Terriglobia; order Terriglobales; family Acidobacteriaceae; genus Granulicella. The sequence goes on along the minus strand of JBAVDD010000345.1, from coordinate 15,264 downwards.
GTCATCGGCTCCACGCGGCACCTGCGCTCGCTTCCGCCGCACCAGCCAACTCAGCTGATACTCTCCCGCCTGCCCACAGTGCGGGCAGTTCATCGTGTGAGTCTTCTGTTCCGTCACTTCGTCGAAGAAGTCGCGCTCTTCCATCGGTATCCCCTGCTCTTCAATCTAGGCCAACACGCGCGCGTTCAACCCAAACACAGAATACGCCTTCACCCTCCCAAGGCAACTCCATCATGTCCCACGAATTTTCCCCGCCAACCCTCCAGCCCAGGCCCTATCCGGAGTACGCTGTACTTCACGCAGGAGGTCTCCACGCATGGCCAAGTCGAAGCCAAAGAAAGAAGTCTTCTCTCCCACCAAAGCCGTCAAAGCCAACGCCCGCGAGCGCCTCGGAACACCCCCACCCTCGCACCCGCTGCCTACCCTCAAGGACAAGCTAGTCGCCCGCCCCAAGCACAAAGAAACCTTCGCCGACCTGCTCGAAACCAAAGACGAATAGGCAAGTCCAACATCCGAACGCACCAAGGACGAACCCCCATGACCCTCCTCCGCCGCGCCACCCTCACCACTCTCTTCCTCGGCATCCTTCCGCTTTCCGCCCAACAGATCCAGATCAGCAAAGACAACAAGACCATCGCCATCACCACCTCCGCCGACGCCGACGCCCCAGCCGACACCGCCGTCGTCACCATCGGCTTCAACACTTACGGCAAAGACCAGGACACCACCTACGCCGACGCCAGCAAAACCTCCAACGCCATCATCTCCGCCATCACGTCCTCAGACGTTAAGAAGGACGCCATCCAAAGCACCGAACAAAATCTCTCCGCAATCAATCCCGCCGACTTCCAGAACAAGCCCCGCTACGAAGAAGGCCTCCGCTTCCAGTTCTCACAAAGCTGGCGCGTCACCGTCCCCGCCGACCAGGCCGCCGACCTTCTCCATCTAGCCATCACCTCCGGAGCCAACAACAGCGGCAACATCGATTGGCAACTAAAGAACGACGACGCCCTCCAGGCCGAAGCCGCCGCAAAAGCTCTCCACCACGCCCGAGAGATCGCAGAACAAATGGCCCAGGGCCTCAACACCAAGCTCGGTGCCCTCCTATACGCTAGCAACGAGACGCCGTCTGACAACGTATACATCCCGCGGAGTGTGCGCATGGACAAGACAGCGTTCGGCGGCCTCCATGCGCCAACCAAAATCCAACCCCTCGCCATCTCCCCCGACCGTATTACCCGCTCCGCCACCGTCTACGCTGTCTTCGCCATCGAATAAAAACCAGCCTTTTCTTTCGTGGCATCACTACTCAGCACCAATAAAAACGGAGACAGCTTCCGCCGTCTCCGTCTTCGCCAATCTCCGTGTCCGCCTGCATTGGGAAGGCACCTGCAAGCAGGGCCACCCAGGCGTCCGCGTCGATCTCGATGCCACGTAGTCTATACCCACCCCGCCACAACAAGGAACCGACCTTCCTCCCGTAAACTATCGTCATGCCGTTGATCGTCGCCTTAATCATCTTTGAGCTGGTCGTCATGGTTCTCTCCATCTCCCTGCACGACTGCGCCCAGGCCTGGGCCGCCAACCGTCTCGGCGACCCCACCGCCCGCATGATGGGCCGCCTCTCCATGAACCCCGCCCGCCACTTCGACGTCCTCGGCATGGTCATCTTCCCCGTCATCTTCATCTATCAAAGCCCGCTGGTCCTGGGCTGGGGCAAGCCCATCACCTTCACCCCACGCAACTTCCGCAACCCCTCGCGCGACGAAATGATCGCCACCCTGGCCGGCCCCGCCGCGCAGCTCCTCGCCGCTATCGTCGCACTCATCGCACTCATCATCGTGCGCCACACCATCCCCGGCTCCTTCGACTCGCTAGTCGTCGCCTCCGAGCTAGCCATGCGCAACTTCAGTCTCGGCACCCAGGGCCTTCCCGGCATATTCCCTCTCATCCTCTTCCTCTACTACGGCATTCTCGTCAACCTCCTGCTCTTCGTCTTCAACCTGGTCCCGCTCCCCTTCCTCGACGGCGGCAAGATCCTCATGCACTACCTTCCATTCAACGCCGCCAAGAGATTCCAGAGCATGAGCTTCTTCTTCATGTTCGCCTTCTTCTTCCTGGGCTTCTACGTCATCGAAATCTTCTTCGCCCCCATCATGGGCATCTTCAAGCTGCTTCTCTTCAGCCTGTAACCAACCTAACTCCCGAGGCCTCTCCACATGCCGCCATCCGATCCCGAAGCCCTCTGGACCCGCGTCGACCGCTACCTCAACGACACCCTCCATCCCTCCGACCCGGCACTAGAAGCCGCGCTAGCCGCCAACGCCGCCGCCAACCTGCCCTCCATCGACGTAGCGCCCAACCAGGGCAAGTTCCTCACCCTCCTCGCCGAAACCCAATCCGCCCGCCGCATCCTCGAGATCGGAACCCTCGGCGGCTACAGCACCATCTGCCTCGCCCGCGCGCTCCCACCCGGTGGCAAGCTAATCACCCTGGAGCTAGACCCCCACCACGCCGAAGTAGCCCTCGCCAACATAGCCCACGCCGGCCTCGCGCACCTCGTCGAACTCCGCCTTGGCCCAGCGCTCGCATCCCTAACCCAACTCCACGCCGAGCACGCCGCCCCCTTCGATCTGATCTTCCTCGACGCCGACAAAGTCAGCTACCCCCTCTACCTCGCCGCCGCCCTCAAGCTCTCGCGCCCCGGCACCCTCATCCTCGCCGACAACGTAATCCGCGAAGGCGAAGTAGCCGACCCCACCTCCACCGACCCCAACGTAGTAGGCGTCCGCCAATTCCTGGCAGACCTCGCCGCCAACCCAAACCTCTCCGCCACAGCCCTCCAAACCGTGGGCAGCAAAGGCCACGACGGCTTCGCCATGGCCCGCGTCCTCACCGCCTGACACCCGCCCCACAATGTATCCTTGAACTTAGACCAGAAACTCAAAATGACCACAGCATCCTCACGCTCGACCCCCCGCCCCCGCGTCCTCTCCGGCATGCGCCCCACCGGCCGCCTGCACCTCGGCAACTACATGGGAGCCCTCTACAACTGGGTCCACCTCCAGCAGGACTACGACTGCTACTTCTTCATCGCCGACCTCCACGCCCTCACCACCGACTACGCCGACCCCGGCGACGTCCAGCAGAACAACATCGAGATCACCCTCGACTTCCTCTCCGCCGGTCTCGACCCCGGCCGCTGCGTCATCTTCAAGCAATCCGACGTCCCCGCCCACGCCGAGCTCTTCCTGCTCTTCAGCATGTTCACCCCCCTCGGCTGGCTCGAACGCGTCCCCACCTATAAAGATCAACAAGAACAGCTCCGCGAAAAGGACCTAGCCACCTACGGCTTCCTCGGCTACCCGCTCCTGCAATCCGCCGACATCCTTCTCTACAAGCCCGACTTCGTCCCCGTAGGAGCCGATCAAGTCGCCCACGTCGAACTCACCCGCGAAGTAGCCCGCCGCTTCAACAGCCTCTACCCCGGAGACTTCTACACCTCGCCCGAAGCAGCACCCTGGGAGATGGCCGCCATCCTCGAAAAGGCGCGCAAGCTAGCCGGCGAACCGCAAGGCTCCACTCGCACCGACTTCAGCCACCGCCAGTTCTTCGAGGCCGCCTCGCAAACCAAAAAAATCTCTCCCTTCGGCCGCAAAGAGATCCTCCCCGAGCCGCAAGTTCTCCTCACCCCATCCCCCAAGCTCCCCGGCCTAGACGGCCGCAAGATGTCCAAGAGCTACAAGAATCACATCGAGCTCTCCGAGTCCGACGAAAGCATCCGCACCAAACTGAAAACCATGGTCACCGACCCCGCGCGCATCCGCCGCGACGACCCCGGCAACCCCGACATCTGCCCCGTCTTCGACCTCCACAAAGTCTTCTCCACCGAAGCCATCCAGCAGGAAGCCGCCGCCGGCTGCCGCTCCGCCAGCATCGGCTGCATCGAGTGCAAGAGCTGGGTTGCCGAGGCCATCGTCAAAACCATTGCCCCCATCCGCGACCGCCGCATCGACCTCGAGCGCCGCCCCGAAGTAGTCAAGGACGTCCTCCTCAACGGCAAGGACCGCGCCGCCAAGCGCGCCAACCAAACCCTAGAAGAGATCAAGCACGCCATGGGAATCGCCTAAACATGAGCGACGAAACCAACCTCGACCCACAACCCGACGTAACACCTGATCCCTCTTCAGATCTGTCTCAAGATCCCTCCGAAAATCTGTCATCTCGACCGGAGCGCAGCGAAGTGGAGAGACCTGCAGTTGTACCCGCCACCGACTCCGATCCCACCACAGAACCGGGTGCCCCGGGTCCCGATTCTGGGACCCGGGAGGATGCAGCAACGGACGACAACACCCCCACCCCTCACGTCCCCTTCGCCCTCGAACACCCCCCAATCGCTCCACCCCCGCCGCAACCCAAGCGCCCCGACCGCGACAAATCAAAAGACGAAGCCTCGCAATCCCCCTTCACCATCACCGTAGGCCAGGTCTACGACGGCCCCCTCGATCTCCTGCTCGACCTCATCCGCAAGCAGAACATCGACATCTACGACATCCCCATCGCCAAGATCACCGCGCAGTTCCTCGAGTACACCCACCACCTCAAGGACACCGACGTCGACGCCGCCGGCGAGTTCATCTACGTCGCCAGCCTCCTCATCCACATCAAGTCCCGCATGCTCCTCCCGCGCGACCCACTCACCTCCGAACCGGACTCCGAAGACCCGCGCCTCGAGCTAGTCCAGCGCCTGCTAGAGCACGAACGCTTTAAAGCCGCCGCGCAGATGCTTCAGCAAAAACAAATGTTAGAAGAGGCCACCTGGACCCAATCCGGCCTCAAGAACTTCCTCCACGACGAAGGCCTCGACGACGCCGAAACCGAACGCGAGATCGACGCCGATACAGTAGACCTCGTCCGCGTCTTCCAGGACATCCTCGAGCGTCTTCGCACCCGTCCCGTCCACGTCATCGACGAAGAGACCGTCACCGTCGCCCAGATGATCAGCTACGTAAAGCAGCGCCTGCTCATGGAAGACAAACCCATCAGCCTGCGCCGCCTCCTGCACAACACCCGCAGCGAGCGCGCCGTAATCTGCACCTTCCTCGCAATGCTGGAACTAGTCCGTCTGCAAGCCATCCTGCTCCGCCAGTCCGACCAGTTCGGCGACATCCTCATCAAAAAGACCGACCGCTTCGACCAGGTCTTCACCGAACAAGCCCAAGTCCGCGACGACTGGTCCTAGAATCGAGCCATACTTCGAGCGAAGCGCGTTCTCGGGTCTAACTCAAACAAATGCGACTAGAGTGGGGCAGTATGAAGCTCGGTCCAGTGCGAAACTCGTTGCTTGTCGCCGCCCTGGCGATATTCTTTGTGTGGGTTTTTGAGTATGCCAAACACGACCCGACGCTCCGTGGCACGATCCCTTTTGGTGACGACCCGTATGACGCAGTGAGCTCTTTCGGGGCGATCGCAGTCGTGTTGCTCGCGCTGGTCTCGCTCCTGCGTTCGAGCTTTCCGCAGTGGGTCGGTCGGAGCGCGCGCGCGCCTTATCTTGAGCGAGTGCAGGTGGCTATTCCGTTTTGCGTTTTGGTCGTTGTGGCCGCAGAAATCGTGGCGATGTCACGGCATGCGTCAATGTGGATGGGCAAACCCGGATCAGCTCGGCTCCTCATCTTGGAAGCGAGTCTCGTTGGCTTCGCGTTGGTCATCCTGGCATTGATCAGCGGCGGAAAGTTCAACGACCGAGGACCATATGGGCGAGCCATAGCTGTTTGGCTGGTATCCAGCCTAGCGCTGGCCATCTATCCAGAACAACTGATCAAGACAACGTCGGGACACCTTTTCACCGTTGTGTTTGGATCCGTGTTACTGTTTGCGCCAGTATCAGCGCTTGTGAAAATGTGGGTGCCGGATCCATCCATTACCCAGTCCAACCACTCTCAAGAAGCCAACGCTAAGCGATATATCGCTCCCGCTGTAGCGATTGGCATCGGACTACTGGTTGGCGCATTAGCGTATCTCGCTGAGGTGTCAGAAGACACGGTGCATCCTGCAATCTCCCAGATTCTTTTCGTTGGAACCGTTTACGTCGCCTTGGGCGCGTCTGGCATCTTCCTCGGCTACGTGTTTCTAGGGCGGCTCCTCGGCTTCGTCGCCCCGGATACTTGCACTCTTGAGAATAGAAGCTAGAAGGGCGAGTGAATTCACTCTCAAGAAGGCTGGGCGCTTAATTTGTTTCCGAATGGTAAGTCGCCTTCTCGTCGCCTTCCCGCGTGCGATACCCTAAACACTCCAACCCCCAGCACCCCACACGGAGCACGCCCATCCGCATCCTAGCCCTAACCGTCTCCGCCCTCGCCCTCCTCGTCACTGCCCGCGCCCAAACCCCGCAACACCCCTGGCCCATCCGAGCCGTAATCGTCACCACCTTCGAAGTCGGCCACGACACCGGCGACATCCCCGGCGAGTTCCAGTTCTGGGTCGAGCGCGAGCACCTCACCGAGACCCTCCCCTTCCCCGGCGGCCCACCCGACACCAACTACCCCAGCGGCACCCACCCCATCCGCACCAACCCCCAGCACACCATCCTCGGCATCGTCAGCGGCACCACCCTGGTCAACGCCACAGCCTCCATGATGGCCCTCGGCCTCGACCCCCGCTTCGACCTCACCCACGCCTACATCCTCATCAACGGCATCGCCGGCGTCGACCCCAAAGCCGCCTCTCTCGGCTCCGCCGTCTGGGCCAACTACGTCGTCAACGACGTAGCCCGCGAGATCGACCCCCGCGAAGCCCCCCACGACTGGCCCTATGGCATCTTCCCCTCCGGCGCCTCGCGCCCCGACCCTCAAGCCCTAACCACCACCACCTGGACCCGCTCCAACCTCTACACCCTCAACCCCAAACTAACCGCCTGGGCCTACGCCCAAACCAAGGACCTCCACCTCGGCGACGACCCCCAAGTAGCCGCCTACCGCACCGGCTACACCAACTACCCCGCCGCCCGCCGCCCACCCTTCGTCCTCATCGGAGCCACCTTCGCCAGCGACTACTACTGGCACGGCAAGATCATGACCCAGTACGCCCGCGACTGGGTTCGCCTCTACACCCACAACCAGGGCACCTTCACCACCACCGAGATGGAAGACGCCGGCTTCATGAACGCCATCGAACGCCTCGGCAACATGCACCGCGTCGACCCCAACCGCGTCCTCGACCTCCGCGCCGCCAGCAACTTCTCCGAGCAGCGCCCCGGCCACGCCGCCGCAGAATCCATCACCGCCCCCTACATCTGCTTCCGCCTGGCCCTCGAATCCGCGTACCTCTGCGGCTCCACCGTCATCAACAAACTCCTAGCCAACTGGCCCACCACCTACAACCAGATCCCCGGCAACTAGCCCAGCACCCAATCTTCCTCGCCGCGCTCTTCAGGAGTGCCGCGCCAGCGCCTCAATCCAGCCCTCCCCGCCCCGGCCCTGCTCCCCGGCGGATTGTTCTATCTTTTCAACATGATCGCCCACTAATCCACAATCCAACTCCACCCAACCGCATCAAATCTTCGGTTCCCTGCGTCCACCAGTGCCATCCGCGCAGGGCTGGACGCGGTCATTGCGCCAACTTGCAGGATTTCGTGCCAGATCGAGTAGCCGTGGAGCCCCGTCAGGATTAGACTCATACGTGGCCCGACAAAACTGCACTTCCTTATCATGAAGACTTCCCTGAAACCTTCACCACAGAAGCTTGCTGAGTTCCGCGCTTACCCCCAAGTGAGCTAAGAAACTACGATGGCCACGCCCGTTCTAACCCCCAAAGCGGCAAGCTCCAGTCGCAACATAAGACCAAGCCGAAGCTCCAGCTCCGTACTCAATACCAAACTCTCAGAATCGTCCTCCGGCAAGTGGGGTGTCCTTGTCTTCGGCCTGCTCCTCGTCGGCGGTCTCCTCTACATCGGTGACAAGCTCTCGCTCGATCTCGCCTCCGTTCACCCGCGCACCATCTTTCCTTTCATCCTCCTTGGCGTCGCTCTCCTCATCGCACTCGGCTTCGAGTTCGTCAACGGCTTCCTCGACACCGCCAACGCCGTAGCCACCGTCATCTACACCCACTCGCTCGATCCTCATGTCGCCGTCGTCTTCTCCGGCATCCTGAACTTCGTTGGCGTGTTGCTCAGTTCCGGCGCCGTAGCCTTCGCCATCATCGGCCTCCTGCCCGTCGAGCTCCTGCTCAAGATCAGCCACGGCTCCGGCTTCTCCATGGTCTTCGCCGTACTCATCGCCGCCATCGTCTGGAACCTCGCCACGTGGTGGAAGGCGCTGCCCGTGTCCAGCTCGCACACCATGATCGGCTCCATCCTCGGCGTCGCTCTCGCCTACCAGTTCACGCAGAGCAGCGGCACCGCGGCCCTTGACTGGAACCAGATCAAAAAGGTTCTCGAAGCCCTGCTCATCTCTCCTGTCATCGGCTTCATCTTCGCCGCTCTGGTGTTGATCCTCTTCAAGCTCGTCGCGCGCGATCCGCGCCTCTACAAAGAGCCCGAAGGCACAGCACCCCCGCCCTTCTACATCCGCGCCCTGCTCGTCCTCACCTGCGGCGGCGTCTCTTACGCGCACGGCTCCAACGACGGCCAAAAAGGCATGGGCCTCATCATGCTCATCCTCGTCGGCACCGTCCCCACCGCCTTCGCGCTCAATCACCATGTCAGCCTCGCAGACACACAGGGCTTCGCCGCAATCTCCACCCAGGCCTCCACCGCCATCAGCCACTACTACGCGCCGCCCACCCCCACAACATCCGCAACAGCCACAGACGCCGAGCTCAAGCACTTCATCTCCACCCGCACCTACGACGCCAACGTTCTCCCCGCCCTTCAGCTACAAATCAACACCCTCAACACCGAGATCGCCTCCGTCGGCTCGCTCTCCACCATTCCACCGGCCATGCAACCCCGCGTGCGCAACCAGATGTACCTCAGCAGCGAAACCCTGCGCCTACTCCCAATCGCTAAAAACGCTCCTCACCTCGTGTCCGCTGACACCGCCGTTCTCTCCGCCTACCGCGGCTACCTCGACCGCTCCACCCGCTACATCCCCATCTGGGTCAAAGTCGCCGTAGCCCTCGCACTCGGCCTCGGCACCATGGTCGGCTGGAAGCGCATCGTCGTCACCGTCGGCGAAAAGATTGGCAAGACCCACCTCACCTATGCTCAGGGCGCAGCGGCACAGCTAGTCGCCATGTGCACCATCCTGGTCGCCGACACCTACGGCCTTCCCGTCAGCACCACCCACGTCCTCAACTCCGGCATCGCCGGCACCATGACCGCCAACGGCAGCGGCCTGCAGTGGACCACGATCCGCAACATCGTCATGGCCTGGGTCTTCACCCTTCCCGCTGCCGCCCTCCTTTCCGGCTGTTTGTTCTACCTTTTCAACATCTTCGTCCACTAATCCACAGCCCTCACAGACACCACTCGCCGTCTTCGCAGGGCCGCCGTCTGCGTAAGACCGCGTCCGCGCAGAACAAGCCTTTCCCCTGCACAAGAGGGCCGCATGCGCGGTGCGAGGTTGATACACTCAACTCTGCATCCATGAGTCTTAAAGCCAAGATCGAAGCCGTCATCTACGCGTCCGAAGAGCCCGTCACGCTCGCCCAACTCACCGGCCTGCTCGGCGAAGAGGGCCAGGCGGAACTCAACGCCCTCGCCGCCCAGCAACGCTCCCTCGCCCTCGAAGACGAGGCCGCCGACGACTCCACAAGTCCCGAGCCAGTCGAAGACGCCGAAGCCCTCAACGCCGAAGCCATGACCCCCAGCGAGCCCGAACCCACCACAGAAGCGGATGCCCCAGATCCCGCCTCTGAGACCCCGGAAGTCCTCTCAACCGAGCACGGCAACACCGAAGACAAGCCCGACGCCAAAGCCCTCGCCGCGACCACCAAACAGCTCGAAGCCGAACAAAAGCTTGCCGCCCGCAAGCTCCGCGACTACTTCCGTTCCGTCCTCGACCAGCTAATCGCCGACTACGCCAACGGCGACCGCGGCCTCGAAATCCGCGAAGTAGCCGGCGGCTTCCGCCTGGCCACCAAGCCCGAGTACCACGACGCCGTCCGCGGCTTCGTAAAGTCCCTCAAGCCGCCCCTGAAGCTAACCCTACAGGCCCTCGAAACCCTGGCCGTCGTAGCCTACAAGCAGCCCGTAACCGCCCCCGAGGTCTCAGAGATCCGCGGCGTAGACTCCGGCGGCGTCCTGGGCTCCCTGCTCGGCCGCAAGCTCATCACCACCGCCGGCCGCAAGCAGGTCATCGGCCGCCCCATCCTCTACAAAACCACCAAGGACTTCCTCCTCCGCTTCGGTCTCAAGGACATCAACGAACTCCCCAGCATCGAAGAGTTCGAAAAGATGGCCGGCGAGCTAAACGACGCCGTCCAGGTAGAGATCCCCATGGAAGCCCACGCCGCCGAGCCCTCCAGCGAAGAAGCCAGCGCGGACCCCATCGAACTCGAAGGCCACAACCTCCAGCCCGTCGAGAGCCCTCAGCAGGAAGAAAACTCCGAACCCGACGCCCCCACCTCCGAACCCGAATCCATCCCTGAGATCGACGCTCAATCAGCCGACGAAGACCCCGAAGCCTAATCCTGCGCAAGTCTCTTCTCTCGCCGTCCGCGCAGGACCGTAGGACGAGCCCTTTGGCTTGTCGACGCGTCATATAAGCGTACGATTATTAGCAAGAGGCTTTATGGACAACCGCAACAATCCGATCATCATCGACGGCCGCAACGGCTCCCAAACCTTCGGCCAAACCCGCAGCGCCTCCACGCTCCTGAGCCAGGTGCTGGTCATCACCTCCGTCGGTTTCTTCACCTCGGCTGTTGGCGTTTACGTTGCGCCCGTCTCCGCACCTGCCGGCATGTTCTGGCTGTACTTCATCGTCACCATCGGCCTGATCTTCGCCATCCGCGCCACGCGCAAGACTCCCGCACTAGCCTTCTTCCTCTTTCTCGTTCTGGCGCTCGCCATGGGCTTTGAGCTGAGCCCCTACATCAACATGCTGCTCCACACCGGCCACACCAGCGCGGTCTTCAACGCGGCGCTGACCACAGCCGTCGGCATGGCCTGCCTCGGCATGGGCGCACAGATCTTCACCTTCGACTACCACCGCGTTCGCAACTATGCGTTCGCTGCTCTGCTAGGGCTGATCATCGTAGGCGTCCTCGGCATGTTCTTCCACCTCATCAGCCCCAACGCCTACTCCTACCTCACGCTAGCCATCTTCAGCGTGCTCGTAGTCGTAGACTTCATGCGCATCCACAAGGGCGGCGACGGCGCCACAGCAGTAGAACTAGCGCTCAGCATCTATCTCGACGGCATCAACATCTTCGTCGCCCTAACCCAGCTCTTCTCCGGCAGCCGCGACTAAGCCTGCACGCCACAACACGCCGCATCTCCTGACAGGAGATAATGGTTCTGCGTCCTGAATCTCTGCGGCCCAAACCAGCGATCAGCGCAACCCCCAGACCGTCCCGACCGCGATGAGCCGTTCCGCAGTCAGAAAGCCCTCACCATGAGCAAGACTCCCACGCCCAAACCCACCTCAACCAAGCCGGAAGCCGAGCAACCCACCGGCGACCGCCTCCAAAAAATCCTCGCCCGCGCCGGCATCGCCTCCCGCCGCGCCGCCGAGGCCATCATCCTCGAAGGCCGCGTCCAGGTAAACGGAGAAGTAATCACCACCCTCGGCACCCGCGCCGACCCCTCCCGCGACCACATCCGCATCGACGGCAAGCTGCTCCACGGCCCCGAGCCGACAAAGTATTACATGGTCAACAAACCGCGCGGCTACGTCACCACCCTCGACGACCCCGAGCACCGCCCCACCGTCATGCAGCTCCTCGGCGAAGACCGCCAGAAAAAACAAATCGGTGAGCACAGCAAGTTCCCTCGACTCTACCCCGTAGGCCGCCTCGACTACCTCAGCGAAGGTCTTCTCCTCATGACCAACGACGGTGACCTCGCCAACAAGCTCTCCAAGGCCGCCACCGGAGTCCTCAAAACCTACCTCGTCAAAGTCTCCGGCTCACCCACCGACGCCGCCATCGACCAGATCCGCCGCGGCATCATGATCGACCGCGGCCGCCTGGCCGACACACGTTCCACGGGCCGCCGCGACCGAGTCTTAACCCAACCTGCAAAGGTCGAGCAAGTCCGTGGCGGCGACAACCCCTGGTACGAAGTCACCCTGACCGAAGGCCGCAACCGCCAGCTCCGCAAAATGTTCGAAGAGATCGGCCACCACGTGGAAAAGATCCGCCGCATCGGCTACGGAGCGCTGACCCTGGACGTCCCTCCCGGAGGTTTCCGCGAGCTCCTGCCCGGCGAAGTCCAGGCCCTCAACCGAGCCGCCGCCGGCAAAAAAGTAGAGCGCAAAAAAGTCCTCCCCGAAGCCGCCCAGCTCAAGAAGCCCGTCCCTCCCAGGCGCAAGTCGCGAGGCTTCAGCGGCCCTCCACGGAAACGCTCGTGACCCGAGCTTCTTGCTAAAAGATAAAGGCTCAGCGGCGTGCTATACTACACGTGCGTTGAATCATTCACGCAGGGCACCGCGGGCAGAGACTCCCAATGGATTCGAGTCTGGCCAGAGACCGCGAGCGCCACATACCCCACCCACCGCCCGCTCTCTAAGCGTTGGTTGCTCTGGCTAGCAGGCCGATCAATGGATCAAGCCTCGCCGTGCAGCAGCAATGCTTACCGAAGCAATACACCAAGCAATGCTGAAACAGGAATCCACGCAACTCTCGCAGGCCACAAGTGTGCTTGCCGACAGGATGCGTCACTGCATTCCCACTCCCCATTCACCTATTTCAAAGGAAACCCTTGTCTACCCTTACTCTTGATTCCATCCTGAACCCTGAACCCCTCCAGGTCGCGCGTCACGTATCCGCCACCGTCGAAGAAGCCGCCGCAATCACCTTCGCCGACTTCCAGATCTCCGACTCCCTCAAAGCCCGCCTCAGCTCTGCTGGCTTCATCCACCCCACCCCCGTGCAGGCCGGAGCCATCCCGCCCGCACTCGAAGGCGACGACATCCTGGCCACCGCCTCAACCGGCACCGGCAAGACACTCAGCTTCCTCGTTCCCATGATCGAGCGCCTCGAGGAGATCTCCGTAGCCAGCACCCGTGGCAAAAAGACCCCCGTCCTCGCGCTCATTCTTCTCCCCACCCGCGAGCTGGCCATGCAGGTCCTCGAGCAGTTCCACAAGATCTGCCCCACCCAGAAGTCAGACGCGGTCCTCGTCTGCGGCGGCCTCTCCGAGAACACCCAGATCGAGCAGATCTCCCGTGGCCCGCGCCTCATCGTCGCCACCCCCGGCCGCCTCGAAGACTTCCTCCGCCGCAAGGCCGTCAACCTTCGCGACGTCGACATGCTCGTCCTCGACGAAGTCGATCGCATGCTCGACATGGGCTTCCTCCCAGCCATCAAGCGCATCGTCGCAGCGCTCCCCAAAGACCGCCAGACCATGTGCTACTCCGCTACCCTCGACGCCAACATCCGCGAGATCGTCAAGGACTACGTCCAGGATCCCGTCCGCGTCGAAATCGGCATCACCTCCCATCCGGTCGACACCGTAGAGCTCCGCGTCTACACCGTCATGCAGGACCAGAAGCTCTCCCAGCTAGACAAGATGCTCAACGAAGAAGAGGGCACCTACCTCGTCTTCTCGCGCACCAAGCACGGTGCCGACCGCATCGGCCGCAAGCTCGAAAAGCTAGGCCACGAGGTTGAGATCATCCACGGCGATCGCTCGCAATCGCAGCGCAGCGCAGCTCTCAAGAGCTTCGCCACCGGCCGCTGCCGCGTCCTGGTCGCCACCGATGTCGCCGCGCGCGGTATCGACATCTCCAACATCGCGCACGTCGTCAACTACGATCTGCCCAACGGCTCCGACGACTTCGTCCACCGCATCGGCCGCACCGGTCGTGCAGGCGCGAAAGGTATCGCCTCCACCTTCATCACCCCGCTCGAAAAGGGCGACGCACGTAAGCTCGAGCGCGAGCTCAAGATCAAGTTCGAGTGGAACGAGGCCGACAAGAACCTCGCCAAGGAAGAGCGCAACAAGCCCATCGACCTCAACCAGCCCTCCAGCGGCATCAGCGATCTCCTCCAGATGGAAACCCGCAGCTGGAAGAACGCCGACGGCTCGGTCAACGAGTCCGCACCCCAAACCCCGCAGCGGTCGCGCAGCGGCTCAGGCGGCGGCTTCAACCGTTCCGGTGGACGCTCCAACGGCAGTCGCCCCAGCAGCGGTCGCCCCCATGGCGGCAACGCCGGCCGTCCTGCCGGCCGCCGCAGCGGTGGTGGAAACCGCGGCCGCTAACCCAAACCACTCGCAATATCCGCGGGGCGAGCGGTCACTCCTCGCCCTGCTTTTTTGCAACACCACCGCCGGCCTTGCAACTCTGTCATTGACGAAGTCATCGCACAACGATAAATTCTGAAGAGAGTTTGATTTATTGGAATCCTGATCTTCTGTTGATTCTCCCCTAACGTGATCGTGTTCCGGGCCCAGCCATTGCGGGGTCTCCACCCGATTTGGGACTTTCCCCGATCCCTTCCACTGGAGGTTCTCTTGCGCTTAAAGATTGCGTACTACATCGTCACCGCCGCCATGATCTTCTGCCTGAGCCTCGGACTCGAGCGCAGGGCCTACGCCTATATCGATCCCGGTTCAGGCCTGCTCATGCTGCAAGCCGCCGGCACCATCTTCACCGGCGTCCTCTTCACCCTCCGCAAGCGCATCAAGGCCCTGATGACCCGCAAAAAGCCAGCCGAAACTCCCGTCATCGAGGCGGTAAACCCACACACGGAAGCCTGATCCTTGTCTCCATCGCAAGACCCCAGGGATCTCGCTGCGAACTCCCGCCCCCACGCGCTGCTACGAACTCTGTTCATCGCCATGGGCTTCACCACGCTCTTTTTCCTCTGGATCATCAAGCCCGCGGTCGAGCCCAAGCAGGACGCCCTCTACCACTGGAGCGGCCCGGCGCTGAACTTTTTCCTTCCCGTAACTCTAGACTTCCTCCTAATCTGGGTCCTCATCGCTGCTCTCCTCCTCGCCGCGCGCACTCCCGGACGTCTGCGCGCCACCATCTGGGGCGCCCTGCTCTTCTTCACCCCCTGGTTCGTGGGCCAAACCCTTCACGCGCTCGAACTAACGCCCACCACCCATCAGCTCGACCGCATTCTCTTTGTCGGCGCAGCCCTCGCCACCGTCGT